>DGWW01000224.1 GCA_002395385.1 Myxococcales bacterium UBA4248
AACAAATCCGTTTGTAAAAAAAATTATGAATTCAATCTCGCAATTTGCGCATCCAATTCGGCCTTGAACTGCGCAGGCATATCGAGTTTTGCAAAGATATCGGCCATGCGCTGCCATTTGGCGCGGTAAGCCTCGATGCGCACTGTGAACTGCTCGTCGTAATCTTCGCGCGAATAATCCTTGTGCAGAGCCGATTTAAAGAGCGGCACCAAATCCTCGTATTTGGGGATATAGCCAACCGGCGTCTCGATGGCATCGTAATCGCCGTGTACGCGGCCTTCGGCCCACAGGATCCACACTTTCTTATCGAGCTTGTGGTTGCAGAATTTTCCGGCTTTATTCTTGAGAAAATAGTTGGTCACAAAGACTTTGGGTGTCTTATCGAGACGGTCGGCCATCGCAAGGTGGTCGGCAACGTACTTGGACAGAGGCAGCGTCATAAAGTCGAGGTTCGCATAGGGATTATGTTTCCTGACCCCTTCCTGTCCCAGGGTCGCAGCCGTCGTCTCGCTTTCGATGCAGGCGCCCAGGAGCACGCCGTGCGCCCACGACAGCGACTCGCACACGGGCACGCTCGTATCCGAATCGCGGCCACCGTAAACCATCGCATCGAGGCGCACGCCTTTCGGGTCGTGCAGCGCAGGATCGCGATTGACGAGAGATTCGAGCGTAATCGTATAGCGCGCATTCTTATGCGAGACGGGCACATCCTTCATATCGGGCGTCCAGGTGCCCATATAATGCTTGCCGCCTTCGGCAGGCGGTTCGACTTCCGAACCGGTCCAATAGGGCACGCCGTCTTTCGAAATCAGTACATTCGAGAAGATGCACTCGCCTTCGTGCGTCAAAACATTGAAAATCTCTGGGTCATCGACGGCATTGACATTCTCGATGATGCCGAAAATCCCGCGTTCGACGTTGACGGCGCGCAATTCACGATCGAACACTTTGGCATAAATGATGTCGTCGCCGACGATGCTCTGCCCCGGAATCATGGCCGTCGACGTCTTGCCGCATGCCGACGGATAGGCCCCCGAAAAATAAGTCACGCGTCCGGGCTTGCCATGCACGCCCATCAGGAACATGTGCTCGGCGAGCCATCCTTCGCGGTGTGCACGTGCAATCGCGAGACGGAAAGCCAGTTTCTTGAGGCCGACCGAATTGCCGCCATACTGATTGTTGATCGAAAAGACACGCCCACCCTCGAGATCGACGTAGATGCGGCGTTTATCGACATTCTTCGTGACGCCGTTTTCGAGTTCGCCGGCACTATGAACGAAAACGAAGAAATCATTGGGGTCTTTGGCAGCCTTAAACGCCTCATACCCGCGCCGATACAGCAAATCCTCCGAGTGTGCGACGTACGCCGAATCGGTCAGCTGCAGCGCCAACAGCGAGAATGGCGAGTTTGTGGGGCCGAGACAGCAAAACCGCACAAAAAGCTCTTTTCCGCGCATGATGCCTTTGAGCAGCCCTTCAATTTCGTCGAGTCCGGTCTGCCTGTCGAGCGTCTGCGTCTCGAACCCGAAATTGACGGGCTTCGACACGAGCAGCTTCGTGTGCGCCTTATCCCGCGCCTGATCCTGCGGCCCGTCAAAATGGTACGTGTGACCTTTCATCGCCAGCAGATGTTCTTCGCCGCCTTCGAGCGCGCGCGACCGCAAAATTGCTGCATCTTCGGCACTGTCGTCGATGACCGTAACTTTGGCAGGCTCGCACAGTGCGACGTATTTTTCAACAATTTCATTGACCCTGGCGTTGTTCAAACGGGCTAATTTTTCGTCCATACTCTCTCCTGTATTTGAAATAATCGGAGACGTTCCACGGAACGTCTCTACCTTTTGTTTTTATGTTTTTTATTTGGGATGGTGCTATCTCGCCGGGAGACGTGTCACGACACGTCTCTACCGGCTCGATACGCACCTAATGTTTGATTTGTCAGGGGGCCGAGCCCCCTGCGGCGCTATGACCATTTGCAGGGACGTTTCACGGAACGTCCCTGCAAATGGTCATACGCGCCTACCCCCAATGCGGGGACACCCCGCAACGCCCCGTCCGGGCCTTGACGAGACGTGTCACGACACGTCTCTACAAGGCCCCTCGCTCTTTAGACGGATAAAATTTCGATGTTGGCTGAAAATCCTTAATAAATATCTGGCATTCTTTTTCTTCCCCATGCTCAAGCCTGCATTCGCGGGCCAATTCTCCTTTTGGGGTATAAACTTTCCACGGTCCTTCTTCATAATCATTGACATAATCACCACTGGCCATGATCGTACCCGTGTTGTAATACAGCTCAACGCCGCCATGCAGCTGATTATTCTCGTAATGTTTAACACTGCGGAGCTTGCCATTCACGTAATACTGTGTCCATTTGCCAGTGCGAACGTCGTTTTCCATCAGCCCCTCGGTATCGACCTGGCCATTGGGATGATACGAGGTCCATGCGCCATTGAGCTTGTCTTTGACGTAGTTCGCACGCGTCCTGAGCCTGCCATTGACATCAAATTCAAGCCAAAGTCCAGTTCTGCCATCCATCCCTACACAATAATATTCGGGATACGATGTGTTGGTCACCTCGACGCGACGCGTATGATCCGGGCACTTGAGCTCACGGACTTCTTTAAATGGTTCGGCTTCTTGATTTGCCTGCCCCTTTTGACAGCCGACCACGACACAAAAAAAGCTGCCCCAAATGACAATGAAAAGAAGGATATTTTTAGATTCAAGAAGGCTCATGCCGCATCCATGCAGATTCACACCTGATTCATTTCAGGTAAGATGATTTTATTCTAAATAACGGGATTCGTGCAACATGAGAATGAAAAAAACGAAGCTATGTGGTTACTACTCAGCCGGGGCTCTGCCCCGGACCCCGCCAAGGGTCTGAGACCCTTGGAACCCACAATTATTTTTGTTTATTCATTACTTTTCATAACCCCAGACAATCCTTTTCTCGATGGGGCCCCTCCCCCATCTCTCTAAAGTATTTGAATTGACTTTAACCTCAAGCGCTACAAACCTGCTATTGTTGTAGACATAGAAAATAACAGTACTCTATTTGACAGTGGGGCAAGCCCCACTGTCAGTTAGGCTGCCTATATTTACTGTTATTAACCGTGTCCATGACAATCACATTCGTCCTTAAAAGTAAGCATCGTTAGATGCGAACAAATCCGTTTGTTAAAAAAAACAAGAATGGCGGCTGAACAGTTACACGATTAGTAACATATACGATGGCATGTTCTGGTATTTCCGTCGAAAAAATGATACCAGATATCGCTTGAAAGGGAGCGGTTTAATCCCCATTTTTTTGCAATACAGAAACAATATGAAACTATCCTTTATAGCGCATGCAACCTTTGCAATCGATTTGGACGATGGTCGCAGAATCGTCATCGATCCTTACGAATCGATGACGTTCAAAGGTCGTTTTAATTACCCACCGTTTTGTACTTGCGCCGATTTTGTGCTCATTACGCACGAGCATATCGACCACAATTACCTGGGGGATATTCATAATATTCCGGTCGTTGTGCGGCACGACTGGTGCGACAGCTCGCTCAAAGTCACTTCGCATTTTGTATGGCACGATAAATTTGAGGGAACCAAATTCGGCGGCGGCGTTTGGATGAAGTTGATCGAGGCCGATGGCATGCGCATACTGCACATGGGGGACTGCGGCGAAATTCTTACAGATGAACAGATCGCTGCGCTTGGAAGAATTGATATTCTGCTCATTCCCGTGGGGGGATTTTATACAATCGATGGTCATGAGGCCGCCGATTTAGCACTCAGAATCGGTGCACGCGTCACGATTCCATGCCATTACCAAACGCCGTTGTGCAGTCTTCCTATTACAGGACCTGAAGCTTTTTTATCGCATTTCCCTAATTATCACGTCCTCAGCACACACGAAATCGACGCTTCGAGTCTACCCACAGGTATTGTGATGATGAAAGATTTATATAAAAATGGACAACACGAACGTGTGTAAACACGTGAGTGCCCAAATAGGATTCCAAAAGGAGAAAACATGAAATATAAACGTCTATTAGAAGTCATTGGCATCAGCTGTACCCTGCTCTGGGGTTGCAACGACGATTCGTCCTCTGAAGATAATGAAACAGTCCCCGAATGCGGGAATATGGTAGTAGACGCCGGCGAAACCTGCGACGACGGCAACACCAACGACGGGGACGGCTGTTCGGCCGACTGCACCACTGTCGAAGATAACTACTTGTGCCCCGATCGGGGCGGTGCCTGTGAACAGAATGAACCTGGAACGGCCCAATGCGGCAACAGCAAAGTCGAAAATAAGGAAACATGCGATGATGGCAACCACAATGATGGCGACGGTTGCTCATCGGACTGCATGGCCATTGAAGCCGGGTTTGAATGCCCTAAAGAAGGGGGAGCATGTTCCCAGGCTGTGGGTAAAAAATGTGGCAACGGGAAAATCGATGGCGACGAAGCTTGCGATCCCGGCAATTCACCGGCAGATTATGGGGTAGATGACGACGGCAATCCACTTTGCACGGATGCATGCGAGTTGGCAGCTTATTGCGGTGATGGCATCGTTCAAGAAGATCAGAATGAAGAATGCGATGAAGGCTTAGAGCTCGAAGGAAAAAAAGTCGGCGGAGACGGGAGCTATGGCGGCTGTACAGCTGACTGTAAAAAGGCCCCCTACTGCGGCGACGGAAACTGGGATCCTGATAATGAGGTCTGTGACATCTTCTATGTCGGTGAGAATCCTGGATGTATTGAGTGTACTTCGATTGCCGAAGGCTATGAATGTGACAACGGCATTTGTGCCCCTATGACCTGTGGCAACGGTACGCTCGATGAAGAAGAGCAATGCGATGACGGCAATTTTAACAGTGGCGATGGCTGCCATCAGTGTACCGTCGAAGAGGGCTACAAATGCCAGGGGCAAAAAGAAATCGAAGTCGCCGATGAAAATGGCGTTTTCCATAAAGAGACGGTCAATACCTGTCAAGAATGTGAGCCCCTGAATGTGGCCTGTATGGCCATTGCTTATGGCGATGGCAAACTCGACATAGATGGCAACGAAGAGTGCGACGATGGAAATACAAACGATGGCGATGGCTGTTCTTCGAAGGGCAGTATCGAACCGGGCTATATCTGTCCCACCCCATCCAAACGCTGTATAGCTGCGACCTGTGGAGACGGGATCGTCGCTTATGGCGAAATGTGCGACGATGGAAATTCCACTGACGGTGACGGTTGCTCTGCTCGCTGTAAACTCGAGACAGGCTATGCATGTCCTACCCCGGGTTCGGCATGCCACAAGTCAGCGTGCGGCGATGGCAAAGTCGAAGGATACGAAGTCTGTGATGATGGTAATACGGCAGCGGGTGACGGTTGTGCCGCCGATTGTTTGTCATTTGAACAGGGGTATCGCTGCAATGCAGCCGGCGGTGCATGCGAAAAAACTGAATGCGGAGACGGCAAACTCAATGGCGGTGAAGCCGGATTTGCAGGCTATGAAACTTGCGATCTCGGCAGTGGCAATGGACCAGATTCAGCATGTGGTGCTAATTGTACGATCAATGCCGGATGGGCTTGTTCTGATTACACCGATGCTACAACGTGCACGAAGGGCTGCTGTGGCGATGGAATACAGCAACAGGGCGAAGAATGTGATGATGGCAACAATGTAGCCGGCGATGGATGCGATCCCAAGTGCAGACGTGAACTCATTTTTGAATGTCTGGATGGCGTTTGCAAGCCGATTTGCGGCGATGGCATCACGTTGTGGATGGACACTATCCCCGAGGAGTACCGCGAAGAATGCGACGACGGCAACCTGATTTCGGGGGATGGATGTTCGGCAGACTGCAAAGTCGAAGCGGGTTATACGTGTACGGAATTCTCGAACAATTATCCCGATACCATCGAATTACCCATTACTTACTATGATTTTAGGCGTTTTGCCCATAGCTATCCTTCGTTTACGAGTACATACGATGGGTATGTTTCACAGGACACCATCCTTGAATGGCAGAAAGATCCCGAATGTGTCACACCAATGAATAATGCTAAAATAACGGCGGATCACGGACATCCGGATTTTGAACAATGCCTTTATACAGGTGTCATGTGCAACAATATGGTCGAAAAAATGCTGGATTCCGAAGGCAAACCAGTATTGAAATCGACCGAAACGATATGCAAGGACGTCAACGGAAATGACCTGACCTGGAAAGTAGGGACGATTTTAAGGTGTGGCCCAACATTTAGATCCTGGTATCGCGAGACACTCAATCCAGTCAATTCGAGTGTGAGTTATCTTGCAACTCCGACGCGCATCAACAATGTGATTCATTCGACCTTATTAATGGAACACCAGACAGGAAGCGATGTCGCCAAGGGAACATACGTTTTTAACAGTGCCAAGCCGCCTGCGAATGCGAAACGCGTCGATGGACAGCCATTTACGCCGGGTTATTTTGGGCCGTTGGATAATGCAGGCTATGGCAATACTTATCCGCCAAAACCAGAAGAGCCGATTCACAACGGCAATTTTACCTCGGAATTAGAGACCTATTTTCAGTATAAAGGCGGTGAAAAGCTCGTTTTCAGAGGGGACGATGACGTCTGGGTGTTTGTCAACAACCGCTTATTCGTCGATCTTGGCGGCTATGCTTATGGAGAAGGCGGTATTGGCACACTTGGAGATCAGGAATATATCTTTACCTGTGACGGCAAAGAAATCAAAACGGGTAAAAAACACGATGCCGATCTCGAAATCTATGAAAACGGCATTTATCCAATCAAATTATTCCAGGCTGAACGTTGTGACTCGGGATCGACCTATCATCTGACCCTGAGTGGATTTTTGAACACAGGCAAAGCCACATGCCAGCTTGCATGCGGCGATGGCAAAAAAGCCGAAACCGAAGAATGTGACAACGGATCTGCCAATAAAGACGATCTCTACGATGGCTGTACAACCCAATGCAAACGTGGTCCCCACTGTGGCGATGGCATTGTAAATGGCCCCGAAGAATGCGACGAAGGCAGTGCCAACGGCAGCGGTAAATGCACAAAAGCGTGTAAGAATCAGGTTAATTAAAACCATGCCATTGTGACTTTCGTAAAGAGACGTTCCGATAGAGCGTCTCTTTTTTTGGCTTATAAAAAAAACTACATCATTGTTTTGATTTTTTTATTGGGCGCGGTCTATGCCTGCGGCATACGACCGTCGCATCGGGCTATTGCGCAAAGCGCAATACGCTCCGATATTTTTTGATCCAGACGATAAACGCTAGCCCTGAGGCGAAAATCTTCGAACAGTCTCTCCATACGCATGAAAAGCATTTTTTTGTGTATGGTCATGCCATATTTATGCGCAGGTGTATTGGCTCATGCCAATAACCTGCGCCGCAGCCCGTATTTGCACCGCAAATAGGGCGGCGAATCCACATCATCAATATACATACGTGCAAAATTAGACTTTTTTCTGAACCGTGCATAATTAGGGCTGGCTGATTGTCTTTTTAGTCATAGGAGATTACGATGGCCAAAGGCAAATTATTATTAGGTCTTGATATTGGTTCGAGCAGTGCAAAGATCTGCCAGCTTCGGGATGATCACGGTTCTTATACAATTGAGGCGGTGGATCGTGAGCTATTTCCAGTAGATGCAATTGTGGATGGCTCAATACTCGATCGAGCAAGTTTAACGAGAGGCATACGTAATTTACTGAATCGCAATAAGATAAAGCAAAAACAGTGTGCCATTGCGATATCCGGTTACAGTGTCATTGTGAAAAGACTTCGTCTTTCGAATATGACAGATGAAGAGCTGGCTCAGAATCTTCGTTGGGAAGTGGAACAGCATATCCCATACGAGTATTCGGAAGTCGTGTACGATACCGTCGTACTTGGGCGCAATCCGTCGCAGAATTCGATGGATATTTTGCTCGTCGCAAGCAAGCGTGAAGTAGTCAACGATTATATTTCCGTTGCGAAAGATGCCGGCCTGGATGTAAAGGTTGTGGATGTCGCGAGCTTTGCGCTTCAGAATATGATTGAAACTGTCTATGGTGCCGCATCCCTAGGATCGTGTTCGGGCGTCATCAATATTGGTGCATCCGTCACATCGATGACGATGATGACAGATGGTGTCACATCGTTTACGCGAGACATTACCATTGGCGGCAATCAGATTACCGAAGAAATCCAAAAGAAACTAGGAATCACACACGAAGAAGCCGAGTCATTTAAGACAGGCAATGTCGCGGAAGGTTCGGCACTCATTCCAAAGGATGTCAATGACATTACGTGTCAGGTCAGTGAACTGATCGCCAATGAGATTAAGCGTTCGCTGGCATTTTTCTATGAAACATCCGGTCGGGACAAGGTTGACAAACTCTTTTTATGCGGCGGTGTTGTCAAAAATTCATCGACATTCCGTGTGCTTGAAAAAACGATTGGTGAGCGTATTCAGATAGCGAATCCATTCGATGGTATGCAATACAACAAGAAACTCTATTCACGGGAATCACTCGATGAATTGTCGCTCGAATCGGCCGTAGCGCTCGGACTTGCACTGCGACGAAACGCCGAGTAGCCTGGGGCGCAAGGGGAATTTGATATGATAATTCGCATTAATCTCCATCCTAACCGCAAGGTAAAGGCCAAATCCAATCCCGCGACATGGGTTTTGCTGGTATGTTTTATCATTGCAGCGGCCATTCTCGCAGGTTTTTGGATTGCCTCAAGCAATCTGGATGAAAAAACAAGCGCGATCAATCGCGAGAGCAACCAGCTGCAATCTGAGATAGACCAAATTAAAGAACGCATCAAAGACATCACCACCATCCGTGCAAAGATTGCGGAGTTGAATGACCGCCAGGTGGTTTTGGCAAGGTACACGAGTATCCGACAGGGACCTCAGTTTGTACTCAACGAGATATCGCGTCTGCTCTCGAATCCGCGGGATGTCGTCGGCCGTAAGGAAGCATCCGAGAAAGGTTGGCTACTGGCCTGGGAACCGGACAATGTCATGCTTAAAACATTTAAGGACATTGGCAACGGGCAAATTGAGCTCACAGGTACGGCGCGCACCATGGAGGACATCCAGGAATTCTGGACGCGCATGAAAACAAGCTCAATGTTAAGAAACGTCAAGCTCATTGAGATTAAAGACGCCAAGGACAGTGTTTCGTCCGAAGTTGTTCAGTCATTTGTTTTTACGGCAGATGCCAATTTTAACTACCAAACCCAGGAAGGTCGTGCCCTGATCGAATCCTTGTTACAGGAAGAAGCCCCTGAGGCAGAAAATGCCGAGGGTTCAGACCAGGCACAACCGGAACAAAAGTAGGGGGAAACAATGGCAAAAAAACAAGTCAAACAAGGTCAGAGTGTTCCGCCAGGGGTTATATACACATTATGTGTCATCCTCATTATTGCCGCAGTTGCCATTGGCTATCTTGGCATCTATGGTCCTTCAGTTGATCAGAACGAAGCCGCAAAAGCAAGGCTGGAACAAAAGAAAAGCGAACTCATCGACGTTCAGCAGCAGGAAGCAGAATATCTCGAATATCGCAAAGAAAATGAGCGTCTTGAGAAGCGTCTTGCAGACCTCAAGACAAAACTTCCTTCGACCATCAATGAATTGAATAACTTTTTGGCGAGCATAAACCAAAGAGCCCGTTCATCACGAGTGGCCAAATGGACACTTTACAAACAGGAAGGAAACATTCCGAAAGGTGAAGTGGATGCCATTCCAATCCGCATGGAATTTGTGGCCTCCTACGAAGCAGCACTGCAGTTCTTTTGGGAACTGGCGAGCATGGGAGATGGCGTCAAAGTCAACAATCGCGAGCAGCTTATCAACATTCGGGATGTTCAGATCTCACGTGAAACGTCACGCAAAGATGACATGTCAACGATGGTCAAAGTGATCAGTGTTGCAGAAACATATCTTTATACCGGTAACAATCCGGCAACGGCACCCAACAAGGGCAAGAAATAAGACGACAGGAGCAAGAAGATGAATAGAAATCGAATATTAATCGCCTTCCTGTCCATAGGCGTGTTATTTTCTGGCACATCAATGATGGGATGTACCCCCGACACGGGTGTAAAGCACACGACGGTACGCAAGTCATCCGAACTGAAAAGCAAGCGGACGACCATAGACCGTAGTGCCATTGAGATTTCAGAGGATAACTGGAAACCGGTCCAGGCTCACGAGCAGGAAATTCACCAACGCAATCCATTCCGTGGATTTAGTGATACCTTACTCGCAGAGCAGCTCCTTCGCCAACAAAGCCAGGAAGCTGCCGCAGCGGACATTCTTTTGCCAGAGCAGTTGTATCCAACAAAAGACTATCGCGTCGTGGGCATCATTTCGGGAACAGCCGATCCAAAAGTATATGTCATGGATCCTTCGGGCAATCGCTTTATTCTGAGACGCGGTTCACTGATCGGTAACAACAACGGAAGCATTTCAAGCATTCGCCGTGATGGTATCGAAGTTTACGAACGTGTCGCAGATAAAGGGCAGTACGTCGAACTGCCACTTTATGATGATACGGGATCCGATAAAAAGAATAATAAGATTCAGCTCAGCCTGCAATAATGATTCAAGGAGTTATCATGAAACGAGAATCGAACAAAACAAAGCGCCTCGCCATTGTGAGTATGGCGTTTTGTCTGTGCAGCTCCATTGCGTGGGATTCATCCCAAACTCGTAATGACAACAGCGTCACGAGTTTGAATTATTCGCAGGAGAGCGCGCGAACATTGATTGAGATCGGCGTTCAATCCGATCCGACATTTTCCGTTTATACCCTAAAAAATCCAGAGCGTGTCGTCGTAGAAATCCTCGACTGCGATTCAAGCACACGATTATCACCGATTCAGGTTCGCAATGGCATTATTGATACAGCTGCTGTAAGTGTATCCCAATCGAACGATTACAGCACATGCCGCGTCATTCTGGGGCTCGAAAAAGAAGCTTCTTACGCCGTCGATTCGACGAGCAACCGGATTACGGTTTCGGTCGATGGCAAACCAGAGATGAACCCCTCTGAAATGGCAACGGCCTATGAGACGATGAAACAATCGCGTGAAGAAGCTCTGGCAAATGCACGTTCGATTGTCGAACGTGAAAGAGCGGAAGCCGAAAATGCGCGAGCTGAAGCAGAAGCCGCACGCAACGAGCTTGCCAATGCACGCAACGAGGTTCAGACAGCACGCACAGAATTGGCCAATGCGCGCAATGAAGCACAGACCGTTCGAAGTGAACTCTCGAATGCACGCAATGAAATTGAGATGGCTCGCGTCGAAGCACAAAATGCCCTCAATGAATTGGCCAAAGCACGCAGCGAAGCCCAGACGGCCAGAGCCACGGCAGATGCCTCTGTTCAGAGGGAAAAAGCAGCCCTTGCGCAACTGGAAAAAGCCTACGCAGATGCCCAGAATCGTGTTTCTGCCATCGAAGCTCAACGCAATGCAGCACAGGAACAATACGAGCAATCCCAGATGAAAAATTCTGAGCTCGAATCAGTCCAGGCAGAATTGCTCAAGGCTCAGGCCAATGCAGCCGCTTTAGAGCGAGCACGCAATCAGGCCATAGAGCGCGCACAGGCAGCAGAATCCCAGAGAGATCTGGCTCAGGCACAAGCCCGCGAAAGTTTGCAGCGTGAACAAAATGCCATTGAAAAACTTCAGCAGGAACAAAGAATTGCTGCCGAAAAAACGGCTCAAATTGCACGCATGAACTCTCAGATCGAACAGAGCCAGGCAGAAAAGAGTGCACTGCTGGCAGATCTGCAGAATAAAACGTCGCAGGCACAGCTCCTTTCTGAACGCGCAAAACGCGCTCAAATTGAGGCACAGCAGCTCGTCAATGAAACGCGTCAAAATGAAGAAGCTCGCGTTGCCGATGCAGAGAGCCGTCTGGCTGCTGCAGAAAAACGCTATGAACAAGCTCAGCAAAAAGCAATGGATGCACAGACGCAATTGGCTTCCAATCAAGCTGGAAGCCAAAAAGCGCTTGAATCATCGAATGAAGAATTGCTCGTCGCCAAAAATGCGTTGGCTCTGACGCAAAAAGAAAGAGATGATGCGGTAACCAGAGCACGCCAAGCAGAAACGCAGGCACAAAATGCATTAATCACCGCTCAAAATCAAAAACATGCTGCCGAAACACAGCTCTCTGAACTGAATCGCCAGCTTTCAGAAGCCAATGCGAAACTTGCAACGCTCGAACAAGAACGTACCAATGCCATCGCACAGGCAAACGGATATGCACAAAACAATGCAGATCTCGCAGCTCAGAATGCCAGATATGATCAGCAGCTCTCTGAGGCCAATGCCAGACTCCAAGCACTTGAGCATGAACGAACCAATGCCATCGCACAGGCAAACGGTTATGCACAAAACAATGCCAATCTCGCAGCTCAAAATGCCGAACTTCTCAAACGGCTTTCTCAGCAGGAAGCCGAAATGGCTAAACTCAACCAGGAAGTACTTGCCGGCGGTGCTGCACGTGAAAAGATCAAAAAACTCGAAGCAGAATTAAAGGATGAAGCTGTCAAATCCGCTGAGTATGCCGAGCTCAAAGAGCAAGCCAGACAAGGCAGACATGCACGTGAACAACTTCACAAACTCCAGGAAGAAAATGACCAGCTTCGCACTCAGCTCGAACAGTCGCAAACGGTCATGGCTGCAACGACAGCCGGAAAAGCAGACAATCCATCCTTTGGTCAGATCGCCGGGTCCGTTCCCCCCATTGATATGACCATTGGCCAGGCACCAACCAATACAAAAGTTGCCACCACGGTGCCTTTCGATGACAGAGCCGCTGCACAAGCCAGCGTACGTGATATCCAATTCCGAAGAAATGCCAATGGCGATGGCATGCAAGTCGTCGTCAAGCTCTCAGCACCGGTCGATAAAGTCGAAAACATTGACCTCGGTTCCCAGAAGAGTGCCCTGCGAATTGCCGGTGTCGTCCTTCCGGATGACTTCAATAAAAAATACGACACATCCGCCTTTAACCAGGGAGTTCGTTTTGTGGATTCCACGCAGGCGAGCGGCGGGCTGGAACTGATTGCACAAGCCAGCTCCAAAACGATAGATTCCATCGAACAAAATGGCGACACCATTACCTGGAATATCCAGCCGCTTCGCGATGGTTCGGGCGCATTCAAAGCGCCAGTCGACAGGCGACGAAATGCCATGCTGACGGCAGCCGAACCCAATCCTGCATTATCCACAGGCAACTCCTACGCGGCTTCGACCAATCTTCGTGACACACCTCTCGCAAAGCGCAAAATCACACTCGATATTCATGATGCAGATATCAACGATCTTCTTCGTCTGCTTTCGGATGAGATCAATACGAGCATCGTCGTAAGCCCGGAGGTAAAGGGCAATATTACACTCTCGCTCAAGAGCGTTCCACTCGATCAGGCTTTGGATATCATCATGCGCATGCACGATTTGGGAATGCGCTATGAAGGCAATGTCATCTGGATTGCAAAAGCCGATACATTCCGTGCGGAAGAAGAACGCGCCATCAAGGCTGCCGAAGTTCGGGAACGACTTGAGCCCCTCGAAGTCAGACTTTTGCCTGTCAATTATGCACTGGCAAAAGACCTGAGCGGAAATGTCCAGTCATTATTGAGCAGCCGCGGCAGTGTCAATATCGATGACAGAACCAATACCCTCATTCTCAAGGATGTGGCAGCCAATCTCGATGCAGCCGAAATTCTCGTCAGCAACCTCGATACACAAACTCCACAGATTCTCATCGAAGCCCGCATCGTCGAAACACAGGCAAACTTCTCGAAAGAAATCGGTATCCAATGGGGTGGTGATGGCGTCGCAAGCGCAGCCACAGGCAATGCCACGGGTATCGTTTTCCCGTCGACAATTGGTATCGCTGGCGGTTCCACGAGTGACAATAACTCGGGTACATCGGCCACACCAAACTTTGCTGTCAATCTGCCCGCATCTGTCGGCACCGGATCCGGTGGTGCCTTAGGCATTACACTCGGTTCGCTCGGTGGTGCCATCAACCTCAATATCCGTCTCAGTGCGATGGAAGAAAAAGGCTTCCTCAAAATCGTATCAGCACCGAGAATCATGACACTCGACAATATCCAGGCCAGCATCGAATCCGGTACCAGTATCCCCATCAGCGTCGTCAGTGCCGCTGGTGCCCAGACGCAGTTTTACGATGCAAAATTAAATCTCCAGGTGACACCGCATGTCACACGCGACGGCAATGTTTATCTCAAAATAAACATCTCGAAAAACGAACCGGATTTCGGTAATACAGGTGCTAACGGCGATCCCTCGATCATCCGTAAAGAAGCTCAGACCGAACTGCTGGTACCCGATGGCGAAACAACCGTTATCGGCGGCATCTATTCACGAAACACCTCTCAAAACATGAGCAGTGTCCCATTCTTTGGATCCATCCCAATCCTCGGATATCTGTTCAGGAGTACCTCTGAAACGGATAACCGTACGGAACTCCTCATCTTTATTACTCCGCGTATCATTAACCGCGATGCCTCCATCTCCGCATCCGGCGCCGGATCGTTCATTCCACCAGTCGAACGCGAAAGCAATTCAAAATAAACACAATGCCCACAAGGGCATGGAGGATAACGTTATGAAAAAAATCTTATCATTCATAGCAGGATTTCTAATCGTGAGCGGAGCTTTTTCGGGGTGCGTCGAAGATAACCAATACATCGTTCTTAGGGGCATCACCTCCAAAAGTTGTGAACCAACAGGCTCAAACCAAACCTACGGCGGCACCTGTGGTATGAGCAGCACACGAAAAATGAAAGACGGTTCAATACAATACGTCGACAATCGCCTGTATGCACACATTACCAATGACACAACAGGAAACAGCCCGTGGAGCTCTTCCGGTAGTTCCAGCAGCGGGTCCACATTTGAAGGCACGATCCCGAACGCAGGTCTGATCTATGCAGACGAAATCATCATTCGCTGTGAAAGCATAAACGGCGACAAAGATGCATGCAAAGGCAAGGATCCCATCAAACAGAAAATCAATTCACCTGTCGAAGCCAATGGCGGTGCCTGTTTGGGATTTGACGCTTCCGAAGCCGAAGCGTGGGGCGACCACGTGGAAATTTCTGTACAGGTTTCCTATCACGATCCCAGCTATATCAAAGGTAAAACGGGTAAAGCGGAAATCACTTTTTCATCCAGCTTGAGTTACAACGAGGACACCCATACCACCAATCCATGTGCTCCCGACGAAGTCCAGGAAAAAGAAGAAGAAGATTCTTCGAGCAGCTCCGACTCTGGCACCAATCCAAGTGGAGGTGGAGAAGATCAGAAACCCGATCAGGATGACGGCAAAAAGAAATCCGGAGAGTCCTGCAGCGAAGATATTGAATGCAAAAGCGGGAAATGCGTCGAGAAAATTGACGGTGACACGGCCCAATGGGTCTGTGAATAATAGTTGTGAGGGGGCGGCCGCCCCCTACGGCGCTAACTCGCTTTGGGGCGGGTCTGAGACCGCGCCCCGACAGCTCGCTACGCGCCTACCCCCACTGCGGGGTTACTCACCCCGCAACGCCCCGCATTCCTTAAATAATCATAATGCGCCGCGTATCGTTTACGATAGCGGCGCTTTTTTTGCCCTGTAACAGGGCAAAAAAATGGCTGCCGTATTTGCCTCCGCAAATAGGCAGCCACTCACTATTATTCAAACAATTCCTTCAAATCCAGACCGGCAGGATAACCATAGGACACGTAGTTATCGACACCATACGAAAACAGGCCAATGGGCTCGGTCGCCGTAATTTCGTGCGATCCATCCTCAATTAATATATACGCAGCTTTATATTCACCCGTTCCGAACGTGAAAAACTTGGATTCATCCACCGTTTTGTCATCCAATGTGACCGTCGCTTTGTGTGGCGCCACAATTGTAATGTAATCTTTGGCATATTTGTTCGGGGCTAAGAACCGGTAATCCTTGCGGTACTGTTCGATGGGAACGCCAATAATATAGGTTGGATCGCCAATGCCCGCCCAATCCGTCGTGGCCAGGCCGGTCTCGGGATCTGTCGGATCATTCTGGCCAGTCATGAACTGCCCAACCAAAACCGGAGAACTCGATTCGATCGTAAAACTTTCCTGTGTCAAAATATCGTACCACTGCCCGGCATTGAGCGTCAGCGTCTCTTTTTTAAACACATTGGGGGTCGTGGTAATGATCGTCCCGTCCGTTCTGGCCAAAATGCGCCACATATCGCGTTCCTTGCCGCGAGGTTTAAGCTTGACCGCATTGTACTTGCGGCCCCAGGCACTCAATGGGTACTGCTGATGTTCAATGTGATCGGCACAACACGTAATGGGATCGGTCTCGGGAATGCTCGTCGCCTCATTTCCTGCAAATACGGCAACATTCTTATTGGCCGTGACCAGCGACCCCGTCGGATCATCGCCGATATTCACAGTTTCGAGATTCAGAATGTCGTATTGCTCAAGATAGAACGTCTGTTTGTCGCCAGCTTTCATGCCATAAATGGGCTTGCCCTTTTTATCCGTGCCATTCTGGATATTCGTCGTCGATTCAAAGACGACTTCGGTCTGACCAGGTTCGGTTGCTATCACCGTGACAAAACTGTAGAAAGAATCGTACTGCTGACGGCGAGACATCACCATGTACCGCCGTCCCAGGGCTGTCGTCGGAAAAAGCAGCGATGCATCATTCGAAAATACGTCGACATTTTCGAGCGGATTAAACTGCGCCGCCGTAATCGGCAAATCCGATTTGATGTAAAAGGCCGTATCGAGAATCTTTGTACCATTGGTGCTGTACGCACGATCACACGAATAAAGTTTGCCTTCCGTGTCGCGCTTATAACACTGGTTTGGCAGAATGATCGCTTCGAGTGCATGCGGTTTGACTTCAAATTCGACGACCTTCACCACCTTGCCCGATTCCTTGGTATACACTACGATGTTGGCCGTCAGCGTATCGTGGGTGTTGCTCAGAACGACGGCAAAAGGTTGTGCTGCTGCATCGAGCGTTCCACCGCCGTCGATGGCATTGTCCAAATCGGCAGCCCAATATTCACATCCAATATAACTCGCTTCTTTCGTCGTTTTGTCACAAATCGAAATACAGGCCCCATCCTCACATACGGTCTTAGGCGAAATATCCTGGCACTTTTTTTTGACCGTATAAGCCGTCCCGGCTTCATTGCACAAAAGGATGGTATTCTCATCCTCGCATTTTCCGGCACCCTCCTCGCATAACCGGGGAACACATGCCCCATCGACACAGGTTTTGCCATACTCACAATCGAAATCGCCCATTCCCGTACCGACCGCATTACAGCCGTGAAACTGACCATTCTCGAGACAAGACTCGATGGTGTTTGGCTCGCACGAAACAGCACTGCATTTGCCGTCAAAACAATATTCACCGGATGCACAGTATTCACGAACGCGTGCACCATTCACACAATGCAGTACTTCATTTTTAGACAGGCAGGTATCGTCTTTGGCATCACATGTCTGAATGATGATCTCAGAACCGCCGCCTCCGCCATGGTCAGGATCAACCGGCGAGACATCATTTTCCGAATCCGAACCGCAGGCTGAGAACAAAAAACAAACAGCTATCGTACACAATAAATATTTTTTTCCAGACATTTGAACGGTCATGACATTCCCTTGAGTGGACTCTTTTCCCCCAATCCGCATTTATGCCAAACTCAGAGAGGAACTTCAATGTGCAAAGTGCATGGAGCTAATCCGCATTTTTCACACATCGCACCGTCGTCGGAACACTGTCCTCATAGGAGCCGAGCAAGCCGACGCCAAACTGCTCATAAATAAAAACGCGCCGCACATTGCCCATGGCCGGCCATGTGCGTGGATCCATACATTTATAGCCAGGTTCAAACTCCCCCATGGGATTGCCTTCGACCCATTCGAGCGCATTGCCCCCCATGTCATAAACGCCCCAGGGGCTGACATCATGCGGGAACTCCCCAACATTCGAAAGTTCATCGGCATACATGCCTGGTGTCGCAGTCTCTTCCTCCCATGGATACGGATGAATTTGCGTTCCCATGGCAGCGAGCAGCCATTCTGCAGGCGTCGGCAAACGCATGCCCCGGGCTTTGCAGTATGCCTTCGCGTCATCGTGTGTCATGCCAAATGGTTTATTTTTTTGAGCGTCGAAGTCTTCTACATGCTCTAGTGCAAGTTTAATTTTATCCATTTTCTTACAAAGACCGCTGTCATAGCATGACTGAATGTCTTCCCAGGTAGTTTCGTATTTATCGATATAAAAAGGAGCGACTTCGACCTTCTTTAAACAAGCCGGTGTACAACGCGCATCAGCCACTTTGCAGGGCTGATAACCCGGTGTTTTAGCGCCTTTTTGACCAATCAAAACCAAATTATCGTCTGATTGCTGAGCCATTGCAAAAGAAGGGATTAACATAAGAATGATACATAAAATTAATTTATTCATACTTTTTATCCCCCGCTTCATCATCGACCAGACTCTGCTTGCGTTTGATATCGCGCGCATCATCTATCTGGACGGCATCCAGAAATCTATTATTTTTTATCGCCGGAATCCATCTCACAAGATCCTTTGACCCAGACTCGGACTCGAAAACAAACATATAATAAGGTGCCAGCAATTCTTTGGCAGAATGTCGGCCACCATCAAAATAGCCAAACTCCATGCGATAGGGGAGATTCGGTATATCATTATCATCCATGACCATTTTAACAGCTTCCTCTGGCGTCAATATATCACGCTCTGTCAGTTCAAATACCCGATTCTGAACAAAGCGATGGTCCTTAGTATAACCAATGACATCGCCGGATGGAGAAAAATGTACTGCTGTTTTGGCAGGTCCCAATACTGGCCATCCATCGACAGAACTCGTAACAGACACAGCCACTTGTGACAGTTTATCACGCATATTGGTACCGCTTGTATAATACTTTCGTATTTTATAAGGCTGTAGAGAAAGATGTTTATATTGCGAATACTCATTGCGATACGACTCAAGATATTCCCATGCACGTTTTAAATATGCCAAATCCTCGAGTACTTCATATTCTGGAACTCCAGGAAGACTATGCATCTCCTCTTTGCTGCCCGCTGACTCGAATGAGGTATGACGGTCGAATTGGTATTCCCAGGTATCATCTTCGGCAAACAGGCTCTTTTCGGTCGTCCACGCCATTCTGAGCCCTTTCGTTTCTATCATTTTATAGGCAGATGGATGCTCGATTTGATACACGCCCAATCGAAACGATCTTTTACTTTCAAAATGCTTTTTCAACGTTTCGAATGCCAGTTTACCAGGCTCTTCTTCGATAAAACCAAACTGGGTCAACGCCGATTTAGTTTGACCCGTTGCATAGGTTTCCCCCTGCACACATGCGCCGTCGCTGTCGCAACCCCAAAACGCACCAATACAACCAACAAATACAATATAAATAAATATTTTTTTCATCTTATACCTCCATTACCCCTTATGCCATGACCACATGCATGTGCGTTCAATTCCGTTGTTTAGTCTCTTTTCCCAGTCTTTTCGATAATTATTCAGCCTAATTTCCAAATGTTCTTCCGTTGTCCCCGTATTCTGCCCATGACATGTCATGATTGATGCAGTGTCATTCACAAGCCAGTCTTCGGTTGCAGAAAACCACACTTTTTTAAATTTAGAGTTTCCTCTAAATGCATGCTCGGCAAAGTCCGCCAAAACCTCATCAGTAGTTGATGAATCCTTGGTCTTTCCACGGTATCCCATTATCATGTCCAATCCATATTTAAACGGAAGTTGCCATTGCTGATGAGGACTCGTATGTACGCTATAACACGTGGACAAAATTAACCATCTGAGTTTCCCAATATGTACACCATAAGGAGATGTTACCCATTCCCCCATAACAAACTGATTTGAATATGGTGCACACAAAGCTGAATTCATTTTATGACAAAGCGCTGGAGTATACAATTGTTGATTTGAAACAGTTGGGGCATCTCCATGAGAAGATAACGCATATAATTCAGCATTATCGGCATATAAATGGTCTTTCCCCCCAAAATAATCTTCAATCACATCAGTGTTATCAACATTACCATCAAAAAATTTATAGAGTTTATTCATACCTGCTTTATTAAGCTGTGTTTGAAGTTGATTAATCTGAGCCTTAGAATAGCTCAACGCACTCGCCGAACATGCACAATCCTTCCATGTTCCCATTGCCTCAAGCATGTAATGCATACTTGAAAGGTCTTGAGCAAATGATAATGTCGGTAACATTACCATCATAGCAGTAAAATTAACGATTCTGTTCATCTTATCCTCCAAAAAAACACACACCGCAATTTCAACCACTCTAACCAACCTGCGGTTTTAATTGCTTATCAAAAAAAAGAAACACAATCAAGAAACTTTTACAAAAAGAATCACAATAATATATACATTTTGTTACTATATAAACAACAGAAAGCACAGCATCCATGACATGTCCATGTCGTAGACGAAATCGATGTGGAATCGAAAAAACAAAAAAAGCGCAACCGGAATGCGCATCCCAGAGAAAACCACACGTTCGCTCTGTATGCATCATTCCGATTGCGCATTGCGCGTTGTGAATTGCGAATTATTTAAACAGCCACATGTTCTTCATTTCTTTCTTGAATTGCGAGCCATTCTGGGATTTGCGCGTCGCGGATGCCGGGTCATTGGCATAGACCGTCGAACCATCGTATTTGTAGACGCAAATGTAATGACCGCCCGAAGTCCAATAGCCAGCTCCCATCGAACAAACGGCGAGTGCGCCGTCGGCGAGTTTCGATTTGAGGGTAGACATATCGGTAGTCGCAGTGCAAGACATGCCGTATTTGCCGCCGAGGAACGGGAAGAATCCCCAGGCAGTACCGTCATTGGCGGTACGATAGCCGTTAGCGACGCACATCGTGCCCAAGGTCACGGGCGTGACGGTATTGTTGCGAAGCGACCAGACGACATCGGCAGCCGAAGTCGGCCCGCAGGCACTCGATTTATAAGTCTGCGATGCATTGCCCGTGCTGGTAAAGGGCAGACTCGCCCATCGTGAGTCGTACTGTTTGTAGTCGATGGTACCCTTCGAAGTCACGCCGCCGGGGGTGCCGTCGCCCGAACCGGCCTTGGTGCAGTATTCGGCGCTAATCCACCCCTCTTTGCCTTCGTATTCGATGCGGTACCAGCCATCTTTTTCTTCGAGGACTTTTGCGGAGGCTCCCTGAGAAAGCGAGCCAATTTTATCGTAATTCGTACCGGGGCCCGTGCGAACATTCAGGGATGATGCCGTAATAATGACATCGAATGACGAACTGCTCGAGGGCGTCTCGGAAGGCGTTTCGGGAACAACCGCCGGATCGCCCCCTGTAATCTCGATATAATCGGCACTGACATAACCAACGCCGCCATTATATTCAATTTTATACCAGTTGCCTTCTTTTTCGATCACTGTGACCGTGGCACCGGGCCCGAGGGATCCTATCTTGTCGTAATTGGTACCAGGACCATTGCGAACGTTGAGCGAACTCGTCACATTGACGACTTTGCCGGTCTGCGTCGTTTTCTCAGGTTCGGATGGCGTCTCGGTCGGCTGCGGTGTTTCGGGTTCCGGCGTCTGAGGTGTCGGCGTTTCGGGCTCCTGCGTCGTCGTCGCTGCATCCTGGTAGGTCGTGTATTTCTGGCATACATAGCCATAATCCGAACCATATCCGATCTTAATCCAGTCGCCCTCATCGGCATAAACCGATACGGTCTTACCCTTGGTCAGACCGCCGATGCGCGCATAATTCGTCCCAGGCCCCTGCCGTACATTGAGCGCACCACAGGTCACGGTCGCATTTCCAATCGGATCGTTCATCTTGGCAATCGAACTACCGGAACTCCCAGTTTTGCCACTCGAAGACACCGTACCGCCTGTCTTTAATCTCGCTGTACTGCCCAGCTTTTTCTGAGCTGCTTTTTTCGTCACTGCCATGGTATTTTCTCCTTATATCAATTACCCTATACACCATCTATAAGAATACACGGAATAACACTTTTTTTAAACATAAATTGTATTTATTTTGGTATCGTTACGATATAAGCTAAAATGGATTTCGCATGATGCGATTTGTGAAACACGGATGTTGATTATGCCTAAAAGATTGCCGATTATTACACGCTTACTTGTTTACTGTGCCCTTCCCATGCTGGGGTGGGGACTGGCGCTCACTTCGGGCTGTGCCGCCCCGGCTGCGGCCGACAAAGACCCCGTACAAAAAGAGCCCATCCAGAGGGAAATCGTCACAATTTCGGCAGAACAGGCCCAGGAAATCGCCACCGCACAAAAAGCGCTCAAAACAGAGCGACACGACGGCGTCCTCGAAAACGACGGCCAGTGCAAACCACTCCTGTTGACCACCCCCATCTTTGCAAATGATGCCGCACTCAAAGCTTGGCAAACCTACCAAAATGGCCAATTTGCCGATGCATCTGCGCAATTCGATGCACTCACCAAAGACCCATCGCTCTCTAAGTCCGACCTGCAAAAAGTCTATTTCCTTGCGGCTCTGGCTGCTCAAAAAAACGGCGATGCCGCTACAGCTGTCGCCCAGATGAAAAAAGCCCACGAGTTCTCCGCACCACTCCAGCACGCATCCGCCGTGTACGGCACAAAATTCGGCTACGAAGCCCAAAAATGGAGCGAAATCGTCGATTTTACCGAAACACTCCTTTCCTCCGATGATTACCGCACCTATCGCGGCATCGCACTCACCAATCTCGGCAAATACGAAGCAGCTATCTCCGAATTTGAACGCATCGAAAAATATCCCAAAAACATCCGACTCGATGCCCTCGATGCCAAAGCCCGTGCACAATCCGAAACCTCACAGCTCAAATCCGCACTCGAAACCTACCGGCGCATCTACGAACTCGATCCCAATTCCCCTCAAGGCCAGGTCGCCCAGGATGCAATACTCGCGCAAAAAGACAAGTGGCCCAAAGGCTTTGTCTTTCCAAGACCCACGCAAAAAACAGACACATCCAAATCGGCTCGCGAAATTGCCGAGGGACACTTCAATGCCCACCGCTCCGAAAAAGCCATTGCCGCTTACACCAAACTCCTCAAGGATGACAAGGCTCGCAAGGATATCCCCAAAATATGCGACGATCTCTACGGCATTGCACGAAGCCACGTCAAACTCAGGGCACACTCCAAATCACTCCCTTTCTTTAAAGAAGCACTCGAAACCTGCAAAGAGACCGAACTTCACATCAAAATCCTCTACTCCGCTGCCAAAGCCGCCTGGAATGCAGGCGAAAATTCCCAAGCCATCGCCTGGTACCAGCAAATCATCGACCAATACCCCAAACACTCTTATGCCGACGATGCCTATCACTATCAGGCTCAAATCCTGACCGGACAAAATAAACCCGACGAAGCACGAGAAAAACTCAACGCACAAATCAAGGCCTATCCCGATGGCGACATGGCCAAAGATGCCTACTGGATGCTGCTCTCTGATCTCCTCGATCGCGGCGAAAATGCCCAGGCTGTCGCCTTTGTCGACGAAAACATCGAACATGCTGGCGAGTCTGATCTATATTCCCAGGGCAGACTGCGGTATTTTCAGGGACGCGCCTACGAAAAGCTCAACAATATAGAAGCTGCTGTCCAGAACTACCTCAAAATTCTCGACGAATACCCGCTGTCCTACTATGCCATGCTCTCCATGGGTCGCCTCGAAGCCATCGACGCCACACAAGCCAAAACTTGGCTCGAAACCTATCGAACCACAGTCTATCGACCCGATCAGGCCCTCGATTATTGTTTTCAGGTCATTGAAGACGAAACCTCCTTCCTGGCCGCACAGTCCCTCACACAACTCGGACTCTACACCGATGCACTCGCCGAAATCGACCCGCTACTCGCCAGTACAGATGCACGCGTCACCTACGAAGCACGACTCGCCCGCGCCATCCTCCTCCAAAAGAATGGACAGATATCGGACAGCGCACGACTCGCCGCTGGCCTGCTCAACCCGCAGCAGGACCTCGTCTATCACAGCTATGCACCATGGATACTGGCTTATCCCAAACCCTGGTCGCAAATCGTAACCACAGCCGCCAAGCCCGAATCGACGCTCTATTACACGACTTACGCCATCATGCGCGAAGAGAGCTACTACAATCCAAAAGCCGAATCCTGGGCCAATGCACGCGGCCTCATGCAGCTTATGCTTCCGACCGCACAGTCGAGCGCCTCCGACGCAGGTCTCCCCAAACCTTCGGCATCCGATCTCTTCAAACCAGAAATCTCCATACCCATCGGCGCTTCGTACATCGACAAACTCAACCGCATCCTCGTACCACACCCCATGTTCGTTCTCCCCGGCTACAATGCCGGACAAGGCAACGTCGGCAAATGGATGACCCGATTCGCAGATATCGAAGTCGACACCTACGTCGAAAAAATCCCCTTCAAAGAAGCCCGACATTACGCAAAACGCGTCGGCACGACCCTTTGGCGCTACCGCTGGCTCTACGACCAAAATATGCCCAAACTCTTCGACCCCGCGCAAAAAGTCGGCGAGCTAAAACAATGATGCTTTTTTGGGGCACGTGCTATCGAGGCAGAGACGTTTCACGTCTCTGCCTCAATACGCACGGTGTTTGGCGCTCTGCCCTTCGGGCATACGCGCCAAAGCGCGGCTATCTGCGATACGCCGCGTTTTTTTATCCCAATCATCACAGCAAATCTCACACAAACAAAATGATTCTGCTATACTGAATACTGGCACAATAAAAGCCATAAGGAGGTCATTCGATGTCGCAGATCAATCGTGAATACAAAGACAGGCTTTTCACCTTTATATTTGGTCGCGAAGAAAACCGCGAGTGGGCATTGAGCCTTTACAATGCGGTCAATGGCTCCCACTATACGGATGCATCAGCCATCCAGTTCACGACAATTAAAGAAGTGATCTACAGGGCATGCACAACGATGTGTCGTTCATCATTGCCAATGAGCTCAATCTCTACGAGCAACAGTCATCCTACAATCCCAATATGCCGGTACGTCAGTTCCTGTATGCCGCAAAATTGATCGAGCAATATCTTGCACCAATTCAAAAACGGCTCTACTGGACAGCCTTGGTGAAAATACCGGCTCCAAAGCTCATCGTATTCTACAACGGCAAAGATACGTTAAATGACGAGACTTTTCTCAGACTGAGTGACGCCTTTTATGAAGGTACCATAGGCGATATCGAAGCCACGGTTTGCATGCTTAATATTAACTACGGGCGAAACGAAACGCTGGCAAAAGCATGCAAACCTTTGAAGGAATATGCCTGGATCGTTGATAAAATTCGCATATATGCCAAACAGATGCCTATCGAGAATGCAGTCGACAAAACCATTACAGAAATGCCAGACGCATTTCTTCTAAAAACTTTTCTACTCAAACACAAAGCGGAGGTCAAAGGTATGATTCTCACGGAATATAATGAACTTGAACACGAAGAATTCGTCAGAACAATGGAACGCGCAGAAGGAAAAGCAGAAGGAAAAGCAGAAGATATTATGAATATGATGCAAAAGCTTAAACTTTCGTTTGAGCAAGCGGCAGAAATTTTAAACATCTCCGTCGAAGATTACCCGTTCTATAAGAAGGCCATTGCCAAGATGTGATCATGGATAAAATGGCCTATTGAGAGTATATTATGTTCACTTTATTTTACAATCCCTGACAACTCCAGACCTGCGCACGTTTCGGGCAATTCCGACAAATCGTATGAAAAAGTCTCTTTGCTATCAGGCATTTGAAAAGTAACGCGTTTTGCAGTGAATAACCTTTGTAGAAGCTTCTTTTCTGAATTTAAGAATATTGTAGTGATTGATCCTGCCCCCATTGTGTATGAATTACTAATTGGCTTTTCATCATTAAATTTAAGGCGAATCCTATGATTCCAATAGGAAGGCCATTGAATTCCTCTGGAATTTAGTATAATTTCAGGCGTATTATGATTCTTTTGCCTTATAACCATCACAGGAGCTTCTTTATTATCTCTATCCAAATCAAGTTTTAGTTTTGCGTATACTTTATTTGGAGAAACACTGCTGCAGAATCGATACGTCATATTATCAAAAGCATCGGTTTCCTCTTTGTATTCCCAATTATTCAGTTTTCTATGTTCAATTTGATCCGCACATTCTTTAATGTTGCCTGATGCAATATGACTGATTATAGTATTGTTATCATTAATGATGAATAGCTTTATATCATGTTCACTATTCAAGACGTCACTATATTGTTTCTCAGTCAGCCTTAAAAACGGACGCCCCTTAAGATTTTCGTAAATGACGTTCTCCGGTGGTTGTGATCCTGATTGAATCTGTATAATCGGCTTTCCGTTTGACGTAATGATTTCATGTTTGCTAAATCCCATAACTGGAGCAAGCATTTCGTCTCTGTACAATGCCACGGTCGGTGGTGTATCATAGATTATACCTGATGATGCACTTATACTTTTTACAACAATTAAGCACATACCTTTAGGAGATGTATCATCAGGCTCGACATAATTCCAATGTGAAGCTACGTGAACAATTTGTTCAATCTCTTTTTTGGCCTGTGTGTAGCTCAGATTTCCAGTTTCGAACATACGTCCTGTTTCTGTTATTTCTTTAATTGTGAATTCCTTATATTTTTCCAGCAATTTTTGTATTTCTGCGTGTTCTAATTCTATTCTTTTTTTCTTCTCTTTTTCGTATTTATTCTTTACTTCTTCTGATTTTTCAAGAAATTCTTTTATTTCTCTTTCTATCTCCGAATTATCAGAGACTGCGCCTTCATTTGTGGTTGATACTGTCGAATTGTTTGTTGTGTCATCATTCAAATCTTGAGGCGAATGACATCCCACAAAAAACAACAACATACAGATTTTCAGCACACATACTTTCACATAATAATATTTATTGCATTCGTTTTTCATGATACATACTCCTTTTAATCTAACAATTGTATTTTTACCTAAGTCATCACCATTTTGTGCTAGTATGCTTGCCTGCATCACGTTCCTTTGAATCAATTTTTTTATCAAATGCATGAGTAAAATGATACCACATTAGGTTAGCTCTGATACATATATATGTATCATACGTGATTAAAATCGATATTATAACAATCCAAATTTTTAATTTTTTGTCCATACGTTTTCTCCTTATTTTTGTGTTACCATAAGCAGAAACTGCTTATAGCGAAAAAAAAATATTAATACATGTTGAGCGATGTAAAATAGACTTCAGACTCGTACTATTTCTACTTCCCTCGATGCTCCCGTAACCCCAGCCGCTCGGCGGCCTGGACGGTGCACCAAATGCCGTGTTTGGGTGAAATGTACAGCGAACGATTCTTGTTGAGCGCTCCTCGAATGGTTTCGGCGCGAAGATGCAGAATTTGCGCGCATACCCTGCACAGCAGCTGCACGCGCACGGGCTTGTCGAGCTGTGCCATCAAAGTGTAGAGCCGCTGATTGGGCTTTAATGTGGGATAGGCCGGATTTTTTAGTACTTCCCTGGCGGCTGCAGTGATGCAGTTTTCGCTGCATAAATCCGACTCTCCAAACTCAAGTTGTGGGATAACATGCTGCGGTGCGGCGTCTTCTAAAGGCTCGCTCTCTTTAAAAATCAGCCGTGCATTAAAGGCATCCTTGTCCCGGCAGCATTGCGTCAGCTCGAGATTGACTGCCCCTTTGGTCCGAATCAAACGCTGCAAATGACGATAGCTGCGCTTTGCCCAGGCCGATGCTCTCGATGGCATGATAAATTGTATTCGTATCGGCTGATATTTCATCTCCATACCCCGCAAATAATAGATATGCAGTTCGACATAGATATGCCAATGCATGCCCGTGTGGTGCTTTCCAGACTGCGCGGCATACGAGGAAAGCGTTTCATTTATTCAGATTATGAAACGAAATTCAATGTGATCGTTTTTAGATCATGTGATGATCCAAATCGTGATATTTGAATGATCCGTTTTTACGTATCAATGATCCAAAATAGATCATTCCATTATGCCCAAATCATGGGCAAACGCCATGCATTCAGCTATGACAGAGTTGTATTTATCCTTGTGCAAATTATATAAATTTGCATCACAGATGCCTGAATCATGGCGCATGATTGCTCAACACATGCCGATTAAACCGGATATCCCAGCTTGATAGCCACCTCGCGGCAACACCAAAACCCGCGTTTTCCGCTATTTTCACAACTGTAAAATTTGGCATCATAATCCTTCAGTACACGGCTGATGGATTTCCGAGATTTCGTCATCCCAAGCTTTAAGGCTGCATCCTGGAGGTCCTTTAACTGGATTTCTTCCCCCCAGAGTATGAGAAATGCGTGGACCATTTCTGCCAGATTCTTAAAAGAATCCTTATCCGGATGAATTATTTTATAACTTGCAATGACCGCTTCGAGGCGCTCATTTTTTTGTTCCTCCGCAGAGAGATGGCTTTCGTCCGATGCAGCTTCACAGCGGTAAGATAGATCGATCTGAATGCCTTTTCTGGATTCGCTGACGCGCATGAGGCGCACAGATTCACCTTCATCACAAATCACAAGCTCATCGAGATGACGGATGAGAATGGTCATGACCTTTGCCTCATCAGCATCGCTGTTTCTGCCTGTCTCCATTAAGTCTTCGAGTGCGATGGGCACACCCGAAAGTACTATTTTTTGCATGATGGCTTCATCTAAACGGATATCACCCTGACCACGGCGCTTGGGTTTCGATGTCAATATTTGTACCATACTTACAATATATTCCTGATCCATTGTGATCAATTTTCTTAGCAAATACACGCTTTCAGCAGACTCAGATTCATTCACATCTTCTGAATTATATGCCGAAATGATGCGTGCCAAAAGCATCGTGGCTTCATTGAATGATTCCCCCTTCAAGTTTTTGCAAAAAGCACTATATAATAGATGCGTTTTTTCCCAGCTGTCATCCGCCGGCAAATAAGGATAAAACAGCATGAGCAGATCATCATGCGCACTGCGTTCGCCATACCCCTTGTGCATCGATGCGTAGACGGGTTCGAGAATATCGAACAGTTCGCCATCCAGCCGGCCGATGCGCAGACTGCCGCCTTTATGCTCGCGCCCAAACAGAACAGCCAGAATTTGTATATCATTTAATCCAAAGAAAACCTGAAGTATCATCCTGAATTTTTCGAACGAAACCCAGCCCCATGCCGAAACCAGCAGGAACGCTTTATCGGCAACCGATGCATGGACAAAGGCATCGCAGTGAGACATCATCCGCAGCGTTTCCCAAACACCCCCTGCTTCGCAAATGTTGCCGCCCAACGCTTCGTCAGACGAGATAACACTCTGACACAGCTCATCGATATGCACGATGAGATCATTATAAGGATTGTTCCACACATCTTCGATAACCTCCTGAGTGACAGAATTTCTAAGAAGAATCATGAGTGCAGCGTTTTGGGGGTTGCATTTCTGCAATTCAAACAAGGATATATTCCTGAGCTGCTTTCGAAGTGTATCCACATCCATCATAGAGTTGCCGGATGATTCTTCATCTTCCCGCTGCATTGCTAACAAGTTCGATAGATTGGTCGCAACGCGATGACGTCCCATTTCATAAAGTATCTTTGACCATGCATTCATCAATATTCCCTCCGTGCTATGTCAACGTGAAACATTCACCGAACACGCCTCATTTAGTAAAAAAATTGATCCGTTGCAATAGATCTTTGATCACCGTAAAACGCGCCAAATATGGCTATTTTTACCGATCTTACTCCCGTTTTTCGTCTAGGTTCTTAACATCCATGATATTAAAATATGCATATTAACAGCTATATATCTGATATATCTAAATTAAAGATACATGGCGATCTTTATTAAAGTCTAGACGATAGGGCTAAAACTCGATGTATTCTGCCGGATCTTTTTTTTTACCTCTGTTTCAAGCTTGTGAAAATTTTGTCCGTTGTCCATTCAATTCCGGTCTGGCACCTGGTCTTGGGTTGGTGTTTAATCCCACGATGTGATGTAAAAGAGCGTTATTCCTTGCACATTATCGTTGCATTGCTCAAAAAAGAGGGTAATTTGTCGATCCACGCGTTCTTCATCTTTCGGAAGTGAAGAATAGGCGTGCCGAAATCGCACTCAATGCAATCCAAAGCCTGCGTCAACCTTTTGCTCCCCAAAACCTGTACAGGATTCTTAGTCCAATTGCGTATAATTCACTGATCTTTTAAGAAGCGCGTGCTATTTGCCTGCGGCAAATACGCCCTGCGCCGCGCGGCTATCTGCAATACGCCGCGCAGTCTTTTGATGTTCCGTACTCCAAGGAAAAAGAATGTTCGATAAACTTGTTCAAACGCCCTATGAAAAAATGATCGTTGCCTGTCTGACGGCGCGCGAAGCTGCTGACCTCGAGAACATTCATGCGCTTTACAAGCAGTGCCAGGAACAACGGCTGTTTACCTTTGCACAGGAACACGAATGCACATCGATCGTGGCAGCCAGGCTGCAGGCATTGGGCAAATCGAGCATTCGATGGGACACTGCGCTCGACGAATGGAAATACCGCCTCAGCCAGCGTTTTGAAGTTCTCGATAACCTTGCAGCGGCGCTCAAAGCCGAAAATATACCGCTGATTGCGCTCAAGAATGCCGGCATAGCCCGAGGGATTTATCCGCACCCTGAAGAATGCCCGATGGGGGATTTCGATGTGCTCGTAAAGAAGTCGGACTTTGAACGCGCCCACGAAATCGTCATGCAGCAAGGCTTTGAACTTGGCTTCCGTGCAGCCGAAACCATAGAGGAAGAGGGCGTCCAGGCCGGCCTCATCAGTGGCGGTACCGAATACAAAAAAGATCTGGCTGATGATATTTTGTGGCTCGAGCTGCAATGGCGTCCGGTTGCTGGGCGTTGGATCGCGCCCGAAGTCGAACCGATCGCCGACGATCTCTTCGAAACTTCCATTCCAATCGAGGGCACCGACGTGCGACTGATGGATCCGGTGTCGAATCTGCTTCAGGTCTGTCTGCATACGGCCAAGCATTCGTATGTGCGAGCCCCCGGATTGCGGCTGCACACCGATGTCGACCGCATTGTACGCGCCTATCCCAAACTCGACTGGGATGCTTTTATTGACCGTGCCCGTGCCATGCGCGTGACGGTATCGGTTTACTTTTCTCTGGTCATTCCTGCAGAATTGCTGGGAACGCCCATCCCCGAATCAGTTCTACGCTGCCTCGAGCCGCCCAAGTGGCAAAAAGACTTCCTGTTCAAATCAATCGCCAAAGCCGGGCTTTTCCATCCTCTGGAACATAAATTCTCTCGTCCGAAATACCTGGCATTTGCGGCCATGCTCTTCGATTCCCCGAAAGCATGTTTTAAATCGGCATTCCCTTCCCCGGAATATATGAAAAAGTTATATCATTTAACATCAGGCAGGCAGCTGCCTGCCTGTTATGCCAAACGATTTTTCAATCTCATTTTTAAACGGGTCAAGGTGTGAACGAAAAAATCCTCGTCGTCGAAGATGATCGTGCCATTGCTGCAGGGCTAGTGCACAATCTGGAATACGAAAAATATGAAGTCCGCCATGCCAGTCATGGGCAAGCAGCCATTCCTGTATACGAGGAATTTCAACCCGATCTCATCATTCTGGATGTCATGCTTCCCGGCAAATCGGGTTTTGATATTTTAAAGGAATTGCGCCAGAAAGGCTCTGATGTGCATGTCATCATTCTATCTGCACGAACGAACGAGTCAGACAAGGTCGAAGGTCTAAAACTCGGTGCCGATGATTATGTTTCCAAACCCTTTAGCCTGCGGGAATTACTGGCACGCATCGAAGCAGCCATGCGGCGCATCCGAACACGAAAAGCCGATGATAGCAAAGTCATTCGCTGCCATGATTTGGAAATCTACCCACTCGAAAAAAACATCTTCAAAAATGGCACCCCCATTAAACTAACGCCCAAAGCCACAGAATTGCTCATCTTTTTTGCAAAGCACCCCAATCGTATCTATTCTCGTGAAGACCTCATTACCAACCTTTGGTGCGGTGAATACGAAGGAACTGCGCGCACCATCGACAATTTCGTCCTCCAGATTCGAGGACAAATTGAAGAGAATCCGGGAAAACCTCAAATTTTGGAAACGGTCCATGGCATGGGGTACCGATTTTTGCGTTCAGATCACTCTACATAAAAACATCCGGCATCATCGTCTATTGTTATCGATAAACGGGATTTTTTCATTGTTTTACCTTGACTCGGGCAGCCTCGATCATTCTACATAAAGACAGCCTGAATTTCCGTCACATTCAGAAGTCGCACAATACTCGATGTATTCAACGCGAACGACATCAAGAGAGGCTGAATTGTCTTTGCGCACATAACATTTCTGGTTTTCCTGATAAAATGTCTTGTTCGTCACACTATTCGTCGCACAAAATGTCTGGCTTTCGACCGATCCCGTCACAGGCCAGCCACACCAGGTATTCTCCCCATCCGTCACGCAGACCTGATTCTCCGGGCATCGCCCAGGATTGGTCTGAGTGCAATTATCGAGAATAGCATTATTGGAGCAATCCGGTCGATCTGCTTTGGAAATGCATCGTGTACCAGCAGGATTACAGCCTCCGTTGCACGCCTCACCGTATGTCTGACGATAATAGAGTTTGCCGTCATCGAAGCGCTTGCAGGTCTTTGCGTAATTGATGGCAGTAAACCCATCCACAACCGGCATATTCATACACAAATCCAGACGTTCACCTTCATTTTTACAGGGTTCTGCGCATAAAACATCGCCATTATCTATGGCACACGTCCATGCCTCGCCAAACACCTCCGCACAGTCATAGGTAAAGTCTTTACCATGGCAATAGTGCACTTTGGTGCCATCACATGTATTCGGAACATTCGTACAGTCGTCGCGATAATGCCCCCCGCCGACCTCGATAATTTCATCGCACCCTTCCTCGGGAGTGCATGAATTCCTGCACAAATAGCGCTCATGCGGAATGAATGCATACTGACCGTTAGATATGGTCTGGCATCCACCGGTAAATGCACGATGGTAGGGATAGTGATTTTCGCACATGTAGGGTTTTGGGTCGTCCGGATCGCATCCACCTATACAGTAATACGTATATGCCGAGGAGGTTTCGACACAAATGCCGATATCGAACAGGGAACCGCAAACCTCGTACTGATAGGAGGAGGCAACGGGGTCACAAACATTATGCGTTGCACGCGGATCGTTGAATGGCTTGTTGGCATCTTCACAAATCTCATCGACACAGGCAAATCCCGGAGGACAATGATAATCCATGAAGTGTCCATCGACGCATTCCATAATGGTTTCGGCATCACGGCATTCGGATGCACCATTGCACGTTCTGAGCGCATCCTGACAGAAAGCGCCGAAACATCCCTCTGCACAGGGAACCGTCGCCCACCCATGTCCCATGCATTTAAAACCGTGCTCGCTGTCTTTGCATCCACCTGCGCCAGAGGGGCATTCGTAATTTTCATCCTCCGAAATGCATTCGCCATTCTGACAGCGGTATTCGCATTCCATATCGACCCAGAACCCCGCATCGCAATAATGCAAAGTCGTCTCACTGATACAGTATGCCACGCCGGGGCTGCATTCTGGAATCGGTTCGGGAATGCATTGCCCATCCTTACAGAGATAATCACATTTTTCGGTATAAAGCTCTGCATACTGGCAATACTGCCGAGTCCAGGGATCTAGACATTGCGAGGCACCTTCCTCGCAAGGCGGCAATGGCGTAATACATGCCCCATCGACGCAAATCCCTGTATCACAGACTGCCGTCTGCCATTTTTCATTTTCACAGTACTGGCGTGTATCAGACGAGATGCAGAATGGTGGTTCATTGGTACATTCGGGAGGCGGAACAAAACAGGCATTCTCGGCACACCCAAATTCACAGGGAGTATAAACCCATTTTCCCTCCGTGCAGACGAGCAAAACCAGGTTGTCCAGGCATCTGGTATCCCCATCATCACAGAACTCCTCAGGGCCATAGCAAACACCATTCTGGCAGCCTCCCGGACACAGCAGAATTTCCTGTTTTCCCTCCGAATTACAATAGTAAAACATTGTACCTTTAGAATTGCACTGTTCGACGCATGGCGGACATTCATCCCCCCTGCATGGCAGCTGGGTTGTATGAACGGACTCCCGGCATCCAAAAGATATAAAACTCAATACAGCAATCACTAAATAAGACTTTTTCATTTCTTTACCATGGCTCAGGCATCAAAGAGCAATATCCGCCGATATTTTAACAACTTTTATTTGTGAATGCACCAACAAAGCATGCATAAAAAGCACGGCAAGGCGTATTGGCAAGGGGCAAGTCCCTTGCCAATAGCCGGCCGCGATGCCGCGCGTATGCCAAAGGCATAGCGCGGCCACATAAACAGAACGTATCCATACGTCGATTTTATCGTCTGATTCTGTTAGAATGTATGAGACTGCAGAGGTCACTATGACAATGAATGATTGAGGAGAAACAGCCTTGTCAAAAAGAAGTCGCATGCACAATTTTATCTTGCAGGAATTCGAGGTGAGCATTGACGATATCAGCTCACGTGGATGGGGGCGCGGGAGTTTTTTAAATGAGGAAGGCAAAGAAATTCCGGTCGAAGTCAAGGGCGCGATCCCCGGTGACGTCGTCATTGCCCAGGGGCGGCGCATCGAAGATTCGCGGCTTCAATGTGTGCTCGTCAGGATTTTGTCGCATGAATTCGAGCGCATCCCCATCGATTGTCCGCACGCCAAAGAACGCTGCGACAAAGACACCGGATGCGGGGGATGCACGCTGCGCCACTGTGCCTACGAAACGCAGTGCCAGATCAAGCAGGGCATTCTCGAGCGTCTGCTCAAACGCGAGGGGATAGCCAAACAGCCAAATGCCATTTTGCCATGCGATTCACAGCAGTATTATCGCAATAAGATGGAGCTCTCATTCGGGCCCTACGGGGATGGCGAGATGGGATTGGGACTGCATCCATCGGGATTCAAGCACGAAGTTATTTCGATGAAGTGGTGCGATATGCTTTCGCCGCTTTTGCCGGAACTCGCCCAAAAGACGCTGGCCTGGGCGCAGAATTGCGGCGTCGGGCATTACATTTATCGCGAAAACCATGGCTTTCTGCGGCTTTTGACGCTTCGCGAGGGCAAGCGCACCGATTCGAACATGGTGATTCTGACGACGACCGGCGAGGATATGGTCGAAACCAAAGACGGACCGAAGGCGGCGCGCGAGGTGATCGACGATTTTGCCCGAAATGTGCTCCAGCAACTGAGCCACAAAGTCGATACTTTTTACTGGACGGCAATTTTTGCACAGAAGGGTCACCAGACCCGCAACGAGGACACGTTGATTTTCGGTCCGCCGGTGCTGCACGAAAAGATGCTCATGCCTGATGAAGCGCATGCCCTTCACTATGAAGTTCTGCCGAGGGCGTTTTTTCAGCCGAACACCGTGCAGGCTGAGCGTCTTTATCGCGTCGTACTTGACTTTGCCGCGCCCTACATGTCGCCCGACACCCCGATGCTCGACCTGTACTGCGGGACGGGGACGATTGCCCTGAGTTTTGCGCGCTACGGACACAAGGCCATTGCTGTTGATATCGAAAAACAGGCCATCGAGAATGCCAGGGAGAACGCCCGCATCAATGGTCTCGAGGATAAAATCGAGTTTTATGCCGGAGATACGGCAGATATTTTAAAGGAATTGCTCGACAACAAAGCAGATTTTAAGGATTTCCTGTTGGTCGTCGATCCGCCGCGTCGCGGGCTGCTGCCGACGGCTTACCGTCAGATCATGCGCTTCAAGCCCAAGACTATTATTTATGTGTCGTGCAACCCCGAATCGCTGGCGCAGGATTTAAAGAAATTCGAATACGATGGTTATACTATCGAGGCGATTCAGCCGGTCGACATGCTGCCGCAGACGGCACATCTGGAAACGGTCGCATTGTTAATTCGCAATTAGGCATGCGCTTTTTTTAGTGTCGTTGCGATCAAATCATGCTATGGTAAAGTGTTATCATGTCCAGGGAGTCATGATTTTATTGATATGTACGTTCTTGATAAATAAGACTTATGGAAAGTAAATTCATTCCAACGCTTCAGGTTGGTAACGGCTATACCTATTTAAAGCTCAAGGGCATTCTCGATGAAGACAATCTGCTCAACAATCTGCTATCGCAGATACAGGGTCGTCTTTTGCTCATCGATATGGCCGAAATGGAGCGCATCAATTCCTGCGGCGTACGCGACTGGGTCAACTGGCTCAACCAGATACAGGCACTCGGCATTGCAGTCATATTGCTAAAATGTTCCCCCGTGATTGTCTCTCAGGCGAACATGGTGGCGAATTTTGCATCGGATGCTTTTATCCATAGTTTTTATGCGCCCTATATTCATCCGGATACAGGCGAGGAACAGAATGTCCTGCTCTTTACAGAGGAAATTCGCCAGAATCAGCCCATCAAGGCACCCAAGATTTTCAATGAAAACGGCGACGAACTTGAGTTTGACGAATTTGAGGAATCGTTTTTTGCCTTTATCAATGACAAACGTCAGCTGTCCTATCAGATTCCGTCGGACATCCAGGCTGTCATTGAATATTTTCTCCCCGAGGCCAAGACACGCCAGCCTGTCGTACAAAACAAAGCCAATGTGACACAGCAGCAAATGCAGCAGTCGTATTCATCGCCCAAGATGATGAATGCGGGGCCTGCGTATGCCAATGCCTATGCTCAGCAAAACATGGGTGGATTTGGGCAAAACAATGCCTATGCTCAGCCCAATCCCTATGCATCTCAACAGCAGCCTGCAGCCAATCCGTATGCCCCCAAAAATCCGTATGCCTCACAACAGGCACCGGCAGCAACACCTTATGCCAAGCCGAATCCCTACAACCTCCAGGAGACAATCGACTTAAAAAATCATAAAAACAGTGTTGGTGGGGCAGCAAATCAAAGCGGTTCCAAACCCAATCCATTCCCCAAACAGGTATCCCGGCCGATTCCCCAACCGCAGCAGCCCATTCGCCACGAACAGCCGCCCTTGCCTGGACAGGGCATTGCCCACCCGGCCCCCTACCCTGCCTCTGCGCCAAAGGCTGCCCCCAAAGCCGCTGCACACCCCGTACCTCGTCCCGACCCCGTACCGCCACCCTCCGACGAATCCTCGCCAATCCCCGAGGAACACGAGAATCCCGGTATTGGTATTCCTGCATATTCCGAACCAAGACCAGCACCAGAGCCGATTTCACCATTGGCTGCACAAGCTCAGGCTTCACAGCAAATTCGCTTGCCACAGGCCAACCAGAAGACCATTCAATCGCAAGAATCCTGGCTTCCCCCCGCGCCCTTCGAACCCGAAGACAAAAAACGCCGCGCCATCATTTGGGGGCTCATTTTAGGGATAGCAGCTCTCGTCATTGTGCTCATCATCGTCTTGTGTATCAAACATCTCTAAACAACAAAGGTTTCTCTTCATCAGGTTTTTAGTTCAGTATGGCTACCAAAAAAGTGCGCTGCTCATTTTGCGGCAAGGAAGAAAAAGACGTCCGAAAACTCGTGTTCCGCAAGGATTCCCCCAACGAAGGCGTCTGCATTTGTGATGAATGCACCATGAAATGCATGGGCATGCTCATGCAGGAAGAAAGTAAGGCACAAGCCGAAAAAGATGTCACGATCGCTGCATCCGATATGCGTCCGACGCGCATCAAAAAATTTCTCGATGAACACATCATCGGACAGGATCGCGCCAAAGTGGCCATGAGCGTCGCTATCTACAACCATTATAAGCGCATCGAAAACATCCATCTCGACAAGGATGACGAAGTTCAGCTCACCAAAGGCAACATTCTCATGATGGGCCCCACTGGGTGCGGCAAAACACTGATTGCACAGAGCATCGCCAAACTCCTCAACGTACCCTTCACCGTCGCCGATGCGACGACGCTGACCGAAGCTGGTTATGTAGGCGAGGATGTCGAAAATATCATTAAAAACTTGTGGATCGCTGCGGGTAAAAATATCGAACGTACCTCGAAGGGCATCGTGTGCATCGACGAAATTGACAAAATCGCCACCCGCGCCGGTGACAAGGGGCGCGATGTCGGTGGCGAGGGTGTGCAGCAGGCCCTGCTCAAAATGATCGAATCCGGTTCGGTCAACTTTACCCCCGATAATGCCAAAAATCGCCCGCAACAGGATGTCATTACAGTCGATACTACCAACATTCTCTTTATCTTTTCCGGGGCATTCAACAATATCGGCAATATCGTTCAGAACCGCATCGGCGTCAGCGGGCTCGGTTTTCACAGCGATCCCATGCAGAATAAAAAAGAGAACGACATGGAACTGCGCCGCCAGGTCGAAACCGTCGATGTCATCAAATTCGGACTCATACCCGAATTTATGGGCCGAATCCCCGTCATCGTAACACTCGATGAACTCGACGAGAATGCACTGCTCGAAATCATGTGGAAACCGAAAAACAGCATTTTGCGCCAATACGAACGACTTTTCGAAATCGATAACATCAAACTGACTGTCACTGAAGACGCACGAAAAGCCATCGTCCGCGAAGCCATCCGACGCAAGAGCGGCGCGCGCGGCCTGCGATCCATCTTCGAAGAAGTCATGCTCGACATCATGTACGAAGTCCCATCGATGAACGGCGTTAGCGAAGTCACTATCGACGAAGGCGTCGTCCTAAAACAGCATGATCCCATTGTCACTTTCTATCAGAACGCTTCTTAACTTTTGGGCGCGGGCTATCTGCGATACGCCCTGCGCACACCGCTATGCCGAAGGCATACGCGGTGTTTTTTTTACGCGGCTTAGCCCTTTGAGGGGTCCGGGACAGAATCCCGGAAATCAATAGGAACAATATGGCTAAATTCCATTGCGGTTTTGTGGCCCTCGTCGGCCGAACCAATGCAGGAAAATCGACACTCGTCAATGCACTCACCGGCGAACGCGTCAGCATTACGAGCTCTAAAGCGCAGACGACGCGCGACAAAATTCGCGGCATCGTCAACCGCAAAGGCGCACAAATCGTCTTTATCGACACACCGGGCCTGCATTTATGGCTCAAACGCACGCTCAATCAGGTCATGGTGCAGAACGCACTCTCGACCCTAGGTGACGCCGATTGCGTACTTATGCTCATCGATGCTGCGCATGCACTCACACCACAGGGCGAAATCGAAGAGATTGAGCAAAATCTCATCGAAGCCATTCAAAAAGCCAACAAACCCGCCATTCTTGCCATCAATAAACTCGACCTGCTCAAAGATCCAAGCGGGCTGCTGCCGATTATCGATGCTTACAGCAAAGCCTTTTCTTTTGCAGAAATCGTCGCCGTCAGCGCGCGAAAACGCAAAGAACTCGACACGATGCTCGATGCCATCGAAAAATACCTCCCCGAACAGCAGGCGTTTTACCCGAAAGAGTTTTACACCGACCAGTCCGAGCGGTTCCTCGCTTCCGAAACCATCCGCGAGGTCATTTACCGACAGATGAGCAAGGAACTGCCCTACTCTGCAGCCGTCGAAATCGACGATTTTAAGTCGATGCGCGAACAACACCGCATCGAAATTAAAGCTACCATCTACGTCGAACGCGAAAGCCAAAAGGCCATTTTCGTCGGCAAAAAAGGGGCTGCCATCAAACAGCTCGGCATCGCCGCTCGCGAAAAACTCGCCGAAGTCCTCGATGCCAATATTCATCTCGAACTCGTCGTCAAAGTCAAAACCGACTGGAGCGAAAATCCCAAGGATTTAAAAGGTTTTGGGTACTTGGAAGAGAATTAGTTTTTTTACAAACGGATTTGTTCGCAGCCAGCGCTGCGCACATATTTTGTTTTTTTAACAAACGGATTTGTTCGCATCTAACGATGCGCACGAATTCAAAAAATCGCGAAGGCCGTTAGGCCTGAGCAAATCCGTTTGTAAGATCAAAAAAAAACGCGAAGGCCGTTAGGCCTGAGCAAATCCGTTTGTAAGAATTAAAATGCTTACGGTTTCATTATGAAAGAAAGACTTCCCATCGTAGCACTCGTCGGCCGTCCCAATGTCGGCAAATCCAGATTATTTAACCGCTTTGTGCGTTCGCGCATGGCGATTGTCGAAAACACACCCGGTGTCACACGCGACCGCAATTATGGTACCGCCCACTGGAATGACTGCAAATTCACCGTCATAGACACCGGCGGCTTCGAGCCCGAATCGACCGATATTCTGCTTGAGCAGATGCGCGTTCAGGCACTACTCGCCGTAGAAGAAGCCGATGTCATTCTCTTCGTCGTCGATGCACGTGCAGGACTTTTACCCGCCGATCAGCAAATCGCCGAAATCCTGCGCCGATCCAACAAGCGCATCATACTGTGTGTCAATAAAATCGACCAACACAAGCTCATCGAGCTTTCGTACGAATTCTACGAACTCGCCTTTGACGAAATGCTGCCCATTTCGGCGGAACATGGTCTCAATTGGGATGAACTCATTGATATGGTCACCCAGGATTTCGACAAAAATGACGACGAAAAAGACCGACGCGCCAAATTCGTCATCGATAACGATTTTGCCGAATTCACCGAAGAATACGTCCAGGAATTCGGCGAATATCCCAAAGGCTACGTCCCACCCGAAGATGAGGATGAACTCAGCGCGGAAGACCTGTTCGAAGACGATGATGAAGAATATGACGAAGAATTGGAAAATACCGAAGATTCCGAGACTGACGACGATTCACAAGCCTCCGACGAACCCGAACTCTACGAAGTCCCCGCCACACAATATGACGAAGCGGCACTCGCCGAGCGCGTCCTGAGCGAAACCATTTATATCGCGGTTTTGGGCAAACCCAATACCGGCAAATCGACGTTGATCAATCGCCTTTTGGGTTACAAACGCCTTTTGACTGCCGATATTGCAGGCACGACGCGAGATACTATCGACTCCGATCTCGAAGGCCCCGACGGTCAGCAATACGTCCTCATCGATACCGCCGGCATCCGCAAAAAGAGCGCTGTCAGTCAGCGCATCGAGAAATTCTCGATCGTCAAGGCTCTCGATGCCGTCGAACGCGCCGATGTCGTTCTCCTCGTCGTCGATGCCCAAATCGGCGTGACCGAGCAGGATCTCAAAATTGCATCACTCGCCATCGATCGCGGCTGCGCCATTGCCGTTTTGCTCAACAAATGGGATGCCATCGCAGACAAGACCGATCAAAGTGCCAGCGAATATATCAAAGCTGCACGTGAACGTATGTCCTTTATTGATCATGTGCCTGTATTTACGATCAGTGCCCTCACCGGCCAGCGCACACACAAAATATTAGATATCGCCAAAAAATTATATACAACGGCGAGTTCCCGTGTATCGACGGGCGAACTAAATCGGGTATTCAGAAGGATTTTAGAACAGCATACACCACCGACCGTCGGCAGCCGCAATCTGCGTTTCTATTTTGCGCAGCAGGTCGCCATTCGCCCACCGACGTTCGTATTGCAATGCAATGCCCCCGAAATCGTCCCCACCGATTATAAGCGCTATCTGATCAACCAAATCCGCGCCTATTACGGTTTCGAGGGCACGCCAATAAAAGTATTGTTCAAAAAACCTGCGGGCCGCCGCAAATGGGAAAAAAAGAAATAATTGTTTTCCTCACAAACGTTCTGGGAAAGATTCCAGAACGTTTTTTTGTCGCTTCAAGCGACCATATTTCTGTTGCTGTAAATTGAGATTTGCTCAACTTAGTTTGACAGTGGTGGCATGCACCACTGTCAGTTATGATCTACTCATAATGGACGAAACAGTGAAAATTATATTCCCTTCACCGTGAAACTTATAATACCTTTGTTGGTCGAATCAGCTTTGGCGGAACCCAAGAGTTTCCAAGAATTACCGTCGGCAGAAATTTCAATGCTTATCATTTCAGAACTGGCGGTTTTACCCGATGATTTATTTGGTGCTGATTCTGTATTAAACATGGTACACTCTCCCAATTCCAATACATCAATTTTGTCTCCAGCTTCAATACTTGCATCCATTTCTACGATGAGATATCCTCCTTCTCCGCCAAGGGACACAAATGTATAGGATCGATTTGTTTCATCATCGCCTGCAACATCCGAATTATAAAAATAGCACCCATCTGATATAGGATAATTCTTAAAGCCATCTGGTTTAGATAAAGCTTTTTGTGGATTGGTTGCACTATTATTATCGGAGCTTTCGAGCGTGCCATCTGCTCGCATATATCCAACAACTTTAAAAGCATAATGATAAGTCTTATCAAATTTGGACAAAACAATAGCATCAATGTCCGCACCAGCCTCAGGATCACAATTATCACTGCACTTTGCGCTTAAATCATTAATGCGAATATATTTATAATCCGCAGAGGGAGCAGCGCTCCAGCAAATATTTTGATAACAACTCAATCCATAGCTACAGTCTTCAGATGATAAACAAGTAGATCCTTCAAGCCCCAATTCTCCACCGGAACAACGTCCATCAAGTCCCATTTCGCTACCCAACGGACAGCTTTCTAATATTGAGCATACTGCTAACCCATTCACAACATGGCAATAAGGATATGCAGTGTCCTTGCATGGATCGACTTCAGGTGAACATGGCTCTAATACACTAATTGGCTCATCTTCATATTTTTTCAGAATCTCCATAATTATATTATCAACATCAATTTCATCTCTTCTTTCAATATATTTTTCAATTTTATCTTTATGATCTTCAAAGCAATCTTCCAATTCATTAATCTCAGATTTGCAAACTTTCTGACATATTTTATCAAAAACACTGTCACAGTTGCTCAAAATGCAATTGTTTTCATTTATAAGTTCTCTCTTACAATACGAAAAATCGTTATAATATGACATACAATCATCATAAAAAAAATATCATAAACTGCATCATGAACTTCTTCTTGAGCACGTTTAGGGTAGCTATCCAATTCATAGGAATCATCAAGGTCCATCAGATCAGAATCAACTTGAAGCTTACTGATTTCCTTGATATCTGAACTATCGGAGTCGCCATCCTCTCCACATCCGTAAAATCAGACAAGAGAGAATATCATACAAGCTATAATGAACTTTTTCATATTTTTACTCCATATAAAAATAATACAAGCCAATGCCTGTATCTGCGTCACAACCCACTGCTGTCCCACAAAAATGTGGCTTTATAGTTGGTTCGAAATCGATTTCTTACTAAAAGGAAATTCACGACAACCGCCTTTACAGCTCGATCCAATCTCCCAAAGAAGCAGTTTGGGATCCGTATTGTCATCATCATTATTACAGCCAAATGTGCAAACCGCACACGTTGCAAGCAGAACTATTCGCAACTTTTTCATTGCCATGTCCTTTTTCAATGTAACATCCTTTACACGACAAGGAACTGCCACTCCCACAAGAGATGTGCCCGTAATAGAGAAAGAACTATTCTGTCAAGTCGCCTCTCATTTGGAGCAGCAGGTCAACAGCATTTAACTTTGGTATGCAGTTTTCCCAAACCCCATAGCAACCTGTCTCGGAACAGCCATGTTCACAAGGAACAGCCGTCTGCTTTGAGCCACCTTTGCATTCTATAAAACTATCTCCGTCGCATGTATTTGCACTACAATCACTACAGTCTTTGCCATCCGCTCTGCAGCCATATTCACAGATATCGCCGGCCTCCCATAGGTTTGAAGACGTGCATGTCATCATTCTTCCGCTGTTGCATATCGTATTTTTTGACGAGTCGGATTCGTTATATAGACAACCGCCTTCCACTTTGTTGGCGCACTGCTTTGTGACTGTATTGCACAAAACGCCTTCGTCACATATGACTTCTCCACATTTGCATCGGCTTCCATCCAATACACCGCCGGATAACACGCAGGCAGAATCCTTTTCGCCGTCTGTTTTGTTGGCGCACTGCTTTGTGACCGTATCGCACAAAATGCCTTCGTCACATATAATTTCTCCACATTTGCATCGACTTCCATCCAATACACCACCGGATGATACGCAGAGCGCTCCGTTTTCACCATTTTCATCCGGAGTATCTTGGCTCTCGCCCTCACATCCACTCATCAGACCGATGGAAGAAATGCACAAAACAGAAATCGATAATTATTATATTTAGTCATAAACGCTCCTTAAAATACAAATGATAACGTGATGTCTGTGGGTGAGACTGAGAACCCATGATTCGTCACAAATGGCCGCCCGCGTATGCGCGCAGACCGCAGGTCGAGCACATAGCGAGGCGTTGGCGTGCCGTATGCACAGCATAGGCCGCCATGCGGGGCGTATCGGCGCAGCCGATAGCCTGCGCACCCAAAAGCCCCCATTTCTTATACCTGAAACAGGGGCTTTAGCTAAAGACCTAAATCACGCAGACTCGCCTATTTCAGCTGCCGGGGTTTCGACCATCGTGCCGAGTGCGTAAAGAACTGTTAGCTCATTTCGACTCACGGTATAAATTCGCCCTCCGGGGTGTCCATGTACTCGGCACAAGTTTTGTCGCTGATGGTCAGTTCATCATTCTCGTTGCAGTATATGACGACATAGTCTGGGTTTTCAACATATCCACATGCGTTTATATCATAATCTCCAAAATCGTAGCTATTTTCGCTTGGCAGATACCCGCACATTGGAGCTATCATATTGCCAAGTAAATCAAAACTACCATTAGAAGCATTACCCGGAGCTTCCAGAGTAGAGTATTTTTCCCCCTCGATCACCCCCATTGGTGGGTCACTATCGATACGTACACCACAAGCATATTTTGAATAATAAAGCACTTCAGAGCCCGAGGTGTTATCATGTGGAACAAGTTTAATGACGCCTTTCTGACATATATAAGTATCCCAGTCAATATAACAACCTGTAGCAACAACCATGCAAAGCAAAAAGAGGATAAACAACGGTATTTGATTATATCTCATAGGATATCCTTTTATACAAAACACTACCTGTATAATTATCGACAACACCCCCATATATATAGAGAGAGAATGGTACTTTGTCAAGACAGTGACAAAAAAATGTTACGCACATTTCTTGCAGCTGAGGGTACCGGCTTCTTTGTCGATCGAGATTTCGGAGGCACCAACGACGGCAGGAATGCCCCATGCGGATTGCGTGAATGTTTTGGGGCCGTGCTATTTCGCCAAAAGGCTCAATACGCACGACTTTCGGCGCTATCTCGCTATCGCTCAATACGCGCCTCAAACATTTGTGCCGTCGAAATGATGCAAATTCCAGGAAGCAAGGCGAAGCTCGACCGCTGCGCGGTCTGTGCGCATACGCCAGGCGAGTAATTACTATAATCTACAATTTTTCTTTGAATTCGGGATGTTGTAAATAAAAGATCTCTTTCTGCGCCTCTATTTCTGCACGTAATTGTTCTTCTGTAGGTAGACATAACTTATATTTACTGGAAAACAGTTGTTCATTACCATGTAACACAGAATATCTGGCGATATCCTCATCTGTTTCGGAGCAAAGGACAATACCAAGTGTCGGGTTATCTTCAGGCTTCTTTTTTAACTCGTCATACATTCGAACATACATGTCCATTTGGCCAACATATTGGTGCGTTATTTTTCAGATTTTTAAGCCAACCAGCACAAAGCAATTCAATTAATAATTGTAGAATACAAGGTCGATATAATAATCTTCTTTCTCTGTATGGATCCTCTGCTGACGTGCAACAAAAGCAAATCCCTTTCCTAGCTCCATCAGAAATTGTTCCAAATTTGTGATAATATTTCTTTTGAGCTCAGATTCGCGGTAATTTCGGTTTTCCTCCATGCCAAGAAATTCAGCAAGCACAGGGTTGCGTAAAAATTCATACTTATGTTGATAAGAACTGGTTTTATCTTCCATTTCTACATTTACACTCTGCTTGTCACTTGAGAGCAACATTCTGTCATAAGACTGAGTTTCAACGCAGTGTCCGGACAGACCACGTTTGTTCCAATGCTTCTTTTTCATACCATGCGCGTGCCGCTGGGTCGATCACCTGAATTAAACGCTCATAGTGCGACCATGACAACAGCGGTTTTGGTATGTTACAGGAAAGAGACACACCGTACCCGTAATATAATCGTATAAATTACAAACGATATGATTCTCTAATAGGTTAAACAAACCTGTCTTACGCATAAAATAAGAGTACTGTGCAATTGTCTGTTTAATATGGTTAAACTGATAATTAATGAAACAATGTTCGTCTTGGCAATAAACTTCATAGCCTCTGACTGCTAAAAGAAACGGAATTACCTTTAAACATTCTGGATATTTGTCTAACAATGCTTCGAACTGCTTTTCAATATTTTTAGCACCAATGAGCGAGTTGAGAATATTAATTTCAATTTTTAAGTTTTCAGCATTTTGATATACCTTTACAAAGTCAGTATAATAGTCATATCCATTTATGGATGCTCGAAATGTCCGCAAAATGGATCAAGAACGATGTCACCTTCACTCGTTGATGAGAGAATAATCTTTTCCAAAATATACTCAGGTTTTTGCGTTGGATGCTTTCCATGTTTCTTTTCAGATTGTGGTGTTAGTGCACCAACCCAGACATCTTTCATCTGTTTACCATCATTCATTTCTTTCATGGTTTCATAATTAAATTGATGGTGTGCTTTCTTATCATTCTTTCTTGCCCATAATATTGTTTCAGTGTTATGTGTGAAGCGGCGACAAGAAAGATTTGGAGGCGGATTTGTTTTTACCCAAGTGATATTGTTTAAAATTTTGTAGTTTTCTTCTTCAAGAGCCATTCCTATCGAATAGATATTATGAAGTGTACCGCTAATCCAAATCGTACCGTTTAATTTTAATACATTTTGACACAACCTAATCCATCTTCGATTAAAATCATGTTTTTCTTTTAATGAATCAATTTTATCCCAGCTGCTTTATTCACAGATACTGCTTTTCCACCACTGCACGTCATACCGTCGTTTGACAGAAAATAAGGTAGATCAGCAAAAATCATATCGAATCGATTTGGTTGAAGTAAAGCCAGTACTTCAAAGCTATCTCCTAATATCAGTTCTGAATATTGATCTTGATAGAATGACTTGTACATCACTTATTCTCTCAATAATTGGTAATAATAACTTCCTTTCCAACTCGTTTGGTTGCATCACAATTAATCATTCTTTTTACATCCAAATGAGTAAATTTGTAGTCATAATATAACTCTCTAACCAAATCGACATCATTGTTTGAAAGCATCAGTTTTGCACCGATACGATCAAGTTTCTTAAATAATTGAGCTAATCTTTCATGTTCAGCCATCCCGAATCCATCTTTAGCATAAGCTGTAAAATCAGCAGTCTTACTTTCTGGTACATACGGACTGTCAAAATATACAAAATCATTTTGCTTAACATCTTGGCACGCTTCTTCGAAATCTGAGCATGTAATTTTTACTCCTGCTTTTTTTAAATATGCACCAATTGCTCGTATGTTTTCTTCATCAATGGATTTTCCCTTGGTTTTATTATTATAGGGAACATTAAACAATCCTTTGCTATTCACTCGATATAGACCATTAAAGCAATGTTTGTTAATCCATATCATTAATGCGGCACATTCCAAATCCAATTTCTGGCTTGCAATCTTATGATTGTATCTTTCTCGCATTCCAAGATAATAATCTTTATCGCAATTCACCGCATCCATAGCATTCACATATTCAATAATATCTTCGGGTGAATTTTGCAATTGCCGATATAAATTAACAAGTTGACTGTTAATGTCATTAATTGTCGCTCTCTGAGGCACAATAGATAAAAGTACAGCAGCTCCACCAATGAACGGTTCATAGTAATGTTCATATTGTGTGGGAAGCAAAGATTTAATCGCAGGCAATAGCTGACTTTTGCCTCCAGCCCATTTTAATACCGGTGTCATTGGAAGTGGAAAGAGAAACATCACGTCTCCATTTTCTTAATGATGTGCTTAAGAGCCAACGCAAGTGCATTGCATGCACCAAGCGCATTATCCCACATCCCAGCGAGTATAGCGAGGCAAAAAAAGGCGAGCCGTATGGGCTCCGCGCATAGGCGAGCCCAGAGGGCGTATTTGCGGCTTAAACGCCGCAAATAGCCCGTTGGCGTCGATCGTATGCGCCAAAGGCGCATAGAGCGCGCCCCAAATACAAATAATCCCCATCATTGCTGACGGGGATCTAACCTTTTGTACAGACGTTCCGTGGAACATCTCTTAAATGATTTTACCGATTTACGCGAATTCTATTCCATTCTGTTGCCTTGCCAGTATTTCATCTCATAATAATCACAGTGCAGAAGATTATCATTGTCATCATAGAGGTGTATGCCGTTTCCCTGACAAAGATCATACATTTCACAGGCAGCACAAATGCCTTTTTTAGTCCATCGGCGATCCCTGAATTTTTGGAAACGATTTTCCCAGACATCCATAAAATCATCTTTGTAGATATTGCCCTGAATATGATTGCTTCGTATGCTGTTACAGGCTGAGATGGATCCGTCTATGAGAATACTGCCTACGGTTATACCGGCGTCGCATTGATAGAAGTTATCCCTGACTTCGCCCTCATAACAACCGGTAAAACCATCGCATGTGAAATTTGCATGAATTTTGTCTTCCTTGCGAGTATGGACGATAAAATCGAGCAGCTGTCGGATTTGGCCGCCATTGAGCAATAAATCCGGATTATTCTTGGCGCGGCCCATAGGCGCGATTGTCGCAAGACGCCATCTTTTGCATCCGGCAGAAATCAGGAAATCCCGGAATGAAGACAGATGCGGCAACAATGGCGGTGTGACACAGGTAATGACATCATAAAGCTTGAGTTTCGGGCACTGGACAAGGCATTGCAATGCTTTGACTGCTCGCTGATGGGATTCGGGATTCTGGCGTATATCGTTGTGGATTTCAGGCGGACCGTCCAGACTAAGGGCTACGCGTTCCAGCCCTATGTCACAGAATTGATCCAGTTTTTCTGCGGTCAGGAGCATACCATTGGTGACAAAAGTCCAGGAATATCCACGTTTGTATATTTCACGGCCAATATCATACAGATCCTCCCGAAGCAGGACTTCACCGCCTGCCAGGGATATCTGGAACATTTCCGGGTCAACTTTAGGTGCAATACTTTGATCGAGGACGCGGAAAAAATCTTCAGCCGGCATGTCTGGATGAATGTCTTGAGCCCGGCAGTCACTGCCGCAGTGACGACAATGAAGGTTGCAGCGATGGGTGCATTCCCATATCAGTGTCCACAAAGGGTGCTGCGTGACCCGTTCTTTAAAAAGAGATCTGGCGGCTTTTATGGCAAGCCATTTTTTTAACCCAAGATGACCAATTTCGTGACTATTGAATAGGATTTGTGTGAACATGAGAACTGGAGTCGATTAAAGATACAAATAAACTTGCTTTTTTGGCATTGGCTCTGGCCTTGGGGGCTGTGGTGGAGGGTAATCAGAGGAATGCGCTTTTGTTGTGTCTTTCTTTTTGGAATCAGATCCTTTACGTTTTGTGTCGTTTTGTGAAGACGCATCCTTTTTAGAATTCTTATCCGTTGAGAGCTCTGGAGATGGAGTGTCTGGAGTGGCAGAATCCTTTGTTTCTTGTGCCGTTTCTTCAGCTTTGGCTTCTATCGTTTTTATATCTTCTGCGTTTGTCTCTTCGGCTTTAATATCTTCTGCGTTTGTTTCTTCAGTTTTAATATTTTCTCTTTTAATCCCATCCGCATGAATCTCGTCGCCGGGAGCAGTCTGAGGTGTGGCTTGTTGTTCCGGAGGTTCAGCTGGCGTTGGAACATTGGAGTCAGCATTCACGTGTGAGTCTGCATTTTGGGGTTGTGCCTGACCGGGTACGGACACAGGATTGTCTTTCTTTTGAGGTGAGGAATCACATCCGGCAACACAAAATGCAGCCATTCCACCAAATCCAAGGACTGTCATGATTTTGGTGAGCAGTCGGCGTTTTAATCTATATAGTAGGTTCATAGCGTCCTCTGCCGTTTCGACGATTAAGACCATGCACTCCGATCATGATCGAGTAAACACGCAACTTTATCTCTTATCCTACATTTTACGCGTAAAGCAATCGCAAAAATAGCGAGTTCGGTTGTGCAGAATTGAATAAGAGTTTTATGTTTGCCGTGCTATCACTACGCAATACGCTGCGGGGCAAACACGATTTGGTGTCGCCCGCAGATATCACAGACATAAGCTAAACATGATCACTAGCGGCTCAAGAGGATGCGTTATAAGCACAGTCTGAATATATTTTCTACATCAGCAGGTGTGAGTGTTGAAAAACCAGTTAGTTTTCCTTTTGGAGCACAGGATTTTTTTGCCATAAGCGCAAAGTTTTTATCATCTATGCCAAGATCACTCAGCCGGCTCTTCAGTCCAAGTGTATTAAAGAAGAAATCCTCCATGGCTCCAATTGTAGCATTGGCGCCATCCATACTGTCAAGCGCAGGATCGACACCAAATACATTGACACCGAGCCTTTTGATTTTCGAAGCCGTATTTTCATTCAAAATGTATTTTAACCACTTCGGAATGACGATTGCCAGACCATGACCATGGGTAATATCATAAAATGCGGATAGTTCATGCTCAATCATGTGACATATCGCATCCTGTGATATACCACTGAAAAGAAAACCATTCAGCGCCCATGAGGAAGCCCACATGAGATTCGCGCGAGCTTCATAATCATTCGGAGTTTTAATGGCAACAGGGGCATATTTTACGACTGTCTTCAGCACTTCTTCCTGAATGCGTGTGAGCATGTCCATTTCCTCCTGATCGGAGAAATACGCCACATCAAAGATATGCGCCATGATATCAACACTTCCGCTCGCGGTCTGATAGGCGGATACACTGAATGTAGTTGTCGGGTCAAGAAAAGATACATTTGGCCTGAGCGTTGGTCCAAAGATAGGTCTCTTCTCGTTAAGTTCAACATTGCTGATGACGCCGCCGATATCCATTTCCGATCCTGTTGCTGATAATGTTAGAACCGAAATGATCGGAAGATTGTCTGGAACAAAAGCCTTTCCGGATATGATATCCCAACAGTCATCCCCCTCGTATTTGGCTGTTGCTGCGATTGCCTTTGTCGCATCAATCGTTGATCCGCCGCCTACAGCAAGCAAGACATCAATACCCTCTTTTTTGCAAATGGCCGCACCTTTATTCACCGTGGTATGATGTGGATTGGGTTCAATACCCGGCAGTTCGTATATTATCATATCTGCTTTTTTAAGCTCATCTATAACTTTATCATACAATCCAATTCTTTTGATAGAACCCCCACCGTAGACAAGCAGGACTTTTTTGCCAAACCTGGATATTTCCTCGCTCAGATGATGCAATTGATTCTTTCCGAAATAAACCTTTGTTGTGTTGCTAAAAACGAAATCTTTCATACCAGCTCTCCTCTTAAGATTTAGCATTTGCATGATAGCGAGTGTAACCACGCAAGCCGAATTGGAACCTCCAATAGCCCGCACTGCTCATTCGCATAATCACACTTCGATGTCAATCACATCCTGTGCCACCTCTTTAGCTGTCTTTTTGGCAGACTTACGCTGTTTGAGCGCAGTTTTCTTGGATTGGATGCGCGTGTTCATTTCGGCGATGAGTGATGCGAATAGAAACGATGGCAAGGCTGTTGATGAGGTTGCAAAGCGGGTTTTATGCAGCTTCAGCATTGGCGCGGACGTCTTGATTTTTTATGCGCTGCCGTGCTATCGGCAAAGAGCCGTGTCACGACACGGCTCTACTTGCCGATACGCACGGTGTTCGGCGCTATCGGCATTGCCGATACGCGCCTCATTGTTCATTGCTTTTCAATCTCCAATCACTTCCCAGTACCCATTTTTATTAGCTCCATGTCGTATTAACTTATTGTCATCCTTTAGTTTCGCAATAATTCTCTGAACCTGTCGATAAGTAATATTGAGTGAAGCCGCCATTTCTTTAGCGGTTAATGAGCCGTCTTGCTTTAAAAGCGCAAGGAGCTTATCTTCATTTGTTACGACATTTAATGCGACATTTATTGCGACATCCACTTTGTCATCATGCGTCTGAGCATGATGCAAATCCATTAATGCGTCACGAATCATCGTAAGCATAAAAGTAACAAATTGTGTCGAATGCCCAACTAAATTAGATTGATGAAGAGCTTCATAATATGCCTGCTGATTTCTATGAACAAGTGTTTCAACAGGAAGCCATGCAAATATATCTTTCCATTGTCGCAGTATCAATGATTGCCACAAGCGGCCAGTACGTCCGTTTCCATCTGCGAATGGATGTATAAATTCAAATTCATAATGAAATATACAGCTTTTTACTAATGGATGATACTTTGATTTCTTTAGCCAATTCATGAGTTGATCCATCAATTCAGGAACCAGTTTTGCAGGGGAACCAGGATGCACAAGCTCATCACCTGCATAAACACCGACGTTACCATTCCTGAATGTCCCCGCTTCTTTGACCAGTCCATCCATCATCAATTTATGAGCATATAACAAGTTCTTAATATTATATGGATCTAAATCCGAGAGCTGCTCATAAGCCTGAAATGCATTCTGAACCTCTCGAATCTCCTGTGGAGGTCCCCATACATGTTTGCCATCGATAACATCAGTGACTTGTTCCAATGATAAAGAATTATTTTCAATGGCAAGTGATGAATGAATAGTTTTAATTCTATTTTCTCTGCGTAAAACAGGATCCTTTCTCATGTTAGCCAAAACACTGATTTCACCGACATATTCACCGATCTCGACGATGAGATTGGTAATTTCTTCAGTCATTTGAAATGGCGGTTGGTATTTGTCCATGTATGCTCCAAATTAAGTTGCCATATCGCGTATTGGCGTAACCAATAGCGAGGCGGCCCGTCGGCCGTATGCGCGGCATAGGCCGACGCGCAGGGCGTATCGGCACAGCCGATAGCCCGCGCCACATCAAAAAAAATAATAAATCAATGAACAGTTTCTTTTTGAAGAAATTCTCTGCATTGTTGCTTTAGTATAGGAACATCTTCGTTGAGTGCAATCCAAAAAGATTCCAAATCAACCGCTCCATAATTGTGAACATAAAAGTTTCGAGTGTCTTTAATAATTCGCCATGGTATATGTGAAGTCTTTTGTTTAATTTCTTCAGATAACAGTGATGACAATTCACCGATCTGGACGAGGCACATGGCACATGCATCCTGTAAAATTGAAGTATTCATAAATACTTCACGTTCAAATTGATATGAGCTAAGATATTCATAAATACGTTCACAATATATAATAATTTTATCAATGATAAGTTTATCCCGCTGATTCATAAATAGTGACCTCATCTGAAGCAATCATGCTCAAAAATTGCTGATCATTAGCCTCTGTCGTAATTAAATCAACTGGAATACACAGTGCATCTTCTACTGCCAGCCTGAAACCGGAGAGTTGAAAAAGTGATCGAATTTTTCCTTTTTTGATGATTAAATCCAAATCACTTTTCTCTGTTGCTGTTCCTTTGGAATACGAACCGAACACCGATACCTTTTCAACGCCGAAAGCTTCTGCAATTGGTTTGATCTTCTGAATGATTTGTTCAAGAGTGTAAAGCATAGACACCTCACTTGGCCCTCACAATCCCTGTTTCTTATATCAAAAACAATGCCGCGAACAAACCCACAAATCAAACTATCCCCAAAAACAAAAAAATCCCCGCCATTGCTGACGGGGATTAACCTTTTGTACAGACGTTCCATGGAACGTCACTTAAATTACTTCACCGATTTACGCGGATTGGTAACCTGGCACTGAGCGGCCTTGATGATGGAACGATAGACCAAGACGCGGGAGCATGGATTAAGGGAGCGCGGCAGGAAGCAGTCGGCGGCGTCACGGGAAATGGGATAAGATCGGCGGCGGCGTCCAAAACGGCCTTGATCTGCATCTCGGGGATTTCGGGGTTCGTGATGGCCATACGGACCGAGCGGTGACCGAGCATCGGGTTCTCTTCCTGTTTCAGGCCGCTGTTGTGCGGGAAGAACTCATGGAGAGGAGCATCGAGCAAACGAATGGTCACGCCATAGCCGTCCATCACGGACATGCTGTGTTTGAAGTCTTCCTTGGAGAAGTTGTAGATGGCGTCGAGGGCTTTATCCCACCAGCACTTGATTAGTAATTTTGAGAAACTTTGCCGGAATTGTGTTTCTTAATTTCCACACAATGTTCATAGGATTCGAACCTTCAAATTCGACAAAATCTGAAAGTCCAAGAAAGGTGTATGGTGCAGCCCCCAGTTTAGTATTTTTATACTCACGAACGAAAATCATCACATTTGTCCCCATCTCACGATGACGGATATACCTCTGTCCTGTCTTGCTCTGTGGTGTTGTTGTACTCTGGCTCTGCCAATGGAATAGTTCATTATTAATGGAGTAATCATTATACATAGTTGTTGGAGAATAATCCTTATCCGACTTGTTGAGTGTTACAAACAGCAAGTCAGTCTTTATATCTTCCAGATATTTTACACCTTCACGGACATTATCTGGCTTCATGAAGCCTAGCGCCACAAGAATCTGATCTCTTGTATAACTACAATGCACATCAAGTGGACAATCATAATCCACCTGTACTGGTTCACTGATGAAGTCTATTTTATCTTTTTTATATTTAAGCAATCCAATGATTTCCGCGAGCATCACAGGGGAATTCGCAATCATTCTGAAACCTTCAAACAAGTCGCCGAAGCCACAGGCTTCATAGGGTTTCTGCCAAATGGTGAATTGTAACATCTGCCACATTCTTTGTTGTACTCTACTAAAATCGCTGATAGTGTATTTGT
>DGWW01000146.1 GCA_002395385.1 Myxococcales bacterium UBA4248
AGCAAATCCGTTTGTTAAAAATAGACAAATAATCGCGAAGGCCGTTAGGCCTGAGCAAATCCGTTTGTTAAAAAAAATCACGTCAAGTGAGCATCATCCTTATGAATTCTCGATACTGCTTCGTCGTGTCCGGCGTATGCGGCGTGCGGGTGCGGCAGATTCTTCAGGCACTTCGGGAGCTGTCATGGCAACGGCTGTTTCGTCAGCGGGTTCCTGAGCTGCAGAGGTGCTCTCGATCGTGCGGCGCGTTTTGCGCACGCGGCGTTTGGGGACTTCGGTTGCTTCTGTCGGTTGAGCCGCTTCGACAGGGACTTCGACGGGTTGAGTTTCGGCTTCTGCAGGTTTTGCAGAAGTTTGATTGGTTTGGCGCGCGGGACGCGTTTTGCGGACGCGACGCTTTGGCATATCGACGGCGGCTGGGGCCACAACGGGGGTGATCTCTTGATCATTGAGGGGCGTTTCGATGGGGGCCTCAACGACATTGAGAATTTCCTGAGGTACAGGTTCTGCACCGATATGGGCGCGATCGGATCGGCGTCTTTCGCGCGGTTTGCGCGTGCTTTCATTGGCTTCAGCGGATGCCGGTTTAGATTCTGGTACTACCGGAACGGCAGGCTGTGCCGCTTCTGCGGGGGCCGAAAGGGCCTGTGGGGCTGCCTCTGCTTGATCACGGGGGGCACGTCTGTCGCGCGTTTTGCGTACACGACGGGTCTCGCGACGTTCGACGCGTGGCAGCATCTCGGAGGTGTCGATGTCTGAAATATCTTCATTTTCAGGCTGCTTTTCTTCGACGAGAACGACTTGATTTTGTGGTTCAGCGTTTTCGTCTGCGATCGTGCTGTCGGCCTGTGACTCGTAGACTGCAATCGGTTCACGCATGCGCCGGGTGCGGCGTTCACGCCTGGAGGATCGAATGGCCGGCAGTTCCTGCGTGATGGCCTGCTCCAGATTATCATCTGCCTCTGCTTCCGGGAGTGTATCCTTCTCGAGCGTCATGGGAAGGATTGGCACATCCGAAGAAATGATTTCTGCATTTTCACCGGCAAACAGGGATACGCCCGTATCGCCGATGGATCGGCGGTGCGTGCGTCGGTTGTGCCTGTGCACGATAGGCTGATTGACGGCAAGCTGCATGCCATTCATCTGGGGTGTGACTGCTTCCGGTTCGATATCCGTCTCTGCTTGTGCGTACTCCGAATCATTGGGTATCATAGAATCAGACAACTCCACATTCTCCTGTGTTCCAATGGCACTTCGCCGCGTATGACGACGTCGGCTGCGATCCATAGACCGCATTTCGGCGGGTGCCTGGTTTGTCTCTCTGGTCGCGGAATCAATCGCAGCAGCATCGGAAGTCATGGCTTCGATCATGTCATCGATTTCTGCCTGCGTGAAAGTATGCTCTGCAAGTGATTCCTGAGCTTTGTTTTCGGACATCGATGCAGATTGTTTGTCAAAAACGCGGATGCAAAGCTCACGCAGTTTACCGTTGAGCGTGCGGATAATGGCTTCGTCGAGCTTTTTGCAGTTCCCGAGCACATCATCGCGCGTATCGAGAAGCGATTGTGCCAATTCATCTGGCTGCGCTTCTCCGTCATCGTCAAAGAGACAGTCCAGACGTGCAGCCGCATGGCGCGATACCATCTTGCTTCTCAAAATTCCAACACGTTCTTCGATTTCATCTTTGGGATGTTTGGTCGATTGAAGCAGCCATTGGCTGACGTCTTCAAAGCGAGCGTGTACGTCCTTTTTGGGGGCATCCTGCGGAAGGCCGAGCCACTGCACGCAGACGGCGCGTGCAATATCGAGTGCAAAGAAGCGATAATCTGTCTGAATGGATTTGACTTCGACTTTGGGCGATTTATGGCGCGAACGGATGTTAAAGCGGCGATGGGATCTTGCATTGCCATTGGGGGCATCTTCAAGCATGAAATCCTGCATCTGAGCGATGAAACCGCTCAATACGATGAGTCCGGTGACGCATCCAGGCAGACCATGTTTTCTCGCGGATTTATGATCAGCTTTTTCTTCTTTGGGTTCGGGAATTGCCGCTTTGGCTGCAGCTTCTCTCTTTTCAAAACCGGCATCTTTCGATTCTGCCCTGGATTTTTTGGATTCCGACGGGCTGTCTTTCACTTCGGGTTCCTGAGCACTGGACGTTTCCTGTTCGGCAGCAATGCTCTCGCGACGTGCCGCGCGCTTGGCTGCACGTTTCTTGCGGGCTTCTTCGCTCGAAAATTCTTCGAAATCATTCGGTCGATAGGCATCATCACTTTCGCTGGTATAAGCCTCGGCCACATCGATAATCGAGGCTGCATCTGCCGATGGGGCAGATACTTTTGCCGGATGCAGCTCACTTTCCTGGCGTTTGGTCAGCCATTCGACCGATTCATCGCCGCGCCCGATGTCGCGCGAGGCCACGATTTCGATGCGAATGCCGTAATCGAGTTCGAGCTGTGCAAATTCGCGCCGACGTTCGTTCTGCACCTGCTGCGCAATGTCGGGATGCAGTTTAATGACGACGCCGCCCAAGTCACCGCCCACGGCGCGAGCATCGATCTCGCGGATCAGGTTCATGCCGATGGCTTCGACACTCGGGATGTAACCGCGGCCGCCGCAGGTCGGGCATTCGAGGTGCGTGCGCTGCGACAAGGATTGATTCAGCCTCTGGCGATTGATTTCGAGCAGACCGTTGGCACTGATGCGCTCGATCTTGATGCGGGCTTTGTCGCGCGCCATCGCGTTGCGCATCACGCGCTCGACATCGCGCTGGTGTTTGCCAAGCTTCATGTCGATAAAATCGACGACAATCAGACCGCCGATATCGCGCATCCTGAGCTGGCGCCCAATTTCGACGGCCGCTTCGAGATTCGTATGGTAGGCCGTCAAATCCTGCGATTCGCGCTTGGTCGCATGCGCCGAGTTCACGTCGATGGCCGTCAGCGCCTCGGTAGGGTCGATCACGATAAAACCGCCGCTTGGCAGCGACACCATGCGCGCATAAATTCGTTCGATCTGCTTCTCAAGTCCGTAACGCGTAAAGAGCGGCATCTTGTCATCGTACAGCTTGACTTTATCCTCGCTACTCTCGATCGTCGCACGAACGTAAGTTCTGGCGCGCTCATAACAGGATTTGTCGTCGATGAGCACTTCGTTGATCGTCGAATCGAAATAATCGCGCATGACCTGGACGACGATGTCCTGATCATTATAAAGAAGCTGCGGGCCCGTGCCTTTGGCAAATTCGGCTTCGATCTTGCGCCACAACTGCACGAGCACTTTGGCATCGCGCAGCAGTATCGCACGCGACTGATCCATCGCATTCGTGCGCACAATACAGCCGTACCCTTCGGGCAAATCCAGACTGCGTACTTTCTGCGTCAAATCGGCACGCGCATCGTTGTCGAGCTTGTGCGAAATCCCACTCTTGGCATCTTTGGGACGCAATACGAGATAACGCCCCGCAAGGCTGATATTCGTCGTGACCTGCGCGCCTTTCAGGCTCGTCGCATCTTTAATGACCTGCACGATCAGCTGCTGGCCGGGAACAAGTACATCCGAAATCTTGCTGGCATCTTTGACATGCTTTCCATAAGCGCTTTCGACTACATCATTAAACGCCAGAAAACCATTCTTTACATCGCCAAAATCTACAAATGCCGCATTCAAACTCGGGGCAATATTCGATACTACTGCGCGATAAATATTGTTGCGAAGCAGGCCGTTGCTCTTGGTTTCGATTTCAAAATCTTCGAGTGTCTGATTTTCGACTATCGCAACGCGCAACTCTTCCTCACGTCGCCCATTAATCAGGATCTTACGTGTCAAGGGAACTCCAAATTGTTAAAAAATACGTCCATAAAATTGCCGCACCAAACCGCCCCGAGAGCAGCGCTCGTCCCCTAAAATACAGGGGAATCTAATCGGAACGACGGCGGCAAACCCATTCGTCCTGATCCCCTTATACCACGTTATCCACAGGGTGGTAGCTTTTTTTGTTTGGGGCGCGCGCCTATTGCCTGTCGGCAATACGGCGACGCTTGAGACGCGCAGACCGCGCGTCTCTACTCGCCTTGCGCCGCTGGAAGCGGCGCTACGGCTCGCCGGTGCGCCTATTGCCTGTCGGCAATACGGCGCGTTTAGTATGATGATAAATCATCCATGTGAATGAAATCTTCGAACCGGATGTGACGGACGGTACTTGTACTGTAATCAATCGCATCATTGGATATGACAATTTTCTGGCAGGTGTTGTCCAGCTTATTAAATGCACCAAATTCTCGTTCATAAACTTTATCTTCTGCAACAGAATATGCTGCCTGAATATAATACTGTTTGTTGCCCTTGATTGCTACAAAATCAATTTCATGCGTTCCATCGTGATATACTTGCAGTTGATAACCCATATAGATAAGTTCGTTATAAACGATATTTTCGAAATTATGCGTCAGATCAAAACGATTATTCATGACACGTATTGAATTGAGTGCTACATCTTCATTGTATACTTTTAGATAATACTCAAGTTCTCGTTTGGATTTTGCAGAGTATTTTTTTTATGGTTGCGACGGCATAAGCATCTTCGAGATAACCAATATATTTTGTAACTGTAGTAATGGAACAGGACAATCCTGAATTTTTCATCTACTTTTCGATGGATCTTGCTGATAGAATTCGTCCATTGGATAGGAAAATATAATTTGCAATGCGTTTAAAAATATCTGTTTTGCGTATGCGATAACGATTAATAATATCGTTTAAAATAATTGTTTCGTTCAGCTCGTTAAGATAAATGCGTTGACCACTTTCACTGCTGAATTCAATTCGTTTTGGAAATCCACCCCAAATGATATAATCTGTGATTGATATTTCTTTTCCGAGTTCTTTCCCATAAGCCTGTAATTCTTTATATACAAATGGATGTATCTGGAATGCAACATACCTTCCGGAAAGCTCTTTGGTGAATTCAATGAACCGGTTAAATTCCTTAAACAGATTAATCAGACCCTCTGCATTGTCTTAACGAAAGTCCGAGATTGTTCTGAAATCTGGTCTCAGATCATTGAGCAACCACTTCATCTCAATATTTCGACAGCACTCTTTAGCAAGCCTGCGGCTTGATCGGATACAATTCAGATTGCCGTATACATAGAGTTTGCACATATCGCAAGGATCGTATCCTGGACGTCCTTCGACAGCATCCCTCATTTGCGAAAATCCACACATTTTCAGATCCAATGCATCAATAAATGCATCTATGACACGAACTTCGTTGTCTGGCTCTATTTCACTTTCCAACGAGTATCCCAGCAACATCTGTGTCCTGCTTTTTCCGACAATATGCATCAATCCGCTCCGTATGCCAAACGCTACCGTGCCTTCTGGCAACCTTTTGACATCATATCACATTCATAATAGGATAAATACTGGATTTCCGAGTTTTCGGACGGCCTC
>DGWW01000280.1 GCA_002395385.1 Myxococcales bacterium UBA4248
GCCATTTGCAGCATTCCCTCTTTTTTTCCCTCTTTTTTTCCCTCTTTTTTTCCTCTTTTTTCCGCACTTGCTTCTTTTGAGGCGATGAGCGCCTTGGTGACTTCCTCTTGGTCGAATAATGCCGTCATGATGTTCATGAGTTCTCTCTCCCGGGTTTTGAGATAGTCGTTCAGAATGTCTTTGCTTTTACAAATCCGGATGGTTTCCTGCAATGCCTTTCGTGATTTGCCATATAGTTTGACTTGCTGATCGAGTACATTGCAAAAGGTAATGTACTGATAGATGATGTCTCCCTTTTTTCCTGCATAAATGACTCTTGTCTTTACCTCAATATCGCATCTTTTACCTTTAAAGAAATGTTCTCTGAGTGAAATTAAGCGCACCTTATGTTTGCGCTTGCCCGTAAAGAGAATATACAGTTCTGGTATGGGAAGTTCAACTTTGACATTTTCGTACAATGACTTTCCCTGTTCAGAAAAGTAATCTACGTAAGTTTGTGCGGCATAGCAGAATGATCGAATGAGAATATTTGGGGTCCAGGTGCTTTGAGCTTCGACGAGAATTAATAGGCGCTCGCCTACTTGGAATCCAAGATCATTGTAAGGGTGCTCAGCAATGATGCTTTTGATAGTGACTGTTTTCAGATCAGCCGGACTCGCGGTTTTATCTTCGGGATGCAATGCCTGGTAAAGCAGCCATACGTATTTGGGATCTGAGAATAAGTCGGTAAAGAGGCAGTCTTTTGCAGTTCGTTTGGACGCAATCGTCTGAGTGTCACACATACAAAGGCTCCATTTGGGGGGATTGAGAATCGATAACCTATATATGGGCACTTTTTCGAAAAAACGGCCAAAATAAATGGTTTTGTAAAAAAAAAGCCCAGGCGTATTGGCAAAGGGCCAATAGCCTGGGCAACCAGCCGTATGCAATAGGCTGGTCAAACAAGAACTACCGTTCTATACCTGTAAAATAGATACATGCATTTTCGTAATCTGCGATGGCATTGGCTTCTTTCATCAGCATCAGTCCGGCGAGTCCTGCGCTTCCCGTTGCGGACGGAGTGATGTCAGTATGTGAATGTGCAAGATCGTGTGCGGCTTTGAGATGATCTTCATCGGCGACAAGTGGAATGCCTCCTGTGCGGAACATCGTGCAGATAATGGCATACCAGTCATAGGTTTCGTCGTCGAGAATTCCGTGTGCGATCGAGTGGGGTGCCGATTCCCATGGCCACATAAAGAGTGGTTTGTTCGCAGCTGCATATCGAACGGCCGATTGAACGGCTGTAGAATCCCATGCCGATCGGATGCAGTCCGCCATAATGAGTCGCTGTTCGATGGCAGAAACATCGTGAGCAGCCGCGCGCACACCAACGGCGAGATCGTCTTCGTATGGCGTAAATGAAGGTATTTCCTGTCCTTTTAGGCGTGCATCAATGACTTTGACGATGCGGTCGTAAGCACGTGCGAGTGGGAATGCACCGCGCGTCTGCACCGTATGAAAACGCGGAAGTGTGGGGAGCGGCTCGTGACGCATGACTTCTGCGAGTGCCTGCGCCGAACTTGAAGCAAGTGCCCCGCCGCCGACTTGTACGAACATGTGATGGCATGCCTGATTGTTCTCTCGCCATTGGTCAAAAAGCTCATAAGCGAGTGTTTCGCCGCCTTCGATGGTTAGGCCGTTGTCCGGTCCCTGACATGTAAAGGGAACTGCACCATTTTTTACGGCTTCGAGCGAGCGCAGATAGCATGGATCACCAAGTTCGCCTTCGCGGCGTTCGCAGATATGAAGCGTTGCCCCGAGGGCTTTGAGACGTTCGACGACGCTTTCTTCGGCATCGGTCGGGATGAATACTTCGAGTTTTGCACCGGCGGCCTTGCTGACGACGGCCGCAGCAAGTGCTGCATTGCCGCAGCTGGCAATGGCAAACGGGCGATGGAGTGCATCATCCGATAAATTGAGCAGAATGCCGAATAAATGGCGCGCCTTGTGCGAACCAGCAACGTTGTGCGTTTCATTTTTGACAAACAATTTCTGCATCGGATCAAACCCGATGGCATCTGCGAGTTCCGGTTCAACGGTGAGCGGCGTTTCGGTAAAGCCTGTGCCATCAATGGCCTGGAGTACACCATCCAGACGCGAAACTTTTTCGATGTAGTCGATATCCGAATGGTTGGAATTGATGGTGCGGTGATATCCCAACAGGCGATGGCGGTAGCGGATAAAGGGATTTTTCGAATCTTCGAGCTTGCTGCGCTGCCATATTTGCTGCGTAATGACATGTTTCTTTTGCAGAACATGATTGACGTTTGGCATACAGTCCCGATTTGGGCATGAAAATGTCTCTAAATCGTAAGCGTGAACGCGTGTACCACAACCGACACAGGAAACGTAATGATGCTGCGGAATCATGAAATGCTCCTCAAAGGTGGAAATAAAAAAAGACCACGCGGTCTTATAATAATGATACAACGAAATGGCATGAAAAGGTACCATGTTTTTGTGGAGGCGCGGCTATTGGCCAAAGGCCAATACGCCTTGCCAAAACCGCTATGCGCTGTTGGCGCATACGCGGTTTTCTTCGATTGGTACTGCAATGTTTTGGCCCTGTTCATCATAAAGGCACGAATACATACGATTGACATTTGGCAAATCCGCTTGCATGCTATACTTTCGGTGGGGCAATCGTCTGGGGCTTTGTTTGCGAAACGAGAGGTATTATGTTGAGGATGCGTTGGTTCTATTTTTCGTTTGCTGTCATGTGTGTGTCCATCGGATGTAGCGATGAAAATGTTCAGATCAATGCCGGGGCGAGTGGCAAAACTTGTGGTGATGAAGTTTGTTCGGAGAATCAGAAATGCCGTAAGGGGCATTGTGTGGATGTCGTCAGTCCTGTCGATAATATTGACAAGGACGGATTGTGCACTGAAAGTACAAATGTCTGCAAGAATGAACATACTCGCATTGTGTGCGCCGAAGGCAACGCGCCTGCCGAAGAAAACTGTGAAGATGGGGTTTGCTCGGAGGGTGAATGTCTGTCAACTCAATGCAACAAAACTGACGAATTTTGTCTGAATGACAGTACGCTTGCCATTTGCGTCGATGGCGAGGAAATGGTGATGAAATCATGCCCCGATGAAATACAGAATGGTGTTTGCCGTGAAAATGCATGCATTCAGCAGATTAATATCGGAGATGATTGCTCAGAAGACGCTCAGTGCCCAGAGGGGGCTTACTGCGACACGATTTCGACTGGAACGTGTACCCAGTATCACGCGCTTGGAGAGCCATGCGAAGGCATTGACTGTGCGCCGGGGCTGACTTGCCTCACGGTTTGTATCAGGGAAGTGAGTATCGGCGATGCCTGTGATGATTACCAGATTTGTATGGTGGGGGCATGCCATAAAGGAACGTGCTTGCCCGTTTCGACAGCATACGGCGAATGCAACGACGAACTCGCCTGCCCCGATGGGACGGTATGTGCCGACAGTGTCTGTGTACCCACCAGAGGTGAATGCACCTCCAATGCAAATTGTATCGGCGATTCCTATTGTTGCCTGGACGAATCCTGTGGATCCAACAGGAATATCTGCGTGCCTTATTCGACCGAAAAAGCGAACGATGAGGCATGTGTATTTAAAACTGTTCCCGGTATGTTTGAAGCATCCGTGCAGTGTTACTGGGAACCCGTTGAAATACCGGCATCGAATATCGTCGTCAATTCGGTTGCTGTCGGGAAAGTTCACAATAAATATAATTCAGAAAAACCGCTCCTCGTGTTTGTTTCTTCGTACAGCAGCTCAACAAGCGGGTTTGTGTTGCGCATTCTGGACTCGGAATCTTGTAGGGAAATAGAATCCATCCCGCTTTCGAACGACAATTCTGTCTTCAATAATGTTGCATTGGCTGATTTTGATGGTGACGGCTACATGGAGATTGTAACGTTCGATAGCAATCCCGTCATCTATCAATGGGATGCTTCACAGAAAAAACACGTGCCTAAAACCATTGCGGCGAATCTTGGCATTCACCCAGAGAATGGTACCGTTTCTATTCATGATTTAGATAATGATGGTATGCCGGAGATCATTGCCACGAACGGTACGGTCATTCGGGCGGATGGATTGGTTCTGGCAGATGCAGGCAAAAAGGTTGCAAACTGCGATTATACGAGCCCGATACTCGGCGATATCGATGGGGATGGCCAGGTTGAATTGATTGCAGATAATACCATTTACCGGTGGATGCCTGCTTCGAATGGTTGGACACCGCTGGTAAACATTCCCACAGGAAGACAGCTTCAGGCTGCATACGCGGATTTCGGGACTCCCGGCGCAGATGCTTCGGCTTTCGATTTCAAGCATCTCGATGGAAGAGCCGAAATCGTTTTGGCCGGCATGAATACGCTGCAGTTATGGTCTGTCTTTAAATCGGATGGCTCTGTGCTTTCATCGCCTCAGAACCTCATGGAATATAAGTTCTCGAGTACACAGGAATGGGGGTATCCGCCTGCCATCGGTGATTTCAATGGCGATAAACTACCTGAGATTGGTGTGGCTGCACGAGCGACTTTTGGCGTGTACGATCCCAAGTGCCAGGCGGCCGAAGCAAACAAATGCCAGGCACGTTATGTCGTTTGGGAAAGTGCTACTCAGGATGGATCCGGCATCGCGGGGGCCTCGGCCTTTGATTTCGATGGCGATGGTAAAATTGAGATTGTCTATGGGGATGAATGCTACACCAGGGTTTACGATGGGGGGAGCGGTGAGGTCCTCTTTTCAAGTTACAGAAACTCCGGGACTGTGATCGAGTACCCGGTCATTGCGGATGTCGATGATGATGGGAGTACAGAAATTGTCATCGTTTCGGATATTTTTCCGTGTGGTCAATCGCAGGACAAATCCCATCGTGGTGTCAAATGTGAGTCTAATAGCGATTGTTATTCTGGATCGTGCGTAGGTGGGCTCTGCCGTTTGTACGACTGATGAGCAGTGCAATTGGCAAACGATTAATGGTGCCATTTTTAAACAGTATTCCTGTCTAGATCCGCTTCCTGGCGATACAGAAGGTGGAAAGGTATGCCGGGCGGTACAGGGCAAGGCCATGCCGGGGGGCACCGTGCTGCGTGATCGCCTCGATCGATGGGTCTCATCTCGCCCTATCTGGAATCAGCATGCCTACAATATCACCAATATCAATGATGATGGTTCGATTCCCAAAACGAGTGATTGGAAGCAGAATTTTACAATCGAAGGATTGAACAACTATCGCCAGCAGAAACAGGGAAAGACTGGGGCCAGCGCTGCTCCGGATATTACCGGCCGTTTCACTTCGGCAGCCGATGCCTGTAAGGGCAATGCAGATGGCATTTCTCTGACAGCTCAGGTCTGTAATCGCGGGACGAAAGCGGTTGGCGCCCAAATGCCTGCTATCTTTTACAAAGGCAGCATTGCTCCCGAAAATATTCTGTGTGTTTCGTATACCGAGGAAATGGTGCCTATCATGGATTGTCGCGATGTTTCGTGCACCATATCTAAAGAACAGGCAGAACAATTGACAAACGAAAAGATTGTGCTCGTCGTCAATGATGACGGCAAAGGTGGCAAGACCACCGTCGAATGCAACGAATCCAACAATACGGATGAAATCGTTATGGCGGGATGCCAGATCAATTAAGATAGCTCTGTTATGCCTGTGTGGATATGAATTGTTTTAAAGGGGCGCGGCTATGGAACTGTGCCCCTTAAAAACATCTCATTTGAAACGATATAATACTGAACAGACGCAGACCATTCGAAATCCAATATTACTTTTGTCATTGCTGATGAATATATACCAGAAGTAATATAAATGTCTATGATTGGTAAATAAATGGTCTCATATTGCACAAATACATCTATACTTGGACGTGGTGCAGAGAAAAGACTAGACTAAGAAACAAATTACGATAAGTTCTCATTTTTGTTACTCGAGTTATATATAAAACCGCGTATGCGCCAAAAGCGCATAGCGGTTTTCGCAAGGCGTATGGCGGTAATTACCGCCATAGCCGCGCTCAATAAAAAATAATCAATGCCTGCCGAACATTATTTTATATATAAGTCTCACTATTTCGTCAGGTCGTACACCAAAGTTGCCTGCCGATTGACACTCTTGGTGGTGCCATTCTCGCTCTTGCGCTTGTAGCCCACCATCAGGTTCAGGTAGAGTTTGCCGTTCGCCGCACGGATGCCCTCCGGCTCGAAGAATCCCGTCGGCTGCATGTCATACTCGCCAGTTTCGTCAACCTCTTTAAAGTGGAACATCGGATCGAGTTTTTCATTGTCCATGAAGTATTGCTCACATTCGCAGTAACGGTTGTTCTCGCCATGGCAATTCGTCTTGCCGCATGAAGCGTTCTGTTCGGTGTCGACGAACACTTTTGTCTTTTTGGGGGCGCCCAAAAAGTAGACGTACTCTTCGCCGCCATTGTTGTTCATCGCCTTGTCCTTGATGGCATCCTTGCCGCCAACAGGCTCGCCATTGTAGGTATACACAAAGATCGGTAGCATCGAACGATAAGCATACTGCTGATCCTTTCCCTCCTTGGTCTCGAGAAGATAGGGCATGCGCGGTATCGTATAAATGAGGCCATTTTCGAACTCCATGCCCTGGACTGGGACGACACGCTTGGTGAACTCATGTATCGGCTTGAGTGTCGAAAGATCCTTGACCATGGCCGAAACGACCCCCGTATTCAGGCTGTTGTAATTGTCCAGATAGGTGAATGGTTTGGGGAATGTTACCTGCTTTGGTTTGAGCGCCTTGACGGTCTCCAGGTCGTAGATTCGCACGGTCTCTTTGGTATTCGGGCATTTGCCGTCATCCCCTATCACACACATCTTATCCTTAAAGGCAAACAGGTGGTTCTTGGTGTCCAGTCCCGGTTCTAAAAAGTGATGGTACTCTTTGTCTTTGCCGACAAAGTAATAATTTTCGGGAACCTGGTTCGGATAGAACGATACCCCTTCCTGCCATGGAACGCGCGAGATGGTCTGCGAATGGATATCCGTACCTTTGCACTCCTGTTCAGTATCGCTCTTTTTGGTGCATGTCATCGTGTTAAAGTTGGCAAACCACAGGTAGTCCTGATCCTCGGTATGCTCGACACTCAGGTTTTGACCATGGCCCGCATTGTGGAATGTCATTGCTGCCGTGTTGTGTTCCCCATCATTTTTAAAGATCAGGACATTCGTTCGACTGCTGGTATATTTGACGTTTCCGGCTTTGCCGTTCACTACCGTCGTATAGCTTGGGCTTGGACCGGTGAGCCGCGTAAAATACTGTTCGCTTTCATCATAAAAATCGAACCCTTGCGAGAATCCTCCCGACTGCAGCGTGAGTGGCGTTTTTAATAGATGGATGTATTTACCATCCACATTCTCGGTGATATCCACGTTGAGAGCATCCAGATTGATGACGTGCAGCTTTATCGTCCCGGTTATCCCCGGCTGGTCCTTGATGCTGACGACACACGTCGTCGTTCCCGGCGCAACCGCCTTAAAAGTCGGTGCCTTGGGATCTTTATCATTCTTCGACACGGTGGCAATCGATGGGTCGAGCGTTTCCAAAACAACATCATCTTTGCACGGTAAATCGGCGAATGTATAGGTCTTCTTATCTGTCTTAAAGTGCAGCGGCATATTGTACGAGGTGTGCCCCGTGGAACCAGGCTTGAGCAAATCGAGTTCCGTATAGTCGAACCAGATTTCCTGCATGATTTCTTCGCCGCATTTGGTGATACACACACCGGCTGCGTCGCATCGGTCCGGGCATGTTTCGGGGCATTGGCACGCACCGTTGATATCGCACGAAGAGAGACACGTTTCCGGACATATACACGCTCCATCCTCGCCACATTCCTCGGGACAAGCTTCGGCACATTGGCACGTTCCTTTGTCATTACAAGAAGTACGGCATGTTTCCGGACAAATGCATTTCCCATCCTCGCCACATCCGTTGGCACAGTCTTCGGGACACGCGATGATACATTTGCCATCCTCATCGCATCCATTGTCACACTCTTCCGGACATTCGGGTTTGCAATTTCCATCTTCGTCGCATCCGTTGCCGCACTCTTCAGGACATTCGGGTTTGCATTTGGCATCCTCGTCGCATCCGCTGGTGCACTCTTCCGGACATTCGGGTTTGCAATTTCCATCTTCGTCGCATCCGCTGGCGCATTCTTTCGGGCATTCGGGTTTGCAATCTCCATCTTCGTCGCATCCGCTGGCGCATTCTTTCGGGCATGCCGACCCACACTTGGCCAATGCAGCGTCATCACAATGGACACCGGTTTGACAATCACATTCTACCGTGCCCACATCCTGACTGTTTGAATTAGTTGAATCCTCAGAGCATCCGGTGCTGAATGACATCAGAACTGCTGTAAACAAAATGCTTTCTTTAAAATAATGCTTCATTGAAAACCCCATAGAACGGACTTTGGAGATAATCCACGGGTAAGAATAAGATACATTTATCTTAATAGAAAGTCATAATAAAAGGCTCATTTTAACGAGCGCGGATATTTTGTTCGTTGAAAAATTCAATTCTGGCTTGGATCTTAGAGCTAGGAGGTTAGAGTAGGGATCGCCGCTCGAAGCTTAAAGCTTAAAGCAATGAAAAGCTTAAATCTGAAGACAAATGCATATCCACAGTGGTAAACAGAGTCATATAATTCAGATACTGTTCGGAGACTGTAATGACCCAATTTGCCATGCAGATGCGACTTAGCTGCGACCTTTGTTGTTTAAGCAGCATCGCATGCCTATTTCGTGGAAGGCCCGCATAGTATTTGTTTGCAATGATTAGGGAGGCTGTTGTGCAGACGCATTGGGATGCTCAATCAACGGAGAAGGAATGAAAAGCGATGACCACATCGTCACGCACGCTATCGTTAAAAAAATGAAATTACTGTTACTGCTCTGTCGGGGCTCTGTCCTAGCACTCGCTATGGTTAGTCAGCTATTTTGGGAAAAACGAGCGGTTGGTGGTTGCGTGGGGTACATGTGGTTGTTGGGGGGGGGAGGTATAGTTCGAGGTAACACCAAGGTTACCTCTCTCTCCCATTCCCACCCGCCGACTCACCGTCCTAACCCAGAAACTGGCGAGTTTGCACACGAATCCCTTTCCGCAAGAAGGGTGCGTAAAAAAAGGGGAATCAATGTGCCCGGCATGCGCAGCGCCACATCAA
>DGWW01000008.1 GCA_002395385.1 Myxococcales bacterium UBA4248
AACATACAAGGCTGGCGGCTGAATGGTAACGTCACATGTGAATTGATCACACAGAATGCTTGTGATTTTCGGGCACAAAAAGTAAAATCAAAGTGTTATGCTGTCCTAAAGGCAGTGTCATTGCTACAGGTATTTGTGCATCCTCAAGGTTCAACATGAAATCCAGTATTTCCATCTTGCTGCTCATCTCTGCATGTTTTTGTTGTACTTCGTGCGGGCCAACGCTCGAAGAAGGAAGTGATGCCAGAATTCGGGTCACTCCACCTCAGCAGGTTACATTTTCACGTGTGACTGTCGGCAATTCCCATGCGCTGCCTGTCGTGATTACCAGCGTTGGCAAGGACAATCTCAATGTAAAAAAAATCGAGTGGCAGGGCAGCAGTGCAGTTGGACTTTCCACTCTGGGAGAGGCTTTTCCAAGAACGCTTACCCCGCTTGGTTCTTTTCCGGTTTCAGTCCAGTTTACTCCGACAGAAACGGTGCCCTCACCCAATGGGGTAATAAAAATCTATTCAAATGACAGCGATAATCCGGTTTATGAAATCAAAGTCGTCGCACAGCAGCTCGCTCCTGTGATTCACGTGGTGCCATCGAGCGAAGAAAGGCTCATTTTCGGACAGACGGATCTCAACACAATCGCCACAAAACGCGTCGTCGTGACAAATGTCGGGGATTTGCCGCTTCAGATCGACAACATTGATCTCAATGCATCCAAAGATTTTTCTTATACCCTTGAAAATGCGTCGGGAATGCCGGTTGCTTTGGCGGCAAATTCGGATCAGTCTCTCGTCGTCAATGTCGCTTTTGAACCGTCGAATACCGGCAAACAGACAGGTTCGCTCGTTTTCTCATCGAACGATCCCGTCCATCCTCTCTACGAACTCCCAATTGTCGCGAACAGCGATACGCCGTGCCTGCAAATATTGCCGACCATCCTCGAATTTAGTCCGGCCCAGAGTGTCGGGACAAAAAAAACTCAGACTGTTCAGCTTAAAAGCTGCAGTGATGTCCCTCTCGTCGTCTCGAATATCATGAAAACAGGGGGGGCAGATGTCTTCGCGCATGAACTTAAAAATGGAGAAACAGAACTTAAAAATGGCGAAAGTGCTGAGTTGAATGTCACGTTTGCTCCGACCGCCGAGGGCAATTATCAGGCAGAATATGTCGTATTAAACAACGATCCGCTGCAGCCCAATGCCGTCGTAAAAGTGATGGGCACAGCGTCGAGCAACCAATGCCCGACCGCGAGCATTCAGGCTCGTCTGTCATCGGCAAGTACGTGGTCCAAGACACTCGATGTTGCACCACTTGACACGATCGTTTTCGATGGTTCTCACAGTTCAGATAAAGAATCGAATACACTGAAATATTATTGGAGCATTCAAAAAGCGCCGAAAGATTCAACCTCAAGCATCGCATCGACTGGAGATAAAGCATCACTATTCCTCGATCTGGCTGGCAATTACGAAGTCTGCCTCAGCGTCGAAGATACCGAAGGAATGATGAGCTGCAATACGGATTGTGTCACCATTAAAGCGACACCACGCGAAACCATCCATATTCAGCTCGTCTGGCATACGCCTGCCGATAAGACCAGCGGTGACAATGACGGTACCGATCTCGACCTCCATTTTATGACAATGCCGGACGGAAAATGGGGAGATACCGGGGTTGCTGAGCTCAACAACGGTACGGATGTCTACTTTAAAAATCAGGCTCCCGTCTGGCCTGTCGAAAATCAGGGCAACGAATATCCTTCGCTCGATATCGACGATAAAGATGGTGACGGACCAGAAAATATCAATCTCGATCATCCTGCGCCATGCCGCTGGTATGCCATCGGTGTACATTATTTTAATGATAGGGCTTTTGGACCCTCTAATGCCACAGTGCGCGGTTACATCTCGGGAAAACACGTCTTTGAAAAAGCCAATATTTCTCTCAAACAGCAGGGCGTCTTCAAACAGGTGGCATGGCTTTTCTGGGATGGAGAACAAGGTCGGTTTTACGAGACAGATACTGCATACGACAAAGATAAAGACTGGATTAACCTGACTCCTACCATTCCCGATTCTGTCATCAAACTCGCCCAACAATCCTCGCCAAAATGCTTTTAGCAATGAGCAGTTATCAATTATCAATTATCAATTATCAATTGCCATTAAAGAGTCTCCCTTTCGTTTTGCATCCCAATTGCACATTGAAACATTAGCCATCAAAAAAGAATCTTGAAATGATATGGTGCACGGCTCCAGTATCACCAAGTTCAGAGCCGTATAGTACGATTTCGTAGATCTCAGATTGACCGAAATTGAGATCCTTGATGGCATTGATTGCATTGGTGATATTGATTTTATCCTGGTGTGTGGCAACGCGACCAAGCAGCATGGCAGCCTGATAATCCCGGCTGTCGAAACCAATGTTGACGGCGCGGAAAGACTCCATCAGTCGGGTTCTAAGCTCCGTCAGTTCGGAATTTTCCTGTACAGAAACGCGTACAATGCGGGGGCATTCCGAAGACGGATAAGCGCTGATCCCCGCGATGGTCAGCGAAAATGGCTTTGTTTGGTGCGCACAGTTCTGCAAAACTTCATTGAGTTCCGGCACGGCATCCTCGTCGCGCGTGTGCATGCAAAGTAAAGGAATATGCATGTATTCCGGGCGTGACCAGCGAGAATCTGCCCCGCGGGATGAGATTATTTTGCCGAGGTCTTCCTGTAAAAAGGTAAGACGTTCTACGAGCTTGATGTCCGGTTCGATGGCTACTGTAAATATCATGGTCAATCTTGCGTTTGAGTTGTGAATTCCCCCGCCATCATCATACCACATTTTGACCGTAATAGCCTGAAAATCAGTAATTTACCTTTAGTCACTCACTCATTTTGAGGTATATTGAGCCATTGGCAATCCCGTTTGCACGCATTTGCGGGGATTCAAATCATGCCATGGTTGATATCGGATTCATAGATGACAAGGAGGCAAAAATGAGTGACAAAACACTTGAACAGCTGGATGAACAAATCGATGCCATCAAAGTCAGGCTTCAATTGCAGATTTCGGAGCTCGTCGAACTCATTACCAACGATCTGCCCGATTACGCACTTAAAAATATTCGTCGTGCGTTTATTGAAGATGTCGATTTCTCCGAGCAAAAATCCGATGCAGAACTCGCTGAATTCAAGGCGAGAGTTGCGGATTTTGGCAAGCAGCTCGCTGCAGATATCAAAAAAAGCCTGCTCGAAGATATGAATGACTGGTGGGGGGCTGAAGTTTCACTCGAGGCCGCAGGGAAAACACTCGAGGGCAACGAAAAAATTCATCATAAACTCGATGTCATTGCCACGCGTATTATCGATTTTATCGAGAAGGAAAATCTCCAAAAGATAGAAGTCGTTTACCATACGCCAGCGCGTTTTATTGATGGCAAATATCCTCCGGGAATGATCGAGAAATACTGGTCACAGCTTGCCATCTTGCGAGCAGCCGAAGAAGAACGCGCCATTCTCGATCGCGAAGCAAGAAAAGCACGTTTGGCTCAGCGTTGGGATAGTTTGTGATTGGATATGTGTGGCACCGCTTCCGGTAATGCCGGTACGCGGTGCCATTCGGTCTATTGCGGCTGCGCCGCAATACGCCCGAATCGATCTTTGGTGATTGCAGACATCTTGCAAAAATCTTCGTCATTAATATTATACTTTCAAATCAATTATTTTTTTTTTTACAGATTGTAGAAATATAAATAGGAAAAACAAAGAGATTGTTCATAAATTACAAGAATGATTGTTTGTAATAATTCAAAAAAAAAAGCCGCTCATTTTGAGCGGCTTTTTACGATTTAAAACCAGAATTACTTCTTAGCTTTCTTGGCGGCTTTCTTGGGAGCCTCTTTCTTGGCATCTTTCTTAGCGTCTTTCTTGGCAACGCCATTGACAGCGTCTTTCAATTTGGGAGCAGCTTTGAAATTGACAGTCTTAGAAGCAGCAATTTTGATAGGTTCATTGGTGCGGGGATTGCGACCATCACGGGCAGCACGCTGTTTGACTGTGAACGTACCAAATCCAGGATAGGAAATACGTTCACCAGCGCAAATAGCTTCGCTCAGTGCAGCAAAAACAGCATCAACAAATTCTGTTGTCTGTTTTTTAGTGGAACCTTCGACTTTCGCAGAAACGGCGTTAAGCAACTCGGCTTTTGTCATTGTTTGAATTCTCCAATCAAAAAGAAGTGTTTGTGACGACAAGAACGTGGAACGCTTGTCAAATCGCGGCAAAAGTAAATTTCAAGAGCAAATCTGTCAAGTAAATAGTCACATCTCACGTATTTTTTTTAAAGAGGGGGTGGTTAGAAAGGCGAATTTGGGGCGGCATTTTCGAAATGCCTTAAGAAAAAAATCCATAAAATCAATGAAAAACATGGGATTAAACCCAAGGGTGATTTGCGTTCAATTTTATCCGTATTTGGTCGATGAGGTAGCAAAGGATGGCTGCAATCATTCCGGCAATGAGTGGTCTCATTCCAAAGATCAGTTCATCCGAAACCTTTTTCACAATAAACCAGAGGATGGTCACGCTGCATCCTGTCAACATGAGTATGAATGCTCCCCGATTGCTCATGCGGAATTTAGGGTAATAGGAGGACAGGATGGGAATCAAAAGGGATGCGGCACTCATGGAACCAAAAATTTCCCAGATTTTTACGACTGAATCCGACAGCAAAGCAATGGCCGAAGCGATGATTGCACCAACGATGAGACTGATGCGAGTGCGCGACTGAATGTCCACTTTTTCACAAAAATTCTGTGGCCATAAATCGCGTCCCAAAGTGGTTGCCGTCGTAAATAAATTTGAATCCAGCGTCGATAAAACGGTCGCCAATAATCCTGCAAAAAACAAACCGACCAATCCGATGGGTAAAACCTTGGCTGCAAGCGCAGGAAAGGCATGAAGCGGCGTCGTCAGATTGGGTAAAAGTGCACGCGCATAAAGGCCGCATAGTGTCGTCATAGCATCGAAAAAAATCCAGAATCCGACACTGATAAACAGGCCTTTTCGGGCAATTTCAGGGGTTTTGGCTGCATACGCACGCTGAAAAAAATTGGGTTCTGCAAGCGTCGATAGTGCAATGATGTACCAGATTAAAATGCTGCCGATGGATTGTCCGCCCGTGGGCTCCAGATGGGTGGCAGGCAATGTGGATAAAGGTTCGGTGCCATATCCAATGAGCAGCCAAAGTGACAAAACGATAAAACCGCCGAACATGAGCGCAAACTGAAGCGCATCTGTTCTGACAACGGCATTAAAGCCACCGCGCCAAAGGTAAATCACGACAAACAGCGCAGTTGCTAAAATGCCCAGTGATGAACCAATGCCGAATGACAACCCTAAAATGGTTCCCATAATGAGCATGTATGCGCCGGGGACGGTAGTCAGGAAGATGAGTATGCCCGCACAAATGGCAGCTTTCTTGCCATAATATTGCTCAAATCGGTGGGGAATGCTCAAAACTTCGGAAGCTCTCGCTCTTCGGCTGAGCAACAATGCAAAAAGGATTGCCCCCACATAGTAAGGCACCCCAAATACGAGCCAGTTTGCAATGCCATAAGACCATGCATATTCCCCGACCCCAAGAATGCCGCCGTACCAGGTCGAAACCGTCGTTGCAATAAAAGCCGGCAATGTCAGTGCGCGGCCGCCAAGCAGATAGTTTGGGGCATCTTTGCTTCGACAGCGCTGACGAAGTCCCATAAACAGCATCACGAAAAGAAAAAAGGCGACAATCAGGGCATCCGTCAATGAGATCATGGGTTTTACAATATCATATTGGTTCATGCAGAAGGGAGCTGCTTCAAGTACGGTAACCGTTCAGCCTTTGGGAGGCTTCAAACGTCCCAAAGCATCGAATACGCTAAAATGCATCATAAGATTCTGAACAACAAAGGAAATTATCCCAATCCTTTGAGTTCTGCATTTCATTATGCATTCATCTTTCTGCATTTTGCATTCACGAATGTGTTGAACTTTGGAAAATCATGCAAGCCTGTGGAGGGGATCGTTACCAATCGCAATTTGCTCAGAAATTCATGATAATATGATTTGGTATTCCCCGAAACAAAATGTTATCATAAATCTAGGTGTGTTGTGTGAAGTAACAAGACCGAAAAAATAAGGAGAACAAACAATGCCAGAAAGCAAATCACCTGAATCCAAATCTGGGGGCGGATCCTCTCTCGCTCAGAAAGTCGTCGACAAGGCGATGGAATATGTCAACCGGGGCAATCCCTATTGCTGGGGCGGCAAAGGTGAGTCTTTGACGGACGCTAATGTCAGCAAACTGTCGAGCTGGTACCCGGATGCCACGAACAAGGGGTGGTACAAGCACCTTCAACCGGGTGGCCATAGTTACAGCAAAGTCAACCAGAGCGGCATGGAATGCGTGGACTGCTCCGGATTGACGCACAAAGTCTTTGAAGAAGTTGCAGGTATCGATATTGGTCACGGCACGGGCAGCCAAATCGGTTTTAAGCAGCAGGACATCGGCTATGCCAATGCACAACCCGGCGATCTGCTCGTCAACTCAAACCATGCCGCCATTATGGGCACCGGTGGCATGATGATCGAAGCCAAAGGCAAGGATTATGGATGTACGCACGACCGTGCGCCTAAATCGAACATGAAGGCTATGCGCGTCGTCGATGGTGGTTCGTCGGTGACATCGAGCAGCACCACGGCATCATCCGGCGGTGCTACAACCTCTGGTGGCGGTTCGCTCCTGACGCAGGCGCAGATCAATTCAGCTATTAAATACAATAGAAACAACAGCCAGGATATTTGCCTCAAAATTCAGGCAATGGTCGGCGTCGAACAGGATAATTCCTTTGGCCCAATTACAGTCGGTGCCATTGCCAAATGGCAGCAGTCCAAAGGGCTCGAAGTCGACGGCTGCTTTGGCCCACAGTCGAGAGCAACTGCCGAAGCTGCGGGCTGGTCTGCCACGGCTGCAGCCCCTGCAACTACCACGACAACAACGCCTGCACCGGCACCTGCAACACCTGCACCTGCCCCTGCAACAACGACGGCAACAACCACACCGGCGCCTGCACCAGCAGCTACAACGACCACCACAGCCGTACCGTCACACAAGTTGTCGAAGAGTGAAATTAACACTGCCGTCAGTTACAATAGAAATAATAACCAGTCGATTTGCATCAAAATTCAGGCACTTGTCGGTGTCGAACAAGATAATTCCTTTGGCCCGATTACCGTTCAGGCCATCGCCGACTGGCAGGCCTCCAAAGGACTCGAAGTCGATGGCTGCTTTGGGCCTCAATCCAAAAAAGCCGCAGGGTTTACAACGGATGCCTCATCCTCCGCACCCGCAGCACCCGCAGCACCCGCTGCCCCCGAAACCAAGCCAGAAGAGACCAAACCCGAAGACACAACGCCCGTCACTGTAGATGCGGATGACTATACCGGCACTGAAGAAGTTCGCTATGGTCAGAGTAATAACAAAGTTAGAACCCTGCAAAAACTTCTCAATAAACACAATGCCGGCCGTTATGGCAATTCCATTGGCGTCGATGGAGATTTCGGTAAAGGCACGGCAACAGCCCTCATGCGTTTCCAGTATTTTTATGTTAAGGGAACGAACGTCTGTCAGTTCTTTAAAGACTGCCTCAATAACGGCAAAAAAGCCGTCTGTGATGCCGAAACGTGGGCAAAACTTCGCATTGCTTCGCCAAATTATACACATGATAAGAATAAAGCGATTCCCTATTCTAAAGGCGTCGAACTCGATTCCTCGATGACCCCAGATACACCGATTTATTCCGCCTATGATAAGCCATGCGGCAAAATGTCGGCTGCGGGTGCGCCCAAATTCAATGCCATGGCCAAAGCATCGTTGGGCAGTTCTCAGCCAATTTCGGGCGTTGCCAGCTCATTCCGAGGCATGACCGACGAAGCAACTGTCGCAGCAACGGGCGGTGTCGGCGGAAGTGAAGGTGCCATCGAGCTCTATGTCGACCGCGGTTTCAATACGGCTTCGGCAGCTGCACCGGGATTCAGCAATCACTGCGGCGGCAATGCCGTCGATATTTCAGGATTCTCGAGCAGAACGGACAAACCATCGCTTTGGTACTGGCTCAATTCCAATGCATCCACTTACAGTTTCCATCCTTATGACTACGAAACCTGGCACTGGAATTTTTATTAATCCGCTCAATGAACAGCCGTGTGAGATAGAAAACACACGGCTGCCGTACATTTAACTCCTACTTTAGAGCCGCATTTTTTTGCGGCTTTTTTTGTTCTAGCCTGCACTTTATTCCATTGGCCTTCTTTTCCCAAAATCAAAAAAGCCGCGTATCGCCAGCAGCGATAGCGGCGAGCGCAGGCCGTATGCCCGAAGGGCATAGGACGCGCGGAAAAAAAATGACCATCCATGCTCGCAATTCTTGCCATATCCCCCCGCTCAGGCGTAATATCCATGCGGTTTTTTTGACTATTTTTTGGCGGCATCCGGATGCCCCCGGAACGCCATACTCAAATAAGGAGAAGGCATGGCAGGACTTACGCTCAAACACATCGTAAAACGTTATGGCAATGCGGAGCCGACATTAAAAGGCATCGATCTTGACATTCGTGACGGTGAATTTCTCGTTCTCGTCGGCCCAAGTGGCTGCGGTAAATCGACTTTGCTCAGAACTATTGCGGGACTCGAATCCATTACCGAGGGAGAGTTGTACATCGGCGATAAACTCGTCAATGACGTACATCCCAAAGACCGCGATATCGCCATGGTATTCCAGAGCTACGCGCTGTATCCACACATGACGATTCGCCGGAATATGGCATTTGGCCTCGAAGTCCGTAAAATGCCCAAAGAGGAAATCGACAAACTCGTCGCCGAAGCCAGCAGCATGCTCGGGCTCGATGATTTCCTCGATAAACTCCCCAAACAGCTCTCGGGTGGCCAGCGCCAGCGCGTCGCCATGGGCCGTGCCATCGTCCGACGTCCAAAAGTCTTTTTGTTCGACGAGCCGCTCTCGAACCTCGATGCAGCACTGCGCACACAGATGCGCGTCGAAATACGCCGCCTGCACCGCAAGCTCAAAACCACCATCATTTACGTGACCCACGATCAGGTCGAGGCCATGACGCTCGCCGATCGCATCGCCGTTTTGAGCGGACGCGATAAAGAAAATGGCACCAAAAACGCCGGTTACCTGCAGCAGGTCGGTACGCCGCTTGAGCTTTTCCTGACGCCCAAAAATATGTTCGTCGCAGGGTTCATTGGCAGCCCGGCCATGAACTTCATACAGTCCAGCATCGTCATCAACCGCGACAAGGCCCAGGTGAAAATCGACGACAAAAACTGCATTGAGATCAATCCGGCAATTGCCTCCAAATTGCAGAATAATCAGAAAGTCACGCTCGGCATTCGCCCCCAGGATGTTTTGCTCGCCGAAGATGGCCGAGAAGCCAATCTCACCGTCACCGTCGATGTCATCGAGACACTCGGATGGGAAAGCCACGTTCACTTTAAACTCGGCGACCATCCCTTCCTCGCCGTGCTCGAAGCGCAGAAAGTCGCCGGCTATAAAGAAGGGCAGACCGTCGGTTTGCACATCCCGTCGAGCGCGATTCATCTCTTCGATACCGAAACAGGCGAAGCCATTGCACATGGTTCGCAGTTCGAGGCAGTCAGTGAGGATGCCGCCAAAAAAGCCGGCATTGAACCGAAAGTTGAAGAAGTAGCAGAATAAGGAGACTGTCATGCACGAACCCCTTCTTTCGCGCAGCTGCGAAAAACACGGTCGCCTCATCTCTGTGATGGCGCGCTGTTTTCTCGCCTTGCTGTGCCTTTTCCCGCTGTCGGCCAGTGCACAGGACATCACGCTCGATTTGTGGCATGCCTACCGCGGTGACGAAGCAGCCGCACTGCAAAGTGTCGTCAATGACTTCGAAAAAGCCAATCCCAATATCAAAGTCAAAGTGCTCCCCGTGCCCGACGAGAGCTTCCAAAATAAGGTCTTTACCGGCGTTCCTCAGGGCAGCGGCCCCGATGCCTTTATTGCCGCCCACGACGTCATTGGCAACTGGGCAGACAATAAAATTATCGCCGATTTAAGCCAGTATCTCTCCCCCGCAGAGCTCAGTGCCTATCACGAAACGACCGTCAAGGCACTTCGTTATAAGCCCAGCACCAGGAATCCTGCAGACGCCAAAGAGGGCATTTATGCTATCCCACTGGCATATAAGAGTGCCGTCCTCTTTTACAATAAAGATCGCGTCCAGAATCCCCCAAAAACGACCGATGAACTGCTCAGCTATCTCGAAAAGAACACGGTCATGAGCTGTCCCAAAGAAGAAGCCAATTGCAAACTGCATTACGGCATCGTCTATGAAAATACCAATCTCTTTTTCCATAGCGTGTGGCTCAACGGTTTTGGCGGCTCCCTCTTCGACCAAAATGGCCAGATTCAGCTCAAAAATGATGGCAATGCCAAGTCGATCGAATTTGCCAAAAAACTGAACAAATACATCCCCAGCGGCATCGACGGTGCCCGCATAAAAACGCTGTTTCTCGAAGGCGATGCGGACATGCTCATCAATGGCCCATGGTTCATGGCCGAATTGCCCGCACAAGATGGGACTGCAAAGCTCCGTTACGGCGTCACGACGCTCCCCAAAATCACCGAGCCCGGCGCGCCAGCCGATGCCTACGGGTCGCCGTATGTCACTGCAGAAGGCATTTACATGGCACGCGATACCAAGTCGAGCATCGCGCTTTCTAAACTCAAAGAATCAGATTCCCAATATCCCGCTGCTAAAAAAGCCGAGAGCGAACGCCGTGCGGCCACCATCAAACTCATGAAGTTCATTGCCGCCGACGGCGCTTACAAGCGCATGATCGAAGGCAAACAGATGGTCGCCTACAAGGCAGCCTACGATCAGCTCAAGGCCGACAATTCGCCCGGAACTGCATTCATCAAAGAAGTCGCCCCCGTTTACCTGGCACAGCTCGACCACGCACAGCCTTCGAGCAACCGCCCCGAAATGGGTTCACTCTGGGCATCCATGCAGCAGGCACTGCAAAAATCCCTCTTCGGCGGCCCCTCGGGCGAAACGCCATATCTGCTCTTTTTGCTGCTCTCGCTCATCATCGCGGGCTTTGTCTTTTTGGCAAAATCGACTAATCCGAGCGTGACCACCCCCGAAAAACACAAAATGCACATCGGGGCTACCGTCGCTTCATTTGCACTCGCCATCCCCGTATTTATCTGGCTGCGAAGCGTCCAGGGGAACAACAAAAATATCGATGTCATGAGCGCATTGGCCGAGGCACAGAGCCGCGTCGCCATGCTCAAACCACCTCCCGTCGAAGAAGGTAACCCCGCCGTCCTCGTCACGATTATCTGCGGCATACTCGCCATTTTGTGCATCCTCGGCATTCGCGCCTACAAAAAGCACAAAGCCGCCAATATCGAATATACCGACAACAAAGTCGCTGCCGCATTCGTGTCGCCGGCCATCATCGGCATGATCATCCTCGTGTTCCTGCCCTTCGTCATCGGCGCTTTCCTCTCGCTATTTGCCTACGAAAATGGCGAGTTCGTCTACGTCGGCCTGCAGAACTTCGCACGCCTGTTCTCGTCGGATCAGGCGTCGTTCCTCGACTCGATGTCATTCTATTTTACCTTTATCGTGACCGTCCTCTGGACCATCACCAACGTCGCATTGCACGTCGGCATCGGTATGTGCCTCGCCCTTCTGCTCCGCGAGCCATGGCTCAAACTCAAGGGCGTCTATCGCGTGCTCCTCATCGTCCCATGGGCCATGCCAAACTACATCACGGCCCTGATCTGGCGCGGTATGTTCGATCACAGTTTCGGTGCCATCAATGGCATTCTCAAAACTTTCGGACTCGCCCCTGTCGAATGGTACAATGAATTCCTCACGTCATTTGCCGCAAACCTCACAACCAACACCTGGCTCGGTTTCCCGTTCATGATGGTCGTCACGCTCGGCGCACTCCAGGCCATTCCCCGCGATCTCGAAGATGCCGCCGCCGTCGACGGTGCCAGCGCATGGCAGCGTTTCCGCCATGTGACTTTCCCGCTCCTCAAGCCCGCTTTGATGCCCTCAGTCGTGCTCGGATCGATCTGGACATTCAACGCCTTTAACATCATTTACCTCGTCAGCAAAGGCTCACCCGACGGCTCGACTGAAATTCTCGTCTCCGAAGCCTACAAATGGGCCTTCGAGCGCCAGTACCAGTACGGATATGCGGCTGCCTACGCCATGGTCGTCTTCGTCATTCTCGTGCTCTATTCAAAACTCACTCAATTCGTCCTCAAGGACAACACCGTGGAGGCAAAATAATGGCTAAACAAGAATGGGTCGAAGACTCCGTCGGTCTGAACAAACGCGATCGCTGGATTAAACAAATCGTCTACAATTTCATCCTCATTGTCGTCTGTATTCTCGTCCTCTATCCGGTGCTGTGGGTTGTACAGATGGCTCTGACACCCAACGAAATGGCCGGCCTCGGTGGTGGATTTTCTTTCGAAAACATGAGCCTCAGTAACTTCGAGTACGTCATGGGGCATACCAATCAGGAAGGACAAAACCTCTTTTTGCATCAGCTCTGGAACTCGATCATCGTGTCGGCCATCACGACAGTTATCGGTGTGCTTCTGGCATGCACTGCCGCCTACGGCTTTGCCCGTCTCAATTTCATCGGACGTGAAACCGGACTCCAGGCTTTCCTCGTCACGCAGATGTTCCCGGGCGTCGTCATGATGATCCCGCTCTACATCATCCTCGGCAAACTCGGACTCACCGACAACGTCTATGGCCTCGTCCTCGTCTACAGCGTTTCGGCACTCCCATTCTGCGTCTGGAATCTCAAAGGTTACTTCGACACCATCCCCAAGGAACTCGAAGAAGCCGCTATCGTCGATGGTGCCTCGCGACTAAAAATATTCACTACGGTCGTCCTGCCGCTCGCTCGCCCGGCCATCGCCATCACTGCGCTCTTTAGCTTCATGACCGCATGGAACGAATTCATCCTCGCCGCCACCTTCATGAACAATGAAATCAATTACACATTGCCTGTCGCCCTCAAACAGTATGTCGGCGCGCAATCTGTACAGTACGGCTATTTCGCCGCTGGCGCCATTCTCGTCAGCATCCCAATCATGGCGCTCTTCTTTGCACTGCAAAAACACCTCGTCGGCGGTTTGACTGCCGGTTCGGTTAAGGGGTGATTTTTGTGACGCTCGCTTTGAGCCGTGTCGCGACACGGCTCTACAGCTCGCTAACGCGGCTATCGTGACACGATACGCCGCGTTTGCTTTTATTCATAAACACAAAACAATTATCTAAATTGATATCCGAGATGTAATCCCGCACTGAACATGCCGAGCCATGCTTCATCTTGAACGTCCGACCATTCCGTCAGACCTGTCCCATACACCGGATTTGCCTGAACCGTTGCCCCGATGACAAAACCACTGTCCATGACGTGCTCATACCCTATCTGAATCGGGAAATAGACATTGCCCTGTACGTTGATCGTTCCTCCATATAAAGTCACGATTTCCATACCCACCCCAAGACTAAATGAAATGGCATCACGCTCTGTAAATGGAAAGATGATTTTATAACGGATATCGACATTCGTAAACATGGGCATGCCAATCGATACATCTACAACAGGGCCAAAAAAAACATTTTCACCCCAAAAGTATCCCGCTTCAAATTGTAACATAACGGATAGTGAATAATTCTTCTGATCGAAATCATCTTCAGGATGCCCAATACACCCTTTATCGTCGCAGCGGCCTGTACCAAAAAGAATATCGCCTCCTAATCGCCATCCCCCAAAATTATCCTGCTTGGAATATACGTGACTGGAACTGTCATTCGATTCGGTCTCTTGGGCCATAGATGACAAGGGCACAAGCATCATCATAAAAATACTCATTGCTAGAATTAAAAAAAATGGATGAGGACGCATAAAAACTCCATATTACGCCAAAAAAGGCTTCAAAGAATACAACGCGCAGTGTTAATTTGACGCGTACATGACGCAGTGTATCAAATGCATCAACTGTGCCAAATTTGCCTCATGTGTTATTGAACACAATTTCCCTACATTTGGTGCCGAATTGCTCTCATCGTGAATCGAATTTTGGATATCGATTTCTGAGTTTCGAATTCCAAATTCTAAATTTGGATGATCATGTCTCCAGTCCGGTGGACAAAAAAAAATTTTGGTAGGAGAATTATCCATTCGATTGATAAATGCTGTAGCCCTGCTCGTGATTGCCTTGGCTGTGGTATGCATTTATGTTAGAATATACTTACAATTACTCGCTGTAAGGAGGTGGTATGATGAAACGTCATTTTGGGTTCATTTCTGTTTTGATTTCTCTTTCGATGGTTGCCTGTGACTCAGAAAGTGGAGGCTCTTCCCTGAACGAAGACCCGGAAAAATGTGCAGAAAGCTGTACCCCCGGTGAAACACAATGCACCAGTTCGGGCGATGCGATTCGTGAATGCATCGAGGCCGATGGCTGTACCCAATGGCAGGAAACTGCATGCCCGAGTGACAAGCCCACATGTGACAATAATGAATGCATAGCCCAATGCGCAGATTGCACCGTGGGTGATGTCAAATGCGCCGATTCGGGCGATGCCACGCTCGAATGTATCGAAGTTGATGGCTGCAACCAATGGCAAAGAACAGCATGCCCAAGTGACAAGCCCGCATGTGACAATAATGAATGCGTAGCACAATGCAGTGATTGCACAGTAGGGGAAGTCAAATGCACCGATTCGGGCGACGGCACGCTCGAATGTATCGAGGGTGAAGATTGCAATCAATGGCAAAAAACAGCATGCCCAAGCCATAAACCCAAGTGTGATAATAATGAATGTATCGCACAATGTATTGAATGTACCGTCGGTGAAAAACTATGCCCCGATTCGGGCGATGGCATACTCGAATGTATCGAAGTCGATGGTTGTACCCAATGGCAGGAAACATCATGCCCCGACGATACCACATGTCAAAACAATGAATGTACAGCACAATGTGATGAGTGCGTCATGGGTGATAAGCAATGTGCCGATTCGGGTGATGGCATGCTCGAATGTGTCGAAGTCGATGGCTGTGCCCAATGGCAGGAATCGTCATGTCCCGATGACAAGCCCGTGTGTGAGAATAAAGAATGCAAAGCGCAATGCAATACATGTACAGCTGGTGAAAAAAAATGCACGGAATCCGGTGACGGCATTCTCGAGTGTATAAAAGAAGGCAGTTGTGCTCAGTGGAAAGAAACCACATGCGCCAAAGAAAAACCGGTGTGTGAGAACAACGAATGTACTGCACAGTGTAAAAACGAATGCAAAGAGAATGAAAAACGCTGCAATGGCGCAGAGATTCAGCAGTGCACCATGGCCGATGGCTGCCTAAAATGGCAGACCACAAGTACTTGCACTGAATCTGAGGGCGTTTGTCAGCCAGATACCTTTAAATGTGGGTATGCGTGCGGCGATCCCAAGGGCGAATCCTGCAAGCCGTTCTCGATTGTCTTTTTGCCCGATACACAAAGATATACACATGCTCATTTGTATAACCTGATACATAATAAAAATACGAGTAATGGATATGCAGATTATTTCAAAGGGCAGACGGATTATATTGTTAAACAAGCTTCTAAAGAAAACATTAAGATGGTGATTCATCTAGGGGATGTGACCAATTGGAATGATGATGCGGAATGGAAATTCGTAGGCAATGCTTATAAACCACTTGATGAAAAGCATATTCCCTATTTGGTATTGCCCGGTAATCACGATTTCAGAAGATGCCAAAAATGTGAAAAGCATGATTATAAAACGTGCGAATGTAATACGACTGAAAAATTCGATGGTATCTATGACCGTTCAGACAGATCATCCGGGTTTAGCAAGTATTTCAACGCCGATAAAACTGGCAAGAATTGGCCCAAAACGACTCAATTTGGCAAATACGTTTCAAAGACAAATTCCTATGCCACGATGACACTGGGAAATCTCAAATTCCTGTTTATCTCATTAGAATTCGCTGCACGCAAAGATGTGGTATGCTGGGCCGAAAGGCTTATCAAACAGCACATGGATCATTATGTCATTATTTCGACACATAATTATCTTTCTGCACCCTCCAAAGGTGGTGAACCTGGGTACGAAACAAAAGGTGCCTACCTCCCCATCAGTCCTAATGGCGTCAGCGGCAAAGAATTGGCCATCGAACTCACAAAACGATTCAGCAATGTTATCCTGGTGACAAGCGGTCATGTGGGCTCTACTGGCCATCGCATGAATAAGGGTTATAATAAAAATCAATTCATCGAAGAAGTCGCGGATTATTCTGCCGAACTGGATGATAAGTGTAAAGCCGATCCTAATGCAGGCAATGGCTGGATGCGCGTATTGACCATTGATCCCACAAAAACAAAGGATAACTTCACATTCAAAACTGTTTCATCCGAAAATAAGAAAAAGTTTACATGCGATCAGAAATATGTCACCGATCCTGCCAAAGATCCTCACGCATTTAAAGAATCCCTCGATCTGAGGGTTCCGGCAGATGGGCAATATAAAGTGAGCAGCTACGCATTCGGTGCCCGCGAAATGAACAAGGATATGAATGGATATCAGTTCAATCCTGCTATTGGCATCAACCGCAGCACAGGAGATTTTGTCGCCGTCTGGCAGGATAATTCCACGACGGGCACGAAAGAGAATGACGGTACATTCAATAATGGTAAATCACAAAATTACGATATTGCAGCACGCATTTTCTGTCGTAGCGGCTGTAATCAGCTCGATAAATCCGGAAAACAGATCGCACAGTTTTTCGTCAATGATAATAAAAAAGGCCATCAGTATTCCCCCGCTGCCGCCATGGATGACAACGGCAATTTCGTCGTCGTCTGGGTCGATGATCAAAAAAATACAGGCAATGGGCAGATCGTGATGCGCGGCTTCGATCCCTTGGGCAATGAACGATTTAAGACGACCACTGTGAATACCAATACCAAAGGCAATCACAATAAACCGCAAATTGCGATGACCAAAGACGGCAATTTCGTCGTCGCCTGGCAAGATGCTTCCACATCTGCCAAAACACCGCAAGTCTACGTTCGCGGCTTTGACAGCAAGGGAACCGAAAAATTCGCTCAGCACAATGTCCTCGATGCCGATGAGGGGATTCGCGAAAATCCGGATATCGCCATCGCAAATGATGGATCTTTCGTCGTCACCTGGCAGGATGATACCGATTCGAACGGCAGCTATCAAATTCGGGCAAGATCGTTTAAGGCCGATGGGAAACCCGATGGCGATGTCTTTACTGTAAATGCACAGGCCAGCGGCCAACAAATCAATCCATCGGTTGCCATGAACCCCGAAAACGGTACTTTCTTTATCACTTACGAAGATAATAATAATGATAATAAAACCTATGGTGTAAAAGTTCGTGGTTACTCAAAAGATAATAAGACTATTTTCGAAGATCAATATATTAAATTCCAAAGCAAAGATAAAAATAATAAAATTATATATGACAATATTCCTGTAAAAGATCGGCCACAGCGTTATCCGGATGTCTGCCTGGACAAAAAAGATAATGTCTATATTACATGGTTTGGTGAAGATTATCGCAATATAAAACTATATTTTGAAAAAGAAGGCTATGTACTTTCTCCGGATGTACAAAAAATCCAGATTACTTATGCAGACGGGAAATATACACTTGCCGATAAAACGAGCCCTGTCAATTCAGTTCCCTACAAAAGGACGGATACCAACGTCGTCAACAAACAGCCCGCCATCGGATGCAACAATGATGGCAATCATGTCATCCTTTGGAGAGAAATGCTCGACAAAAAGAAAGTGTCCGAAATCTATGGACGTGGATTTTAGAGGCGCGGCTATGGGGCTTTGCCCCATACGCCTTGCGAAAGCGGCTATCCCTACGGGATACGCCGCTTTTTCTTTATTTTGTCACACCCTGACGCCGAACAAAGCTTTTCAAACTCAGCTTCACACAGACCCGCTTCTGCGACTGCTGTTTTCAGGGAAAGAATATTTTTTATACAAATCAGCCCGGTTGAGCAATTTTCATCACTCGCTATTAATTGAATGTTAACAAATTAACATGAACGTAAAATCATATTTTAAACATGATGCTGAACATATAGGCTATCATTTGCAAGTGATGTAATTAGAGTGTAACCACCATGCATTCTGTGCTAGAACACGCATAACGGCAGGTCATCGATCTCTGCCTTCAGGAGTGTGCGTATGAAAATTTCAATGGCTTCATGGAATATCAACGGTATCAGGGCAGCTTCTGCCAAAGATGATTTTCAATGGTTCTACAATAATACCAATGACATCATTGCTTTTCAGGAAACAAAGGCTTCGCCGGAACAAATCCCCGAAGAAGCCAGAAATAAAGAGGGATATCAATCTTTTTTTGCCACATCCGTTGTCAAAAAAGGCTATTCAGGAACGGCGGTCTTTTCAAAGATTCCTCCCCTATCCGTTGAAATCGAACTTCCCGAAAAGACCTGGCAGGGCGAAGGCAGAATCGTGCATCTCGAATTTGAGAAATTTCACTTCTTCAACGGTTATTTTCCGAATGGCGGCGAACAAATCAAAAATCCAGACGGGTCATTTTTTTATAAACGACTCGAATATAAAATGGGGTTCTTCGAATATTTTTTGAACTATATACAAAGCCTCAGAAAGCACAAACCGATTGTCGTGTGCGGTGATTTTAATATTGCTCATAAAGAAATTGATATTGCACGCCCAAAACAAAATATGAACAGCACTGGCTTTTTACCGGTAGAACGTGCTTTTCTGGATCGATTTACAGAGGCCGGATATGTCGATACATTCCGTCATATTCATGGCAATGTCAAAGACCGCTACTCGTGGTGGTCCTATAAAATGGGGGCGCGCAAAAATAATGTCGGTTGGAGAATTGATTATTTTTTTGTTTCGGATGAACTCAAGGATCAAATTCTCGATGCAGACATTGAAGATAGCGTTTATGGTTCGGATCATTGCCCGGTCAATCTGTTGCTCGAAATTTAGACGAAGAAAATGTCTATTTGCAGAGCAGAAAACTGCAATGCAGTCCAGTATTCTGAACACAATCAAATTGCATCACAATTTCAATTTCGTTAAACTGCACGGTATGTTGGTTGCTCGTCGTAAGACGGGTTGTCATATACGACAAAACGCATACAGATGCATTCAAATTCATTGTGCAAAAGGTAGTCAGACATGAAAATAAAGTTCGTTTTGCCTGGACTCATGGCGCTCGCCTTATCAGGGGTGGGCATGGGCGAGGCATTTGCCTCCTGTGACAATTTGGAGAACAATACCGAATGGAACACCCAGCTCAGCATTCTTTCAGATGCCTATAAAGATGGCAAATACGAAGATGTCATCAAGATAGGGCAACGCATGGTTGCCATTTGCAGCGAATCCCCTGCACTCAATTTTTACATCGCCAAAAGCTACACTGCACTGAATGAACCCACCAAAGCCCTGCGCTTTTACCAGAAAGCAGCAGACAACACGGGTAAATTTGCTGTATCACCCGAAGTGGCCAAACAACTGTGGTATACACGCTACGAAGTCGAATTCCCGGAATTGACACAGGATTACGTCAACACACTTAAAAAAGAAAATGAATCACTCAATGCACAAATTGAAACCTACGAGAAAAACGCCACCAAAACAGTGATCAACCAAACCGAAGACAGCGCCGAACGCAAAACAGCGATAGGAGCAGTTTTATGGACTGGTGTAGCCACAGGTGTTGTAGGATTGGCACTATTGGGAACAGGAATAGGAATGACAATATCCCATAAGGATGATTTTGGATTTTCAGTTAACTCCTCGAATACCTACAAAATTAACAATGATAAAATGTATAATACAGGTCTGATACTTTTAGGCGTTGGTGCAGGATTAACAATTGCAGGTACTATTATGACAGGAATTGCAGGCTATCAATATACTCATATTGTTATGGAGAATAATATGACACTTTCATGGGATTTTACGCCGTCAAATGTTAATTTTCAATTGGTTTTTTAATAAGGAGCCAAATAATGAAGAAAATTACACCTATTATAATCGTAAGTGCTATAATAGCAAATGCCTGTAGTGATGGTGCAATAATTCCAGAAGGTGACATTAGAGATAACTTTGATGCGTATTGTAAGATGACCAAGGGTAATCCAGATATCAATTACAATAAAGAACAAACATCATACAAAGAAATGATATGCAGATGTGGCAGTTATAATTGCAAAGGGAAAGCGTGTAAAAGTAAAGGTACCAAATGTGATGACAAGGTATGTATTGATGGAGATATGATTTACAAAGAAATTAACAATGTTTGTACTCAGTTTACATGCAAAGACGGAAATTTTAACAGTGACGGAGAAAAATGCGAAAACGGAAAGCAGTGTAAAAAGAATATTGAAGGTGTTAATATAGGTTGTGGTGAATGCAATACGGGTGAAGTCGTTTGTGATAATATTGATAATGGTTATGAGATTGGCTGTTATTTAGGTCAATTTGATATGGAACATAAAATTGAATGTGCAGACAGGTGTACCGACGCCAAAGGTATTCAACAATGTAACAACTATAAAGAAGGTTCTATAGTTTGCAAAGATGGTATTTTAACAGAATACAAAAACAACAATACACAATCTAAGAATTGTAAAGAAATAAAGCAATTAAAAAGCGACGTTCCTGATTCAATTGTGCAATGTATCAACAGTACAACGTGCGGAGAATGTATTGAAAGTAAAACCGAATGTCAGTATGATAGTAGCACTGGCTTAAACATACAAACTAAATGTATTAATGGTAAAAGGAACCAGATTAAAATTTGTGATGAATGTGAAGGGAATGAATGTTTGTCTTGTAAGAATGGGGATAAAAAGTGCAGAGATAAAATACTATTTAATTGTCAAAACGGAGAGTGGGTTGAAGGTGACCAATGTGCAAATGGATGCGACCAGAATACAAATGAATGCAAAACAGAAAGCGAAAATGAAGCATGTTCAAATGATGCTGCGAGATGTAATAGTAATTCGATCGAAATTTGTAAAAAGAATCACTGGTTTGTAGAAAAAACATGTGCTGAAGAAGAAACCTGTGATTCAGATTCTCGCGCATGCAAATGTACCAAAGACGCCACCCGATGTAATTCCAATCACGAACCAGAAATATGCATAGATGGCACCTGGAAAGAATGTGAATCAAATGAGTCTTGTAATAATTTGGAATGTAATAAGCAGGATAATAATCTTTGTTTAGCTAAAAAAGATGGTGTTTATTGCAATAACACCCGATATTTCATCTGTAAAGATAATACAGTTGAAGCAAGTAATGATTTACAATCAAATCAAATGTGTTCTAATGAATACAATGGGGACGTATACTCCTGTAAAGGTATAGCTAATTCACATGAGGCTGTGCGATGTCCAAATGGCTGCGACTATAATGGTTGTATAGATAATCCTTGCGAAAACGGCGATACAGAATGTAAAGATGGAAAATTTTCTTACTGTTATAGGAATAGTTGGCAAACAAATATTTGTAATGAGACGGCGAATAATAAATATCATATATGTAAGGATGATACTGACTGTATTCATTATTGCATTGATGAGGATGAAAGCGGATATGAACATAGTTATGGTTGGAGTGGTCCAGACTATGGGTTTGAAGACCATTTCGATGCTTGTCCAGGTCACTTCTCTTGCAAAGTAGATGATCATGAACTTTCTGTATGCGGTGATTGTAAAAATAATACGACTCAATGTAGTGAGGATAAAAAAGCAATCAAAAAATGTGAGAACGGACAATGGAAAGAAGATAAACAATGTCCTAATGGCTGTGACCCGGAGCAGAAGAAGTGCAAAGATAAAGACGAAGAGGGAACGTGCTTTAAATTTGATACTGCACCTAAAGATACTATTAAATCAATTTGGATTAAGTATAATGATACAGGAAAAATAGATATTAGCAATGCGTCTGCATGTACCGATAATGATTGTCAGCACTGTGATACAACTTGTCAAATTGATAATTCAAATACGGTCGTATACTCCAGTAACTTTTCTGCAGTTTACTCATGTGAAAAAGGGCAGCCAATAAATATTACTTGTTTTGATAGTGATCCAACTACCTGTCATATAGTTCAAGGTAAATGTGATCAAATGTGTAATGTAAATAAAGATTTTAATGAATGCAAAATTAAAATTTCAAACGAAAAATATTACAAATGCCATTGTATTAATGGCTCGTATGAAATATCCAAATGCGAATCAAATTGCACCAGCGTGTCTAATGAATGCTAGACTTAGCCTAAAATTCTAACCAGATTAATATATTTTAATTCTCTAAAAAACACCTATTTCATCATTCTCCCCCAATAATCCTACATGATTAACCAGGCAAGGCGGCATAAGCCACCTTGCTTCATTCATAACCCTTTATTTAGCCTGTATTTCCCCAGTTCACAACAAACATTCAATCACTCACCAATGAAAAAGCTCATCCTCGCCAGTTTTGTCTTTTCTTTCGTGATGCTCTCTGGTTGCCAGATGCTTTTCGGCACCTCCGATGACCAATCGACCTCAGAGCCTGCCGTGCAAACCGTCCAAAATGACATCCTGCCCCAGAAAACAGATTTAAAGGATGTAGAACCGCAGCCCACTGGCGTACAAGTTCCGTCTCAGGAAATCCCCAAAGAGGAAACCGTTCCAAATTTGCCCAAGCCTCCATCCGAAGAACACCCTACGACTGAATCAGATGATACGGTCGATACGCCAGATGCACCGGTTCCACCTGCTCCCGACAATGCCCTAAATGAGCCCCAATTCAATAATCCCGATGAACTAAAACAATACATTGCAGACAATCAGGAAACATTAAAGAAAAATGAGCTGCCGCCTAAAAATATCAAATGTCATGTACATACAGAAAATCTCAACTCCAAATTTTTTGAACACACCAATGAATATGAAACTAAATTTTCAGAAAATGGATTAAAAGCGAGTTATTGTAACGAAAAAACAATTCAATATTATGGTTCGGGCGAATTTGATTTCGAATGCTATGAGGTGAAAAAAGATAATGAAACAAAAGTCAAAAATGGATTTGAAGTTAATATTCATCTCTCATGTGCATCAAATAACATCCCAGGCCCCGACGGAGCCGCGGAAATAAAAATTGTCAATCCATTCTATGATCCAAATTCAAAAAATATAAACAGTGATGAAGCTGATGCTCCAAATGCAAACGAAGGTCATTAATTTTTCGGTAAGGGAAGGGGCCGAACCATGAGCCATTTGCTCAATCTCTTCCGCTGTGACACGATTTATAATGCTATGTTTAACCACAGTGGATATCACTTGTTCCGATAGCTAAATCATTTCATGGCTTTGAGCTTTGATGGGTAAATTGTCAAGGGTGTCACGCCACACCCTTGACCGCTCGTCGTGTAGGCGCAAATACTTTTAATTATAAGCATATCCACGCTGGTTAAACAAAGCCTAACTTTTACCCCATGTTATTTATATTCCCAAGGGTATTCGTGTGCGGGACGTCCGCGTCCCCAGGGTAGGGATCAGGACCGTTGCATTCTATAAGCTCTTGACAGTTCTGTATTTTGCGAAATCACATGATAAATGTGAATGATTATCGCCCAGAAAGGTCGAAATGTCACAGCCCGGGGTGAAACGAAGTGAAACCCCAGGAAATGTTGTATTACCAACAATTCGCACGCTGAAAGTGTGCAACCAGAATGCAATATCAATTAGAATGCGACGGCCTGAGGGGTAGGGATGATTCGGAGTTTTCTTAGGGGGTCAAAAAGTCAGAAATGGACTGATAAACGCCGGTGGGCGCTTTTTGAGGAAACTGCGCGTTGAGCTTATTGGATAATTGTTGGACGGTATTTTTCAATTCCCCAAAAGCTACGAGCAAGGATTCCCGGTCTGTGTTGGGATCTTCTTTGATCTCTGCTGCATGCGTCTTCAAAAGTTCATCCATCTTCTGACGATAGCCCACCTCACAGGCCGCACCGCTGCAATCCACGGCATTGGGCGTGCTGATCAGTGCATTGAGCGCATTCGAAACGACGGTCATTGAGGTGACGAGCCCTCGGAGTTGTGTCGTTGATAATTCAGAGATGTTGTGCCCGAATAAAGCACTCAGATCGGAAGGCTGCTGTCCTTCTGGCAGAGCTGGCGCAGGGACAGCTGGCACTTGTGAATCTGCAGCCGGGACGGGAGCTGGCGCAGGGACTACTGGCACTTGTGAATCTGCAGCCGGGGCAGGATCTGCCACGACACTGGGAAATTCGGCAGGAACGACAGCTTGCTCGGGGCGATTGATTTCATTGCTGCCGGGCACATCCGCCTTTGGTTCTTCGGTATCCGAAGGGAGTACGGCATCTTTCAAAGCGACCAGCTTGTCTTTCGTTTGCTGTACGACACCCGTTTTTTCCTGCTGTGCCTCTTCGAAGTGTTTTTTGATGAAGTGGTTGGCTATGGGCGTTGCAATTCCCATGACAATGGATAACACCACACAGGCAATCGCAATAATGCCTCTTGTTTTAGTGGAATTGACGAGGTCGAGGAATTCTTTGCCGCGATTGATTAAGTTCTGGCCATTTTGATACGTATCAATGGATTTATCCACTGTCGATTTCAGTTTGGACGGCTCGTTGACAGCATTTGTTTTGGTAGCTGCTTTTTCTGGTGGATTGCTGGATGCAGAGACAGGTGGATTGCCAGACATCTTGGCTGGTGGATTGGCTGACGCTTCTTGAGGAGGATTGATGAAATCCGGCTGAGCATCGGAAGCCTTTGAGGAAACACTTTCCGAATCGTCCAGAACGGCCGATAGACGCTGTTCAACGTGAAGCTGTTCAGCTTTGGCGGGATCAAGCGCTTCATTAGGTGATTTTTGAGAACCATCCATTCCGGATGTGGCGTTTGAAGAGGCGTTTTCATCCAGCTTGCGGAAGAGTTCTCTCCCTTTTTCAAGGGCGGCTTTTTTGGCTTTGTCTTTTAAAAAATCCATATCGTTCGATAATTATGAATCGTGAGTGGCGAATTCTCAGGCAATCACTGCACTTTGGTGTACAAAGAGGCGTAAAAACGGATAAATATTGCAGTCAAAACAGTCTATTACTTCTCGACTGATTGGGTATTCTCGCTTGCAGACCGGTAGGTGTGATAGATGCTAAGGGAACAAACAGAAGCTACTATGAGAAAGATAGTGAGCGCAATGGCCATAACAACTGTCACCAGCTTATTCAAAGCTTTGAGTTTCACAAGATATTTCTCACCCTTGTCGGCGAGTTTGTTGCCTGCGTCGATGAGTTTTTGGGCTCTGGTGAGATTTTTGTCCGCGACGTTAAGGAGCTTATTCTTTTTATCACTTGGTACTTGCTGGGCATCTGACATAGATCTTGTGGGGGGCTAAACGCAGATTTGCATGTTTTTGAGAATGACGAAGTCTGATAATGTTCACGTTGAAGAATCAAGCGTAACCTAGCCAGCTAACATGGAAAACTGCAAAATGGCAAGAGTTATTTTGTTCAGAGGATACGAAACAACTCAGGGCCAGTTTTCTTATTTAAACTTCGTTGAAACAGAATGGACAAGCTTATTATTTTATTTAGTTGTTTATAAAAAACAATATATATAACAAGTGGATTTAAATTGCTGCGTAAATATTTTGTTTTAACTAATATAATAAAATTTTATATAATCTTAATCAAAAAAATATAGATAAATTGTTGAATTTGACAAACTGTCTGCTATGTTGCTAAGTAATAATGCGTTTAACCATGGTGGTTAAAGATAGCAGGAGGACTGCTAATGAGGAGACTATCATGGATACCACCGTTCGAATACCAATATGCAAAACGTCTTGCTATATCCTGTTGCTGGCTTTTCTTGTGGGGATGACTGCCGGCGGATGTCACGACGAGGGAGGATTTGAAGCACGTTCAGATCTACCTGCGGTCACCCCATCACCAGATGATGGGCAGTCCGATCCTGTCGAAGAGCCCGATCCTATCGATAAGCCCGATCCTGTCGATAAGCCCGATCCTGTCGAAGAGCCCGATCCTGTCGAAGAGCCCGATCCTGTCGATAAGCCCGATCCTGAGAATCCAAATAATATTCTGGTTGCTTACCCTGCTTATCCTGAGGCTGTCATTCCAAGAAACTATGATTATTTGGTGCGCATCATACAGGGGGATAAGACGATCTCTATTCCAGTTTATAATCCTGTCTATTCCAGGGAATATTATAACACTTTGAGGAATGGCGATCCTTATCGTCGGTTTTGTGAGTTTGCCTTCAGCGGCGACCCTGTCACGGTTGAAATTACGGTCAACGTGGATTTTCAGACGTATTCTGTAATGCCCTCTTCACGGAAAATTAAGTCCTCTGTTAAAGATAACGTCATACGGTTTCAGTTGAATCAGCCCGAAACGACGGTTTTTCGATTGGATGACGATCAAAACTCGCTTCTGGCCATCTTTGCAGAAGCTATTGAAGCGTCCGAAAACGTTCCCGATCCATCCGATCCCAACACGATGATTATTCCGGCGGGATTTCATCTGCCTTTCGGTGGCGTTCTCGAGGTCATGGAGGGACAGACGGTTTATCTTGAACCGGGTGCCCTGGTAATGGCGAGACTTAGAATGGGCAACAATAGCAAGGTCTTGGGACACGGAGCTTTTTTAGAACCTAATCCTACGCGAGGAAAATATGGTTCGGCTGAATACATGGCTACCTTACAGGGAAATGACATTGTGTTGCAAGGCGTTAGGTTTTTGGATGCGCATACCTTTAACATTGTTGTTTTATGGTCTTCGCAAAACATCGTGATTGACGATGTTAAGATTTTATCTAACCAGATTTCTACGGATGGCCTTTCACTATGGGCCGGGGCGAAATTTGGAAAACTGACTGCCAGTCGTTTGTTTATACATAACGGGGATGACGCTTTTATTATTAGCGGTAATACAGAAAAAGTCGATGTTTCTCATTCGATTGTCGCTACAGACTATGGTGTGTTTCTCCCGAATTTTAGCAATACAGGTGAACTCAAAGGCGATGTTCATCTGCACGATATCGATGTCATCAAGGGCGGATTTTTTTTGAGAACAGCGGGCAATGTCTCCTGTACTCAGTGTTCCGCTGAGCAATATGACGTTGAAAATATCTATGCCATCGATGCTTGTGATGGCACCAAGTTTATCACCTTGCGTTCCGTCCCGGGGGAAGCAAAAAACTTCAAGATGCGGAATGTCAGTCTGCCAAAAGCACTCGCCATAGATAAAGGCGGAAACCAGATTGTGATTGAAAATGCCCCGTCTACGCGTATCGAATTCGATAACGTATGGATAGACAATCTGCCATTTCTCAATCGCGATCTACTTTCTATTAACGATGACTCCAACACAACATTGGTTTTTAGCGCGCATTCCTCAAAAGAAGGCCTCATGCAAATGAGCGAACGTTCCCTCAACCAACTTGCCAAACCCTATGTGGCAAACAAGCTCAAAATTGGCGAATTATTTGTTTCGGCCAAAGTTCCGCCTTATGCGCAAAATGATACCATTCTCGTCTCTGCATACGAAATCGCACACTACCTCGGGTACGAAAATATCATTCTTTCAGAAAACCGCCTCTCGTTTAGCAATAACAGTCAGTCATATCTATTTGAATCGGGAAAAGAGGGGGCTGAAATCGCAGACGACAGACTGATGGTTCCCTATGATAGATTATGCAAACGCCTGGGAATTGTTGGAACTTATGTTACTGCGACCCGAACCGTTTTGATTCAGCCTGAAAAAACACACCGCAATCTTTTGCGCAACCCCGGTTTTGAAAGTGGTTTGTCGATGGATTGGGTAACGCGGCATTTCTCACAATTGTCACTATCGGACGATGCGCACAGTGGCAAGAATGCCCTTCGCTTTGTGAGCAGCGACGTTTGGGGGGATAACGGCACCTATCAGGATGTGACGGAAGTAGTTCGAATAAACGGCAATGGAAAATACAAGATAACACTGTATGCGAAAGGCATATCCGGAGATGAAATTAAGTTCGGCCTGGCAACGGGATTTTATCCGGATGCAGAGAAGCAAATGCAGTGCAGCGCTCCCATCCGCCAGACGTATCAGTCATTTTCGTGCGAAATTGAGCTCAATCATATTGCATCAAAGCAGTTTGTTTATTTGTACATAGGCATGGTCAGCGGCCATGCGGACGTTCTTGTAGATGATGTTTCACTCGAATGGATGTGATTGACGCACAGAACAATTTCGTGGTGGAGGGATAGTGAAAAAGGATCCTCTGTGTTTTAGCTCTGCAGGGACTGCGGAAATCGCCAAAAATAAGGCTGCGGCGTATCGAACGCAGTGAGATAGTCGCAGCGAGGCCGGCGTATGCGTCAGCATAGGCGGCCGAAAAAAAGTCAATTTGTGTCTTAAAATGTTTCAAATGAATTCTGGATCATGTATATGATATAATGAGTTGAGGTGTGAAGAAATGTAACCAAAACGAAGAGGTGCTGACATGGAAAAGACAACAAAACAAGCCGACACCGTGAATGAACAGGGATTGAATCAGTCGCAGGAAACGCAGCAGACAACACAGAAAACAGAAAAAAAACAGGCCTCTGTTGAGCAGCAGGGTATGGATGCCCAAAAGACAGAGGCGAAGGGACAATCAGCACAGCGCGGCGCTGTAGGCCAGGAATTTGGGGCTGACCGAACCAAGGGGGAAAACGCAGGCAACAAGGGAAAAACTGCGTCTTCGAAGGATATGCCTGCGGCGCCCGAGACCGGAAAATCGGTCGAAAAAGACAGCGAAAAAGATAAAGAAGCCGTCGATCAGTATGCCCAGTCGAAGGGCAAGAAAAATGCGGATGCAACTGAGAATAAGCCGTCTGTTAAGGAAGACAAGGAAAAAGCCGGCGATAAATCGAATGAAGATAAAAAGGAGGTAAAAGACGACAAATCAGCCTCCAAAGCCGGCGAAAAGAAAGACGGCGAAAAGAAAGACGGCGAAAAGACGAAAGAAGAGAAGCCAGGAAAAGCTGAGCAAAAGGCATCACTGGGCGAAGACAAGGCGGCCAAAGAGGGTGGCTCAGGTGATGTCCAGGCCGAAATGGGCGACAAACCCGCAAAAGAAAAAAACGAAAAAGGTGAGAAGGCTGCCAAAGGCGGCGCATCGGGCGGTGTTTCGGTTGGCGGATCTGGCGGCGGCGCAGGCGGCGGTGGCGGTGCAGGCGGCGGTGCCATTGCGGTTCCTTCGATCGGCGGCGACGGGCCGACCGTCAGCCCAAAGGGCAAGGGATCCGGCAATAATGCGGTCGAGGCATTTGCAAATTCCGGCCTGAGTTATCAGTTCGAAAATGAAGCAGGGCTGGGCGGCGAAGTCGATGCCGACCTCGAAAAGGACAAAACCGAGATAGACAGCGCGCTGCCGGGTGAAGAAGGTGCCGAAATCAACGACGGATCCGCAGATGCTGCAATGGAACAGGGAATTGCGGCGACCAAAAAGGCGAATGAGGGGCAGAAAGAGGCCAATTTGGATACGGCTGTATCGGTCGATACGACGGCAGCTGACCAGAATGCCAGCATGAATGCGGAGGCGTCTAAATCCGCGTTGAACAGCGCTTCGACAGAAGAAATCCCGGATACACCCACCGTGGAAGTCGATTACAGCGGGGTGGATGCGGCTGCAACCGAAGAAGCCGCCAAATACGCCTCTGCACAGAGCGAAGGCAGCACGAAAGTTGCGTCTCTGGACAAAACCGTGACACCACGCGGGTTTGATGACATCAAGGCCCCCAAGGCAGATCTCGATGCCGAAGCGGCGGCGATGGAGAGCGGCGATTCGCCCGTGGCTGCCGAAGTTGCCGAATTGACCGATGAAGGCAAGGGAATTCTGGATATTTCTGAATTCGCTGAGCAGTCGGGGGCCAGCATGGAAAGTGCCAAATCCCAGGTGGCGGAGGCCGAAGAAACGCGCAAGGCAGAAACCGAGGCCCAGATTGCCGAACATGAAGAGGCCATCGCACAGGAAATCGAAAAGGCCAACGAACAGGAACAGCAGGCCATTGACGCTCAGACTGCCGAAATGGAAGCTCAGATCGACGCCGAAGCAGCCAATTATGAGTCCGAACTCTCGGCGTTTGATGCAGAGCAGCAGGCAGAGATCAATGCTGCAAGGACGCAGCTCGATACAGAAAAGGCCAATGCACAGTCCCAGATCGATGCGGAACATGCCAAAGCCAAGCAGGAAAAAAACAATAAAGATCAGGAAGCTGAGGCGAAGAAAAAAGAAAAGCGAAGCCTCCTGCAAAGGATTGGTGATGCCATCAGTTCGGCATTTGAAGCCATCGCCAATTGGCTCAAAGAAGCGGTCAGTGCCATTGTCAATGCACTAAAAGCAGCCGTTTGTGCCATCCTCGATGCTTTTGTCGCCGTTGTGAGCATGATCAATAAGGATTTGGGCGAAAAACTCAAGAAAGCTGTCGAAAAATTCAAGGAATTCCTCGACAAACTCGCTCAGGCACTCATCGATCTGGTCAACAAGATCCTGGATGCCATCGTCGAAGCCGTCAAAGCTATCGTCGAAGCCGTCGTCGCCGCCATTGAGGCACTTATTGAGGCCTTTAAAGAAGCGCTTAAAGCAATCTGGGAAGCCCTCAAGGCTGCATTTAAAGCGGCATTGGAACTCATCAAGGCTGCGCTCTCGGCCCTGGCCGATCTGTTCCTGGTGATCTTCAAAAAAGCCTGTGAACTCGCGGGGGTCGATCCCGCACCGATGATTGCGGCAGCCAAGAATATCATTAAAGATCCAGGCGCATTCTTCAGCACACTGTGGAGCGGTATTAAACAGGGATTTGGCCAGTTTAAGGATAACATCGGCCAGAATGCGCTCTCGATGGTCAAAAACCTCATGACCCTCTGGCTCGGGCCTGCAGGCATTATCATTCCCGATAATCTGCCGAGTGTCGGCGGATTTATCACGATGGGCATGAGCATCATCGGGATCGATGTCAGCGGTATCGTCGGTGCGATCGAAAAACGGTTAAAGAATGAGACGCCCAAAGAGGAAGCCGAAGAACAAGCCGAAGAAGAAAAAGAACCTTCCGAACTTGAGAAGATCCTCGAAGCCATCAAGACCGGCGGCATTTCTGTCGTCGTCGAACACATCAAGCCACATCTGAGCGGTATTGGCGGTGAAATCATCAAGGCGACGATCCAGAGCCTGCTTCCGACCTTGATTGCCAAGGGCGTGGCCAAACTGGCGACCATGTGCAATCCCGTGGGCGGTATCGTCGCAGCCATCAAGGGCGTGTGGGATCTCATTCAGTTCTTCCGCGCGAATTTCGAAGCCCTCTCTGGCCTTGGGTCTGCATTGCTCGGCGTGCTCGTCAATGCCGCCAACGGCGACGGCAGCGCCGCTGCCAATGCCGTCGAAGCCGCTCTCTGCCAGGCTATTCCACTCGCCATCGATCTCATCCTGCGGCTGATTGGCCTCAATATCGGCGAAAAAGTTAAGGGCATCGTTGGCAAGATTAGTGAGAAAATCCGCGGCGTCGTTGATAAATTCATCAATAAGCTCAACAATACCAAGCTTATGAAGAAGATTAACGGCAACAAACTCGTTCAAAAGGCCACAGATGGTCAGGGCGTGCTGCCCACTTCGAAGGAACGCGAACAGTATAATAAAAAGAAGGAACAGGAGAAGAAACAACAGGCCGAAGATACCAGGCGCGTCCGCGAACGCGATGCCACACAAAATGGCAGCAAAACTGCCGCGATGGGCAACTGGGGAACAGGCCTGAGCGACAAAGTCGCTGGCATGAAGAAAGCCCAGGGTGACAGAGTCTTCAATGCTACTGGCCTCACGAGCGCACTCAAAGGCGAGAAAGAAGGCGATTTGGGCGTCAATCTCGATAACTCGAAGTATGTCACGGCTATCTCTGAGCACAATGCAGCCAAGATCGACAAGTATTTCGAGGATAAAAAGACAGATAAGCTGACCAAACGTCTTGCTGAGGCCGGCGGTGATGTCACTAAGCTTTCGAAAGCGGATCAACAGGCCATTCAGAAAAATCCCAAGATTCAGGAACAACTCCTGCGCGATAAAGTCGCAGAAAAAGGCGAAGGTGCACTTTCAAAAAACGAGCAAAAAGCATGGCGTAAGCTGAAAGTTGCCGATCAGACGAAGTCTGAACCCGAAAAGGAAAAGACCGTTCGTGATGTCATCAAAGAAGTTCATGACGAAAGCAAGAAAGAGCGTGAACAGAAAAAGAAAGATAAAGCTTATCTGAAAGCCGGACACAGCAAAAAAGAGCTTGAAACCAAAAAACGCGTCGAAGCCAATCTCGAAGAAAGCAAGAAAGCACGCGAAAGTTCTCGCTTTGGTGAATATCTCGATGCGGAAGCACGCGCCAATGGCGTGACTGCTATCGATCGGATGTCCGAAGATGAGGCTGCGCGCTATGCCGCTTATTGGGGGCAGTCCGAAAAAGAAGACGCCTGGAAACGCTATCAGGCTAAAAAAGCTGCCGAAGGCAAACCCGTTATGGACTACGACCAGTGGGCTGTCAATTACGATAACCTCGCCAAAGCTCGCGCAGCAAAACGCGAAAAAGTCGAGGCCAATATCGCAGAAAGCAAAGCTGCAAGAGACAGCTCCAACTTCAGCGAATATGCCAGTCTCGAACGCGAGGTCATGGCAATGACCGACGGTCAGGCTTCGGCTCCCATGACGCGTTCTGCTCTGATGTCGCCTGCACCCGAAGAAACAACCGCTTCTTCTGTGACCGAAGAGCCGAGCGCACCTAAAACTGCCGAACCCGAAAAAACAGCCGCAGATACGGATCCTGGGGCCAAAATTTCTGACAAGGAAGTTGAAGAGGCTGAGAAGAAGGCAAAAGAGGCAGAAAAAGAATCAGAGAAAGAAGAAGAAGGACCGATACAATATGGCAATTGGGCCGATGTCAGTAAAACACTTCAGAATACTTCCAATTTTGGAGGTGGCGCGCTCAAACACATCTTTAGCGGTGAATTGACGCAGTCTACAAATCGTAGAACCGGCCGAAAGACATTGGTTGGCGCGGGATTCCATTATGAGGGGATCACGAATAGACAGGGATCTGTCATAGAAGGGACGCGCAACGAGCCTAATGAGTATGGCGTCTACGAAGCTAAAGTGAAGGTGAAAGGTCGCAATAAGGGCGGAAATCAAGGTGGATCCTCTTTCTTCCCCACCTCTATGACTCCTCAGGAAGTGGTCGACTCGATTAACGAAGCTTATGCAAATAAGCGCAGAGTTAACCGTACACCGGGGAAAAATACATCGAATATTTACTATGGATACACGAGCTCCGGCTTATGTATTCAAATGATATTGAGGGATGATGGTAAAATTGCAACCGCATTCCCCAAATACGATAACGCTAACGGACACATCTATTAAACTATGAACGCAATATACTTTCTTTACTATCCTGCCTGGCCAGATAAAAATGAACTGGCTATGGGTACTGTTTTTCCGGAACTTAACGAAGACGACAGCGGTACGCTCAGCGCATTTCTTTTCACCGAAGTCGATGGCATGATTTATACGGACATCAAGACCTGTCTCGAAAATGTCCTCAATCATGTCACCGAAGATGAAGATTATACCGGAAATGCATATCATCTTCAGATGGACGCTGAATTGACGAGCGTGTTTGATCTCTATGCGTACGAAGATGATGATGATGAAGATGATGATGATTGGGATGACGAAGATTTGGATGACGAAGATTTGGATATCGAAAATGCCCGTGAACTCAAACTTGTGCTTGAAATCAATTCATCCCAGCTGCTCGAGGCGATGAAGGATTATCGTCAGAAAAAAGATGATTTTGCCAAAGGTTGGCGGCCTGACATTGTCATTGACGGCGATCCCGATGAAATCACGACAGAAATGGTGATGAGCAAAGTATAATTGGGAAGGTTTTGATTGTTCGCATGCTATGGGGCTTTGCCCCATACGCATGGCGTGCGCGGCTATTTCGGCATAAACCCGAAATACGCCGCGCATTTTTTTGGGGGGATCTGTAAACCTCATTTGGATATTTTCAATACGGAACGCGCCAATTCAAGCTCAAATTAAGGCGATGTTTAATAGGTGGATATGCTTTGTTCAAAAGATGATGTCATGTCACTGCTTTGAGCTTTGAATGACCGCCGCCTTTCTCAAAAGCCAGGCTTGCGAAAAGGGGGGATGTATACCTCTGTCGTGTGTCAAAATGTAAATGTTTGATGCAAGATTCTTCATAATATTAATGCAAAAAAAAATTTAAGTTTTGGCTGTATTAAGCTAAACTATAAATTGGGTGTATAGAGTTTAGAGGATAACTACATACGACGAGGAGATAGCGATGGAAACCACGAAAAAAGAAGACGAAGTTGTGAATGAACAGGAACAGCTTCAGGGCAAAGCGTCCGACCAGTCTAAGTCATCATCCAAAAAGTCCCAGGGTGGGCAGAAACAAGAGCAGGAAGGTGTAGAGGCTCAAAAAGCCGAAGGCAAAGGACAGGCAAAACAGCGCGGTGCAGTCGGTGAGGAATTTGAAGCGGATCGTGCCAATCACAAGAAAGACGGTAATGGCGGCGGAAAAGGAAATCCAGCTTCGTCGAAGGGGATGCCTGATTCTCCCGATACCGGTAAATCGGTAGAAAAAAATGGTGCGAAAGACAAGGAGGCCGTAGACCAGTACTCCAAGTCGAAAGGCAAGAAAAAAGCGGACGAGAATACGGATGGCCAGCCAAACTCAAAAGATAAGGGTGGCAAGGAAAAACCGGAAGAAGATAAAAAATCTAAAGATAAGAAGGGGCAACAGGAAGCCTCGGCGTCCGACAAAGAAAATGCCAAGGGCGGCAAGAAGAAAGGCGAAAAGGCCGAAGAAGAAAAAGACGGCAAGAAGAAAGGCGAAAAGGCCGAAGAAGAAAAAGACGGCAAGAAGAAAGATAAAGAAGCCAAGGCCGAAGAAAAAGCCGAAAAAGCCGGAGTAAAAAAAGGTGAGGAAGGCGGCGAAGCAGGCGGTGGCGGTGGCGCATCTGCAGGCAAGGAAGAGAAAAAATCGGGCAAAGAGAAAGGCTCTAAGGTACAGGGGGGGAATGTTTCTCTTGGAAGTGTTAGTAGTGCTGGTGGAGGTGGTGGTGCAGAGGGAGGTGCTGTCAACATTCCATCCCTTGGAGGTGGGGCACCTACTGTGCCTGCTCCTAAGGGCGAAGGTGCCGGTGATTCAGCAATTGAAGCCTATGCCAATTCTGGTCTGAGTTATCAAGCGGAGAATTATGGTGGGCTTGGTGGAAAAGTTGATGCTGATGTCGCCAAAGCAGAGACAGAGCTGAATGAAAAACTGCCTGGCGAAGAAGGCGTTGAGGCTTTCGATGCCGCAAAAGATGCAGAGCTTGTTACCAAAGGCAGTGGGCTGCAAGCTAAAAATGATAGCGTTTCAGGCGATGATTATGATGCGAACTCCGGTGCAGATATCGATGGTATTGTCGAAAGTTCAGCTCTTAACGTTGAAGCACAGAAATCCACGTATGAGAATGCGGGCGATGAAAACATGCCTGATTGTCCGACTGTCGAGGCTTCCGGGGCGGAAGGTATAGATGCTATTTGTGCAGAAGAAGCTGCAAAATTTGCTACAGCCAAAGCTGACGGTCCTGCCAAGGCGGCTGAATTAGAGCGTACTTTACCTGAACGTGGTTTTGATGATGTCAAAGTACAAAAGATCGATCTTGATCTTGAATCTGAGGGAATGACGACCGGTGAAGTTTCCATCACTGCAGCCGTTGCCGAATTGACGGATGAAGGTAAAGGACTTTTGGACATCAGTGAAGTTGCGGAACAGGTTAGCGCAGACATGGAGGATGTCAAAGCTCAGGCAAAAGAGGCAGATGAAAAGCGCGAAGCGGATATTCAGGCTAAGATCGACGAACACGATCAGGCCGTCGAAGAAGCCATGCAAGAAGCGGAGCAGGCTGAAGCCGAAGGACGTGAAACTCGCCAACAGGAAATCGAGAGCCAAATCGAAACAGATACTGCGACTTACGATTCCGAAATTACCTCGTTTGATATAGAACAGCAGGCAGAAATTGATGCTGGTAATTCTGAAATCGAGCAGGAACGTCAGGCTGCGCAAACCGAAATTAATCAGGAGCATGCCAAAGCAAAACAGGAAGAGCAAAAGACAAGAGAAGAAGGTCAGAAAAAAGAGAAGGAGAATAAGAGTTTGTGGGATCATGTTGTCGATGCTGGCAAGGCCATCGGCAATGCGCTGTCATCCGCATGGGAATGGGTAAAAAGTACAGTCTCTGGTATTGTTAAAGGTTTCTTGAATTTTGTCTCTAATGCACTTCAAAAATTTGCAAACAAAGTACGTGAGATCGCAGGAAGAGTATTTAATGCGATCAAAGAAAAATGGAATCAGTTTAAAGAGAAACTGTCGAACTTCCTCAACAAACTCAAAGATTTCATTGTCGAAAAATGGAATCAGTTTGTCGATTGGGTCAAAGAGCAGGTCAATAAGCTCGTGGAAGGTCTCAAGGCCCTTGGACAGCTGTTGCTCGATGGATTGAAGGCTCTTTGGGAAGGCTTTAAAGCACTTCTTAAAGGCATTTTGACCGTTGTGAGTTCTATTCTTGCTCAGGCAGCCAAATTCTTTATGGGCCTTATTAAGAAAGCCTGTGAGTTGGTGGGCGTGGATGGCAGCTTCCTCGATCAGGCGATGGCTGTCGCCGAAGAGATTATTAAAGATCCAGGTGCATTTGCATCAACAATGATCGATGGTTTTGTTCTAGGATTTAAGAACTTTGGTGCAAATATTGTAGAGAATGTAATTAAAATATTTAAAAATTTGATTAATCTTTGGCTTGGAACCGTTGGTGCAAAATTACCTGGTGAATTTAATGTGCCTAATATTATTCAAATGGTTTTGGATATGTTGGGTATAAATGCGACAGGTATTATTGAAGCACTCGGATTTGAAGATGGCCAGGATTTTTATGAGGGGGCAAAAGATTTAGTGGCAGCCGTCCAAAAAGACGGTATTAAAGGCATTATTCCATTTATACAGGATTCGTTTGGATCATTAGCAGAAGAAACGAGAAATGCAATCATCGAAGCAATTGTTACTAAGGCAGCTACTGCCGCACTGACAAAATTGGCATCTATGTCGAATCCTGCATCTGGTATTGTAACTGCGATAAAAGCAGTATGGGATTTGATTCAATTTGTTCGTGATAATATGTCTGCCATAAGTGGATTACTTTCGGCTATTGGTAACGTTATTGTGGCAGGCGCTCAGGGAGATAGCGCGACTGTAGCTTCGGCCGTAGAAGCATCACTTTGTCAGGCTATTCCTCTTGTGATTGATTTATTCCTGCGCATTGCGGGAATTAATGTTGGCGGTGAGCTTAAGAAAATTGTTGGAAAGATTCAGGAAAGAATCAAAAAAGTCGTCGATGGACTCATTAATAGCTTGAGACAGTCCAATAATAAGTTAGTAAGAAAGGGTGCTAATAAAATTAATAATTCAACAGAAAGAGAGAATAAGACAAAACAAGATAAAGAAACTGCTGAAAGACGTGATAAAGCCCAGCATGAAGGGTTTGTGACTAATAAGAAAAATGGTAACGCATGGCAAAAATTTGGCGCACGTGCTGGTTTGGCTGGAGAGCGCTTAAATACTGCGCTTGATGGAATGAAGAGTTACAAAAAGGGCATGGTCTTTAATCCAACTGGTTTAACAGGTGCTCTTAATGGCAATAAGGAAGGTAATTTAGGTGTTAATCTAAATAATTCTAAGACTGTTAAAGCAATCGATAAATATCACGAAGAAAAAAGAGAAAATAAAAAGAAAGAGCAATATCGTGCTCAACAGGAACAGCAACTAAAAGATGCAATACAAAATGCAACAGGACCTGATGGCAAAGTTGATACTAGTAAATTGACGAGTTCTCAGTTGAAGGCTTACCGTAAACAACTGATCGCGGAGGAACAGGCTCGCCGAGATGCTGATAACGGTTTAAAACCAAAAGAAAATAAGCCAAAAGAAGAGAAATCACTCTGGCAATATGTCAAAGATGATAAAAACTCACGTGATGAGAAAGAAGCTAAAGCCAAAAAAGAAAGAAAAGCTCAGAAAGAAGAACAAAAAAGATATATGAATGAAGGTCATAGCAGAGAAGATGCTAACATTCGGAGTAATGTATTGGCAAATTCACTGGAAAATCATAACGCTATCTCTTCTGTGAGAGCTGGACGAGCATATGAAAGTTATAAATCTCAAAAGAAAGCATCTGGTGAATCATATCAGGCAATAGATAAGTATACAGAGAATTATCATAACCTCGAAAAAGCCAGAGAAGCAAAACAAGCTTATAGTTCAGGAACGTCGAAAGAAGATTTCAATGCTGATTATACACGGCGACATACTGCTTCATTGTGGAATAACCAACAAAAGGCAAATAACGGAATTAGTGGCATAATTGATGATCAAGCAGGTAAAATGGGTGAGACTGCTGCTAAAAAAGTTGACAGCTTGATTGCTAGCTCATCTGCTAAGTCTGATGAATCCTCTGCTGAGGCAGCGGAAGAAAAGCAATCTAAATATGTTCTCATTGAGGTTCAGCCTGGCGAAGATGTTATGAATACGGATGGTAGCGTGAATAAGGCGATTGTTACCAATTATATGGTAGTCGATACGGAAACAGGAGATGTTATCTATCGTGGTACAAATAAGGCCTATTCTGATAGCCAACTAAAAAAAGCACAGTCCAGTGAAAGTTAGTATATGTGAATATTTATTTAATTTTCCGCCCCCTCCTTGGGGGCTTTTTTTCGCAAAATAATATCGGTGCGTATTGCGCTTTGCGCAATAGCCCGATGCGACGGTCGTATGCCGCAGGCATAGACCGCGCACACAAAAAAACTCGCCAATTGGCGAGTTTTTAATATATTTGGGGAAATCTATCTATTTAATGTCTCGAACAGATCGTCCCTTTGCCATAGTCACGGTATTGTTCGGTCACGCGCTGATAATCCGTTGCATCCGACGAATATTTGCTGTTTGTCGAATGGTTCTGCAGGCATTGAACTTTATCACTGGGTTTGTCGTAATTGTTCGAGCCAATCAATCTGTGTTTCTTTTTTTCATCATCGGGATAGACGACGATTTCGGCGTGTGTTGAGCTGTACCAGATGTCTCCGGGTTTGGCATCGCTTGGATTGTCTACGACGTGATAGCCGTAGTTGTGCGTTGTTTCACATAATTCCCGGAAATTCTTAACCGAATTGAACGTGCCTTTTTCTGCCGGAAGTATGCCCGCCTCTTTTAGGACAGATCCTACAAAACTGGCGCAGTTTTTGTCATAACCGTAGTTAAAGCTTTCTCCCCTGCCCGAAAAATCGATGAACATGAAAATTTCGTTGCGCAGGTCATAAGTACATTTGCCTGTGGTCTCGAAAAGATATTTTCTTGCGATGTCGACGACAAATTGATCGTCATTGGAAGCGCATACGCCACCGCTGCAGGACGTTGTGCAGACTTTACCGCATCCGCCGCAGTGGTTCATATCCGTCATGATATCTACACAGGCACCATTGCACAGGGTACCGCTTGCGCAGACACAAGTACCATCAGAACAATACTGGCCAGAGCCGCAGGCCTGATTGCATGCACCGCAGTGCGCAGAATCCGAATTAAAATCAGTAACACACTGGCTGCCGCACATGGTACCAGCACATTGCGGTGTACAGATACCATTGACACAAAGATCGGTCGATCCACATTGTTCGCCGCATTTGCCGCAGTTGTCATGATTGCTCATGGGATCGATGCATGCACCGCCACAGACGATACCGCCGCATTCGTTCATGCATGTGCCTTCTAGACAATAGGAATCAGCCCCTTGACAGATATGATCGCATGCACCGCAATTGTTTTTGTCATTACGCAAACAGACGTCTACGCCACCGCAATTGGTTTTTTCGCATGCATTGGGATCCACCGGATCTCCCGGGTCAACAGGGTCACCCGGATCTCCCGGGTCACCCGGATCTCCCGGATCTCCCGGATCGCCTGGGTCACCCGGATCGCTCGGATCTCCCGGGTCACCCGGATCGCCCGGATCGCCTGGGTCACCCGGATCGCCTGGGTCACTCGGATCGCCTGGGTCACTCGGATCTCCCGGATCGCTCGGATCACCCGGGTCGCTCGGATCGTCTGGTGTACCTGGGGTAGCCGGATCTGTCGAAGTCGTATCACCTGGTCCTGAAGGTTCGGACGGATCTGTTTCGTCATCGCCATATAATCCATGATAGCCTGAGCCATCTGTGCCATGTACACCATCCTGCGTGGCAGAAATATTAGGACTGGCATCGTCGCTTTCACAGCCGGACAAATAAACGAAGGAAGCCAATAATAAAATGGATAGGCGTTTCATGTTTGTACTCCTTTTATACTAATAAAATCTTGAGCAGACTGTACCTGTCTCGATTTTACGGTACTGCTCTGTAACGCGCTGGTAATCGGTCGGATCTGAAGATAATTTGCTGTTTGTCGAATGGTTTTGAAGACATTCAACTTTATCTTTTGTATTATAATTATTTGAGCCTTGTCTGTGAGGAGGCAGACCTCTGCATCTCCGCATTGCGTGAGTTCACATGCGTTGGGATCGGGCTCAACTGGAGGATTGTCTGGATGCTCGGAAGGCGGATTCTCTGGATCTTCTGGTTGATTTTGGGGATTGTCACCAGGTTTGTCCTTATCCGGGTCGGTTTTATCCGGGTCGGTTCCGTCTTTTTGGGGAGTGCCGGGGACATCCACTTGATCATCATCCCCTTCGTGGGGCGTACCAACGATCATGTTGGAATCGTCGCTTGAACAGCCAGATAAAATCAGCAGGGAGGTCATCATTAGCCATACAAAGCGTTTCATGTCTGGACTCCTTTGAACGAACGGGCAGACTTGGTGCAGGAATAAACTTTGTCGTTTGTGTCAGCCAATTCTGGGGCTTGGTTTTTCAATGGGCGGTATCATCCCTGTGCATGCATCATTGAATGCATGCGCACACAAACCCACTTACACTTTATGGATATTCGACGTTGATGTAAAGAGGCGATATAGAAATTGTTTGTATCAGGGTTAATACTTAGCCCCCATGATTTATCTAAAGGACTGAAGCTGAATTAATTCAGGCATCAGGCAATAGGCAGTAGGCAACAGTAAGTGCTCTATAGGGAAATTGCGTGATTTCTGAATCCAGATTGGGCAATGTTTGTGGCAAACTCCTGCCTGATGCCTGATGCCTTGATATTGTAGTGACTTGGGAAATAAGCTCAGTCCCCCGGCTGAATCGTAACTGTATCAGTATTGCGGTTTAGCAGGTGATAGCTACTCGCTAAATGAGCTTTTGGGCGATCACACTATTCCGAATCACATGTGTAGTTTTTATCGGACGCGATATTCATTTTCTGCTCGCATACATCTTTTTGATTGGGATGTTTTTCAATGCACTTCTTTATCCACGCGGACTGGATGGCACAGTAATTCTCTTTATCGATGCTGGTGCCATTCAATGACTGATTCGCATAAGTGCGCGAACCATACGTACCGTTATCTATCCATTTAGAGAAATTCCAGTCTGATAGATTCTGATTGAATTGCTTGGCATCTAAAAATAGATCAGGGTATTCGTCTACACTTGAGACATCCCATTTTAGTGGTTGATTGAAGGATTCTGCACCTTTGAACATTTCGGCCATCTTTGTTACGTTCGAAACGTTCCAATTGCCAATTGCTTGATTAAAGGATTTAGCTTCAGCAAACATAGAAGCCATATCCGTTGCTTTTGCGACATCCCATTTTCCAATCGGTTGGTTAAACGCTGATGCGCCACTAAACATTGAACGCATGTCTGTTACGTTTGAGACGTCCCATTTTTCAATCGGCTGATTAAACGCAGATGCATTATAAAACATTGATGTCATATTCGTTACGTTCGAGACATCCCATTCTTCAAGAGGTTGGTTAAAAATAGTGTTATTGTTAAACATTTTTTCCATGGTGGTCACACTTGCGACATTCCATTTTGCGAGAGGCTGATTAAAACTTGCGCTTGCAAATGTACCGTTCATAGATTTGACGTTCGAGACGTCCCAGTTCTCGATTGGAATGCTCCAGGCGTTGTCATTCTTGCTTAAAGAAGTTGCTTCCTGGAAAAATCTTTCCATCGACTTCAGCTGCGAACTGTCTGGAATATCGACGTCCGAGAGGCGTACGAGATGGGATGCGTTGTTAAAACTATAAAGCCCAAGTCCAACCTGTCCGAATGCTTTGACTTCTCTGAGCATGGTTTTTGCGCTAAACATGCGATCATTCTCGTCCGGATTTGCAAACACATATTTGCCCTTGATACGAATCGTATATTCGCCTGATTTTTCATATCTATGATATATTTCTGTGCCAATGCAGCACGATTTCGTCTCGGTCGTATCATCATCCCAATGACCGCATTTGGTGTTGTCCCCCCAATCAATGGCAATATTGCAGGAACTGTCGTCTGTTTCATAAAACATGAGAAGTTGATCAATGTCATTATGAGGGTGGTTGTGAAGTTGGTTGATATCAATATCCCAAACGGTCACGAATTCATCCGGGGCACATCGTCCATCCTTGCGGCATATATAGTGAAAATCATCAAGTTCATTGTCGACGCATTGTTCATTCTTTGTACATTTCGTCGAACATTTATAGCCGAGAAAACTGTCGCAAAAGCCCTTGTAGTAGCTTCCGGAATTGCAGTCTTTGTCCACTCTGCAGTCTTTCCCTTGAGTTGGGGCTGTTTCCGATCTGTCATCCATGTGATTCCAGTTGGCATCAATTAAATAACATAAATTCTCTGATTCTTTGCAGTATTCATTCGTTGCACATCCATTGTCACAGGTCTTTGCACCTTTGCATGAACCATCCGTGTAACACCCATTTTTACATTCATCTTTACAGCATATCAAACCGCTGTCGTCGCACCTATTAGGACATGTTTTTCCATCAATCACTGGGCAAAGACATTTTCCTGTCGTATCACATCCATTCTGGCAGTTCTCGTCACAGCACGTGACACCAGTTGCATCACATCCGTTGTGGCATGACTCCTGACATTTACATGAACCATCATCAGCACAGTGAGTACATCCATCCGGACATTTGCAAGTCCCCGTTTCATCGCAGCCATTTTTGCATGAATCCAGACACGTGCATTTGCCTTCGAAATCGCATCCATTGACACATTTTTCATCGCAGCACGCTTTGCCACTGCTGTCGCATCCATTGGCGCATGGTTTTCCATCCGTGATTGGACATAGACATTTGCCTGTCGTATCACAGCTATTCTGACATTTGGTTTCACAACAGGTTTTACCCGTTATGTCGCATCCGTTGTCACACTGAATGGAACATAGACATGCACCAGTTTCATCACATCCGTTGGCACACTCCGGCGAGCATTTGCAGGATCCATCATCATTGTTCCCAAATTTGCAGTCGATCCTTTTGCCAAAGTCGTCACACACGCCAGCGATGCATGCGCATTTCGTTTCTTCCGGATTGCATCCATTGACACAATATCCCAGCTTTACCCAATAGGAAACTGTTTCATTCTTTTGTGTGGTTCCGCTCAGGCACTGCATGAATGCATCATCTTCGCATTTATAACTGTTTGCAGAGCAGTTGTCTTCAATGATGGTCTCGCTGCTTGTACAACCGATAGACAATAGCGTTACGGCAGTAAAACATATTATGATTTTCTTATACATATCTTTCTCCTGAGAGGCTCGACAAAATATAAATCCAAATCCAGGATTCTGCTACAGCATATAGACAGAGATTGAACGTGTAGGATTGGCTAAAAACCTCTCTAAAACGTCCAGACAAACGATACTTCATTGGAGGAAACGGAAAATGATAGTACTTGTGATTGAGAATGAGTATATTGGTAACCGTAGATACCAGCAAGTATTGTGCCTATTACGCTCATTGCCGCACCTGCACCGACAAGTGCCCAGCCGAATGAATACAAGGGCTCTTTGGTATATTTGTAATAAAATCCCAGGCTTTGTTGTGAATCATTCCCTTTAGTACGATCCGTCTCTATTTTTTCGGGTTGTCCAGGTTCATAAGAAGCGACGAGTGCAGCTCCAACGCCTGTTAAGGCGAGTCCTGCAATGCCGACGCCGGCGCCAATCCACATGGCCTGATAGGCAGATTGACTTTCATTTCGGGCAAGTTCTTTGCTGCCTGACTGGTGTGTTGCTTGTAAATTTGCAATTTTCTGGTTTGCTGCGACCAGATTATTTTGGAGTATTCGTATCCGATCGTCCTTGACTGTGAGCTGTTCGGGGGCTGCCTCGGGGTGTGTAGCAATGTATTTTTCGCTCCACATCTGGTCGAGCAGGTTCTTATCGACGGCAAAACGCTCGGTGTTCTGGGTGGATTTCTGCAGATAGAACAGATATTTTTCCTGATCGCCTTTTTCCTTGTGGATGTGCGCGATGGTATAGTTCAAAGCGGGCGACAAATCGCATATTTCTTCGAGTGTTTTTGCATGATTGAGTGCCGATCCCCAGTCTTTTTGTTTGTAGGCATCGTTGAGTTGGGCGAATTCCGATGTCCATTGTTCATTATTGTCGAGATCGTCGCAATTATCTGCAAATGAAGTGGAGACCCAGAATAAACTGAGCATTCCACATCCTAGCACTTTGATACTGGCTTTTAACCATAGCTTCCGGTTTATCATTGATTGCTCCGCACGGATTGCTTTTTTATGCCTGTCTGTAAATGAAATATTGTTTTGCTATTATGTCTGCATCTTCCGGCATGAGGCATAACTTTATGTTTATAGCATTCTGGCATGAAAATGGGAAGCACAATGTGTGTGTTTGTATGAAAATGTAGGTATGCTTATGCGACGCGCTGCATTGCGCATGCTGCTGGCGCACATGAGTACGTCTATTGCATGCGTCACAGCAGAAGATATCACAGCATTCGTTTTGTCATCTGTCTAAAGTTGAAGACAGTCCGTCCAATCTGCATTGCATAGATTGGAATCACATTTCATCATATAGACCATTGAACTGTTCGCGGGCTTGTTTTCTACAAATGATGCTTTTGTTTTGGTTTGTATGTTGATGTTTTTAAAAGTATAGGCGACATGGTTGTAGTTTGCGTCGTAAAAATCAATACATAGTGAATTTGAATCAAATCTTTGACCGTTGTTGATTTCGTCAAATATGCATGCAAAAACACCATCATCATTGAGCGTTTTGTTGCATTGAATATTTCGAGTTATACCGAACCTGCATATTTGAGTGTCAATATCCACGGATTCGTCAAAGACCAGATTGCTTTTGAGATCGGATTCCAAATTGATGAATGATCCTGTATGATAAAGGGTCATATCAATGGCATTCGAGGGGCATTCGCCTTTTGCTGCAGTTCGGTTTGAGTTGCAGACATTGCTGGCTTTTTCTATCTTCATGGACATGGATTCATTTTGATCGTTTAAGGTAAGAATGTATGAATCGGGCTTGATATTGGTTTTTAGTGCACCTGTTGTGATGGCATCTATGCAGAAAGAAACTGAACTGCATTCATTTTCGTTACAGGGGAACCAACTCTTTATAATATCTTTATTGTCATAATAATATTGTATAAATTCGTTAAGCGTGGGACATGCGCCTTGATAACCGTAAAAATATCTGTCAAAGCATGATAAATGGCTCTCGTTATTGGTTTCATTCCATTTGAAATAGTTTTTTAATGATGATATTATATAGTCATTCTCTGGAGCATAATAACTGAATGTAGATTGATTGCTATAAAGAGATAAAAAACGCAAATAGTTTGATGTTAACAATACACTGTCTTCGTCGAGGCTTATAATATGTGTAAACAGCGAATCATTTAAAGAATTGCCAGGCCAGTTTTTCGATTGAATGGTATCTTCATCTATTGGCCACATCCCATTGGTACATCTTTGTATGATAGGTGGATGGTTTGAGTCATAGTTGTATTTATAAAAACCATTGGTGCACTCACCAACTTCCGAATCATTTTTACAGCTGTTATTGTAGTAGGAAAGATTCCACTTGTAATTATTGATATTGCATGCCCTGACAGAACTTCCCGTGTTGATATTTTCACAGACCGGCGCATCTTCTGGCCGGCATTCTCCACATTGTGTATCATTGGTACAGTGATTGGAGTCGGGACATTCTTCGACTGCAAACTTATTGTCTATGCATTTCTTTAGGTAGGCTTTGCCATTACTTTCTGAGCATTTAATCTCGTCTCCCTCGCAATCTTCCAACTCGCCGGTTTGACATGCATCGCTTTCACATACTGCATTTCCCGCGCATATTTGAGGCTCTTCGGACCAGTAGCCGTCTTTACACACACGGTATTCATGTTCGCTGGCGCATTGGATTGTATCGTTTTGACATTCCCCGCATTGCAAAACACCTTCTTCCGAATTCGAGCAGGAAGCGTGATTTGGGCAAATGGTTTCTTCTGTATATTGTCCATTCTTGCATGTTTTTGTTGTACCGATGAGATCTTTATCCATTTCACAAACCGTGAAATTATCGATACAATCCCCGCATTTGACATCTGCTTTTGTAAATTCCTGTCTGGATTCAAAAACGTTTGTATTGGTACAGGAGTTCTCACACGGATAATCATCCGTCCATTTCATGCCGTCTTTGGATGGTTCGCATTTCTGAAATACGCCCTTGCCATCTTCAGGGTTATTATAACACCGGTATTGGCCTTCTAAGCAAATAAAACCAGAGGATGCACATTCATTATTTTTACAAACGATTCCTTCGGGGCATATAGCAGAACCGCATTGACATCCAGAATTGACAATTTTGCCGCCGCTCGTCAGACAGGATAAATCGCTTTCATGAGTGACCTGATTGCATTCGGATTTTGTTTCGTCCGAAAGTTGCTTACTGGCATAACAATGTAATTGCAGTTCATTGGTTATGCTGTTGCAAACCGTCTTGTCGAGGATTGCATCATTTATCTCACACGCAAGCATTAAAATATTGCTGTTATCAATATGAAAGGCACATTTTCCTTCTTGATTGCAAATGACACCTTCATTGCATGAGTTTTCTTCATTAGTACATTTGCATTTTTTATCCTCAATGACTCCGGAACTTCGCTCACAGGCGAGTTTAAATGCAGCCTCCTCGTCTATGCCATCTTCTATTTCTTTTTGTATTTCGTTTCTGATTTCCTCTTTAATCTCATCTTTTATTTCGTCTTTAATTTCAGTTTTAATCTCATCTTTGGAAATCGAACATTTTGATCCATTATCGATACAGATGACTTCCCTGTCACATGGCGTCCCATTGCAGGAACATGTATTATTCTGAAATGTTCCGCCACTTGCGAGACATGCCATTTCATAAGTATTGCTCTGATGTTCGGAATCACAGGCAGAAACGATATATGCAGACAAGGATACGCATAATGATAATAATATGGGCTTACGCATAATCATTCTCCTGAATTAAAAAGTTAAAGTAAAGGATGAGTAATTGGGAGTAAGGCCGAATGACAGTTCATTCGCGGGGTGATTCTGATGGTTGATCTTATATCGATATCCAAAAAATCCAATGGCGGCTGCGCTTACGACGGTCATGCTAATGCCTGCACCAAGCAGCCCCCAGCCAATCGTATATTCTTTTTTAGTATAATAGCCTTTGCCGTCTGCGCCTACCGATTTATCATGATTGGCAGCAACAAAGTATGCACCAACACCAGTTAAAACGAGCCCTGCTGCAGCGATTCCTACGCTCGTCCAGAGCCATGCATCATCCTGCAGCGTCATGTTATTGTTCGCTGTTTGTTGAACCGTTTTGAGCTCTTCTTTAAGTAATGCTATCTCGTCGGACTGTGATTGTATTGTCGCATCGCGTTGCTGAATCGTTTCGGGATCTGCCTCTGGGTGAGTCGCTATATATTTTTCACTCCACATCCTATCGAGTGTGTCTTTATCGACTGAAAAACGCTCAGTATTCTGTGTGCTCTTTTGCAAATAGAAAAGGTATTTTTCTTTATCCCCCCTATTCTTATGAATATGTGCGATCGTATAATTTAATATGGGTGACTCGTCACAAATGCTTTCGAGCATTTTGCTGTAGTCGAGTGCTGTGTCCCAGTCTCCATTCTTGTAGTTTTCATTGAGCTTTTCGAATGTCGATTTCCAGGTTGCGTTGGTGTTCAGGTTGTCGCAGCTGTTGGCAAATGCAGTCGGCACCCATAGTAAACTACTTATACCGATGGCTGCGGACAGGTATTTTATTCGGATTATCATGCCTCCTCGTCAAATTACGCTTGTCAGGATGGATGTACCACAAAACAGGGTATTATCTGAGATAATACTGCCATTTTTAGGCGCAATTACTATTATTAATATCATACAGATGATAGTATGTAAAATTAAAAGTGTGCTTTGTAGGTAATTGTGGGTATAGAAGGTGTATCGAGACTACCACATTTACTTCTAGCGTCAATTATTCCAAAGCGCATAGGAGGCCGTCCGAAAACGGTCAAGCCGCAAGTGGGGGCAAAATGTCTTTTTTCTGAATTCCCATGACACATTCTGAAAAAAGCCATTCAGCAATGTGATCGAGTATCTTAACAGTCTTTCATGAATGGATTAAACTGAAAATAAGCACAAAAATCGTGAATAAAAGCGTGTACGTGCAAATACACATATTGCTTTGAGCAGTTCAGGGACACCTAT
>DGWW01000058.1 GCA_002395385.1 Myxococcales bacterium UBA4248
AAAGAGCAGAATCCAGAGTAAAGGCCGTCCCCAAACGTCGCTGCTTAAATAAAACGTCGCCAGCATCACAATGGCAATGAACGCGATACCAAGCCAATCGGAAAGCGTATAATGAAAATCGGTCAATTCCGCAATAATGAGCAGCGCAAAGCTGAACTTCATGACGATCTCATAAAAACTTCCGATGGCATTTTGATAAAAAGATCCACAAAGCAAGTAGTAGAACATATACAAACTGAGGGCCAGCAAATAGAAAAAGGCCCGCATGTCGATCTCAGGATATTGAATTTTAACGGATTGTTTGATGGTTTCTCGTTGATTCATCTTATGGATTTATTTTTTATTAGTATGGATTGTCAAAAGTCAGCGCGCTGCCGACCACTTGAACGTGATTTTGCTGATAATTCGCCAAAAGACTGCGGGTCGCCTGGCGTGTGGCGTCCAGTTTTCGGACGACGAGCAGAACTCCGTCGGCAATTTGGGACAAGGCCAAAGCATCAGCGCTTTGATCTGCCGGCGGTGTGTCGATCAAAATCCAGTCGTAGACCAATTCTGACAATTCCCGCTTTAACCGTGCAAGGGCGTCCTGGGGAAAAGCCAGCGTATCGGACGGTTTGGACAAAATAAAATCAAAAGGCTGGGAAGTCCGTCTTTCGATGCAGGCTGCAAGATCAAGCTGGCGGTCAAAAAAGGCGTTGAAAGATTTGTCACTGGTGCAGTGCAGCCGTTTTTCAAGCTGCGGTTTCCAACAGTCGGCTTCGATGACCAGCACACGCTGGTGCACAGCGCTTAAAGTTTCGGCCAGGTTGATGGCTGCCGTCGTCGTTCCCTGCCCGGCTTTCGGTCCGTTTAGCAAAAGCACCTTCGGCCGTTTTGCTTCAGCCATCGGTAAAGCGAGTATATTATAACACAAACGCCGGTAAGATTCCCGGTAAGCCGTATCCTGGATCTGACCCAACGACGCATTTTCCACCGGGCGGTCCTTGCCCCATTTAAATAATCCCATCGCGTTTCCTCCTATTATTGCTTTCTCTTAGACGCTGTCGGAATATCCCCTAAAACCGGCACTTCAAGATGTTCTTCCAGCTGCCGCACGTTCCGGTAATGGGCATCGCCAAGCACCCGGATACACAGATAACCGGCACTGAGCACCAATCCCAGCAAAAAACCGGCTGCCGCGTACTTCTTGGCCGGTGAATGGACATCGCGGCTGACCGTATAGCGCTGAGTCCGAACCGAATCCACCGTATTGAGGTTTTGAATCGGGATATTCAGCACCGCTTTCCGGCCGACCTGCATGACTTTTTTGACGGTTTTTCTGCTGCTGCCTTCGTAGTTCAGCGTCAGCACGTGGGTGTAGGCGTTGTTGTTGTCACCGTGTGCAGAGGACACACGGAAATCCGCCAGCTGAGACGTTTTGACTGAACCCAGAGTCGCTTTTTCCTTGTAGTAGTACGTTGGATCCTGAATCAGCGTTTCGATGCTGTCGGCCTGGGAGTCGGCGTCAACCCCAGGCTGATTTGGACCATAGGGTGCGTTGACAACAAAATCGAGTTTTCCGGTATAGGTCACTTTCGTTCTGGCCCGGCCTGCGCCGAAGCCCACCATGGCGAAAATCACAGCAAACGCGAGAATCACCAGCCAGTTGCGGCCGAGAATCCGCCACAGCGTTCGGGCTTCCAAAGTCACCGCATCATCATACTTTTTCTGAATATCTGCGTTCATTTTTTCTCCTTTATTGTTTCGATTTGTTTCGGACGCTGCCGAGTTTACTGCGAACCGTCCCGACCATTTCGAGCATCATCGGTTCTTTTGTGAACGTCAAAACCAGCACGTAAACGCCCATGAACAGGATCACAGAAATCACCAGCACGAAAAAGACGTGAAGGCCGAGGCGCTTGACCCAGAGAGAAGCCAGCGTCGCAAGTCCCAGAGCAAGGACAATTTTGCCATAGGGCAGCTTTTTGAAAATACCCGAGACCTGATCTCTCAGCACGTGATACTGGACCACGAGCACGACGAATTCTGCGGCCAAGGTTCCAATCGAAGCGCCTGTCGAACCCAGTTTAGGAATTAAAAACCAGTTGATGACAAAATCGACGATGGCGCCGGCGATTTCTGAGTATAAAACGTATTTCTCTTTGCCCAGGGGCACGAGAATCTGAAGCCCCAGAATATTGGTAAGGCCGATAAAAAGGATCGTCGGCTGAATCCACTGCATCGGCAGCACGGCCCCGCCGTAGGCCGGCCCCGACAGCAGACGGATGCCTTCTTTAGCAAATAAAATAAAATACAGCGCCAGCGGACAGGCGATGTCTAAAACAAAATTCAAGGCTTTGGATGAAATCCGGCGTAAGTCTTCGTAATCGCCTTGTTCGACGTAGTAGGATGCCCGGGGCAATAACACTGCGCCTAAAGACGTGACAATACTCACGAGAATCGTCTTGATTTTCACGGCCGCGTTGTAATAACCCACTTCGGTGTTGTTTTTCATAAAGCCGAGCATGACTGTATCTAAGTTTGTGTAAACCGTCGTCGCCACCGACATCGCGAAAAAGACGAGAATCGGTTTGAGATGGCGCCGAATATGATAGCCTCCGACGGGATGCATGTAAATGTGCTTCCGGGCGTTGATCAGATTCAGAACATTGGAAGCCGAAGCGGCAAAAATCGAAATGCCCCCGTAAATCACGTAATCGCTTTTGTGGTGAATGAACAGGAACATGGCCACCAACGCGATAAATTTGAACACGATGGAACGTACGGTGATGTAGGTGTACTCTTCGAGGCCTTGGTACATCCAGTCGATCCCCACGCACGTGAAGATGATGTTTAACGAAACCACCAGATACAGCGTCCGGTCCGCCTGCAGCCTTGGAATAAAAGCGATGCAGAAAAACAAAATCACATAAGCCAAAATGTTCATCGTAAAATTGATGAAAAACAGCTCGTGGGTGACCCGGGTCAGTTCTATTTTGTCGTCCCGCACCTGGGCGCACTTTCGAATTCCGTAGGTCGGAATCCCCAGCTGGGAAAACATCGTAAAATACGTGATGACTGAAATGGCAAAAGACACCCGTCCGGTCCCGGCCGGAAGGAGAATCCGGGAGACGTAGGGAAAGGTGATCAGCGGAAAGATGAACTGCGACATGGTCAGGATCGCGTTCATGATAAAGTTTTTCTTGATGGATTTTTGTTTGGGCATAAGTCACCTTTCTATTGCTGTTTCGCCTGCCGAGCGTGCCGGACGCTTTCAACCAACGACCGTATCACAAGAAATGCAAGGATCAGCCAGAACGTATTCTGATAAACATTTAAAATCAAATCGTCGATGATGCCGTGAAGAGCCAGAACCCCGCCAATCATGAGCAGATAAGTATCGCCCTTTTGGTAAGCCCGCCACAGCGCCAGGGTCATCATCGCGATGAGCAGGGCTGTGAGCACCCAGCCGAAATTCTGAAGCATCTGGATATACATGCAGTCGACGTAATTGTAGACGCCATGGGTTTTGGACAAATCCCGATGTCCCCGGTTGTTTAGGGCATTGCCGCTCATCTTAATGGCTTCGCCAAAGGGCCGCACGCCGTGGCTTTGAAGAGAATCCTGGCCCAGTTCCAGACGATGTCCCAGTTTCAAATTTAATTTGGACTGCCATCGCACGTTGTTCGAATAGGCCAGCGTCGCCCCGACGCTTAAGATCATGCAAAACACAAACGCAAAGGCCAGCATGCGCCCGTGCCGTTTCGGCGCCTTTTTGCTTTTTCGGGCGTGCCGCCATTTGAGAGCCGCCGCGCCGAAGATCATGAGCAGGCACAGCATAACCGCGAGTCTGGCGTCAGTTAAGCTGAAAATAAGCAGATTGAGTACCGCAAAGACAATAAGTCCGCGCCAAGGCATCTGATCTTTTTTAAGCCAGATCGCCAACGCCGTGAGATTCGAGAGAAAAACCGACGGGTACAGCGCGTATTTAAACCCAAGGTAATGCCGCGTGCGCCCTCCGCCTATCTCAATGTAATTTCGGATGATGCCGATGCCGCTGCAGACCACCGTGATGATAAAAAGCAGACTGCCGAGTTTCAAAGTAAAATCGGCGATTTTTCGAAATTCTACATCCCGCGCCGTAAACACAAAAATCATAATCCAGGTCACCGGATTTAAGATCAAATCGTGATTGTGACTCAAAAAAACGGCGGCAAGACACGCAAAAGTCACGGCGCCGACGATGACACTGCGCCGGATATCGTCGATGGGAAAACATTCTTTTAAAATCAAAATAACCGCAACAGCAAAAAGCACCCATTTGTAGGCAATGCCGCCGTATTGAATCTGAAAAAAAGAAATGTCCCACACTGAACCGATTAAGTACAGACCGTAAGCCAGAAAAAACAGAAAATCCTTCTGGGTCCACCGCCGGGTGTGCATTTGAAATACTGCTGGTTGATAGTTCATCTTGGTCCTTTTTTTACGCTCTGCGGTGGGCTGCAAAATACAATCGGTTCGTCACCCGCCTCCTGGCGTAGGTCAAGGTCTGACTGAAAGGGGTTTCGGTGTTCACGACTGGCAAGTGATCGGCTTTTAAATGTTGATGCATGACCCAGACGTTGAGGAGCCGCTCTCCGAGAAAACCGTACAACCGCCTGCGGTAAGGGTCGAGTTTGGAAAGATCGACGTCTTTTTCCAGCTCAAACAGAATCGAAAAGAGCCAACCGCAGTAGGCGTCAAACCATTCTGCTTTACAGAACAGCATGTTGAACAGGCAGCAGCGGTTGTCCGAGAAAAACTGGTCAAAATCCGAAAGGTACTGGGGATGAAGTTCCCCCACCACCTGACGCAGGCGGTCAAAAATTTCCGGCGTGCAGCAGCGGATCATGATTTCATCTTTGGCGTTCTGCTTGAAATATTCGACGTAAGGCAGAATGATATCGCTGCCGTCCAGCCGATCAACTAAGGCTTGATAAGCATAAACGCTTTGGTACGTCCGTGCAAAATTGCTTTTGCCAAAATAACGGCGGTAATGCACGAGGCCTTTGTACGGATCGTTCGTGTTTTTCCAGATCCAGTACAAGCCGGTCAACTCGCAGAAATTCGGATTTTTTTCGGAGATCTGATCGCCGGTGCTGTCTTTTTGAAAATCCAAATGCAGTTCAGGATGAACGGCCGCTCCAACCTGAAGGGGGAAGTACCCGTCAAGCTGGGGCGGTTCGAAAGCTTTGTGCGACGCGATATAAATCAATGCACCCCTCCTGTGTACAAATCCAAAAACTGCTGAACGGTGTACGCAATGTCGTACCCCGCTGCGTTGAGTTTTTCATAGGTATCCTGTCTGGGCTGCGTCAGCATTTCCTGCATCTGCTTCGCCCAAATCGGCACTTCTTCTTCGGTAATGGGCAGATAACGGACCGTCTCAGTCAGTTTCGCCTCCCGGGTGATCTGGTCAGAAAATAGCACTGGCAGGCCTGCGGCCTGAGCTTCAACCCCGACGATCGGCAGACCTTCAAAATGGGAAGGCAACACAAAAACATCCATGGCCTGAAGGAGTTTCGGCACCCGGCTGCTGGCCCCGTAAAAAATCACAGCATCTTCAAGGCCCATCGCCTGCGCCTGAGCTTCAGTCTGAGTTTTGAGCTCCCCTTCTCCAACGAGCAGCAGTTTAGCCCGGGGTTCCAAAGCCTTAAAGGCTTTAAAAATTTTCAAAAGATAGCCATGGTTTTTTTGATAGGCAAAACGGCCCACATGGCCCACCACCACAGCATTTTCCAAATGAAGTTCGCTGCGGATATCGGATCGTGCTTTTGCATTATAGCGAAATTTTTTCAAGTCCACGCCATTGTGAATCAGCTGAACTTGAAACGGAGCGATATTGGGATACATCCAGTCCCGGGCGAGATCCGAACACGCGACAAAACAGGTGCCATAATGCTTAAGCTTGGTTCGGAAAAAGCGGTGAACTTTGCGTTTAAAAGCCTGATGAGCGCCGTCCACCCCTGCAGCATGGGAGTGCAGAATGATGTTGGCGATCCCGGCAGCTTTGGCCGCTTTGGCCGCCACCCAGATTTTATTAGCCACATCGGAGTGAATGTGAACGTAATCGTAGCGTTCTTTTTCCATGAGCGCCTTCAGTTGTTTATAAATATGGCGCTGTTTGATCACTTTGTTGCCGGGCCGGCCCACATAATACACTTGCGTTCCTAAATCGTTTAAGGCGTCAATATTCGCCTGCTTTTCAAAGGGTTCCTGACAGGCAATATCGATTTGAAGAGTCTCAGGTTTGTGGGCGATCACATTTTTGACTAATGAATAGACGCCGCCGTACCCATTGTCGTCGACATTGACTTCCAATACTTTAGTCATGACGTTCATCCCTCTCTTTTACCTTGACGTATTCAATCTGCGGATGGAAATGAAATCCAGCCTTAAAGGACTGCCGGATCACTTTTAGTTTTTCAGATTTGGCATCCTTCGCTTTAAATAACACCTTCAGCAGGTGAAAAGCTGTTCTCGCGTATAAATACAGGTATCCCTTCAGCCCCTCTCTTCGGTATAGGACCACCTCGTTGCGATACATGTAGCGGTAGCGCCACAATCGATCCGGCGCGTCG
>DGWW01000309.1 GCA_002395385.1 Myxococcales bacterium UBA4248
GGCGCCTACAACCCCCGCACGCTTATTTTATGCCCATCTCATGCTCATTGGCCCCCCCCGTCTCACCATCCTGGCTCGACGGTCGGCAGCCGACATCGTGTCGTCTGTACATGATGAACTAAAAAAACATCCAAACATGCATGGAATAGTCATTGGTTTTGACATGAATTTAGCCATATATTTTAGAACTCGACAGCCCCGGCCCCCTCTCAGGATCGGAGAAGGATTTGGGTTCGCTATCGCTCACCCGTGGGCACATTAAAGTGTGCAGGAATTAGTCTTTGTGAAAAACCACCAACTGCTTTGAGAATAAAAAAGTGAGCATCGTTAGATGCGAACAAATCCGTTTGTTAAAACAAACAAGGCTGGCGACTGAACAGTTACTCTGTATTGTGATTTGCCACCCAACACATTTGCATTGCCTCATTCCTTATGATATTTTAAGCGTGTGAGGCATTCTTATATCGAAGCCCATCCAAGGGGGCGAAGCGCGCCCATCCTACAAATATGCCAAAAGTGTCTCTAAACGACGATCAAACCGATCGAATATACCCAAAGGTAACCGCCATGGTTTTGAGCAAAGAGATCCATAAATTCGTATATGTCATTGCAGTCGGTATGTGTTGTTTGTTTTGGAGCTCCCATGCTCATGCCGACGATTGTCTTAGACTCGCCGAGATCGAGGCATGGAACGAGGGGCTGGCCGTCCTAAATGCCCAGATATCCCAAGAACGCTGGGACGATTCGCTCAAGACCGCCGAAAATCTCAATGCGATCTGCGAGCGTTCGCCCATACTCAATTATATGATGGGGCACATCTACCAAAATATGGGCAATGACAGCAAGGCATTGTACTACATGCAGCGCGCGACGCTGTTCACCGAGGAATTTTCGGTAAAAGGCAAGACCCTCGAGCAGATGTGGTTTGCCCGCTACGAAGCCGAACACCCCGAAGCACGGCCAGAAGCCATTGCCAAGCGCGAAAAGGAAATTGAACTTCTCAAGGCCAATGCGCAAAAAACGCGGGAAAATGCGATCAATGCCCAGTTTGACGAACAAAGCGACCTACTTGCCCATCGCAGCCATTATGCCGCCGGTTTATGGACGGGAGTTGGCATTGGCGCGGCGGGTTTGGCACTAACCATTGCAGGCGGCGTGATGGCCTTTAAAGATAAAGAAAAGAAAGTAGATGTACATCAGAATAAAGAGAATAAAACCGTTGCAAAATTTGACGATGAAACAGCATTGTATTTAGGATTATTTGGGGCCGGCATTGCCATGACGATTACAGGTACTATTTTTATGGGGATTTTTGGATACCATTATACACATACATCTCCTGGCATCGAGGACTTGGCTGTTCATATCGCGCCCAATTCGGCAAGTTTGAGCTTTAATTTCTAAGAGGAGATTACGCAATGAGAAAGATACAATTGTTATGTGCAATTGGTATGATTTGTTCGATTGGGTGTGAGAGTGCATTGAAGTTTGAAGCTGAGTGCAGTGAGGAAGATTTAGGACAAATTATTAATGTGGATAAATCGTTCTATAAATGCGAAAAATCAGAAGAAGTCTTTAAATGGATTAAAACTGAATGTAAAAATGGTGAGTTAGTGTGTAAGAATGGTTTATATTATGTTTGCAAGGAGGCAGGTTTAGAAAAAACAGATAAATCATGCAAATCGAACTGTGATTCTTTGGAAGGAAAAAATTGCAAAGATATCTATGGTTTAAATGTTGGTTTTTACTGTGAAAATTCAGAATTAAAGCCATGTACTAATTCAGCACCATGCGTAGCTGATGTATTAGGTGATGTATGTGGTGAATGCAGAGATGGACAGGAACAATGTGGTGATAACGTTATAAAAATATGTGAGAATAGTCGATGGGTACCAAAAGAATGTGGTTCAGATGAGCATTGCTCGGATGAAGACGGAAATGTACAATGCGTGAAAAATGAAGAACCTGTTGAAAATGTATGCGAAAATGAGAAGAAACGATGTCATCCAAAAAAGAACGGTATTCAAGTATGTCAAAGACAAGAGTGGGTGGATGCTAATGAATGCAATGATAATCAGCATTGTGTATTAAAAGATGATTCAGTAGAATGTATAAACGACGGGCCAGAAGATAATAAATGTCTTGAAGGTCAAAAACGATGTGAGGGTAAAAAATTACAAACATGTGTTAATGGTGTCTGGGAGGCAAATACTTGTTCAGAAAATGAAGTATGCATAAATGAACGGTGTCAAGATGTAAAAAATTCATGTCTAGGTTATAATGAAAATACAATAACAGTTATAGGTAATGTCGATGACCATCCATGCGAAGCATGTTTTGGGAAAGTATTTGGAATGATATATACATCCCCATCTCAACCCACGACTTTGTCATGTGATGAAAACTTGCTAAAAAACATTAAAAATATTGATAATTTAAATATTGGTTCGTCAAATAAAATTGATGGTTGTTATGATAATATTTTAGTAAAACCTATTGAAAAGAATAAATATTCTATTGAATACTGCCCGAATGGATGTGACGCAAATGAATGCAAAACCGAGCCTGAGAATCCCTGTGATAGAACTAATAATAATGAGCTTTATTGTCCAAAAGGCAAAGAAGATGATAATAACATTTGCTTAGGTAGCAAATATTATAAAATTACGGGAAAAGACTGTGAAACCGTTGTGAATAATATTAAAGGTAAAGCGCCTACACAATTAAGTTCAGAAAATCTACTAATTGATGTGGGTTGTTATTATGTAATTGGTGAAAATAACACACAGATTGATTTTTCAATAACAAAACCTGACAACAATTATCTTTTAGATCCTTGCACAAAAGGTAGCATTTGCGATGGTAATGCATGTATTACTTGCGATGAAGAAACTGATGATGAATTATTTTATTGTCCAAATGACAAGATAAAGATGGCATGTCTTGGCAATAAACAGATTTTTATACAGAATAAGAGCTGCAATGAGATTCTAAATATAATAAACAATGACAAATCCGAGACATTTACTTCGGAGAATATGCCTGAAGGATGCTATTATATTTTAGATAATAGTTTAGGTAATAATAAAGAAAAATATTTTTCAGTTTCAGCTTCTGATTCTGGTTTTAACAATCAGTATAGTATTAGTTCTTGTCCTAGTGGCTGCGATCCGACATCTAACAAATGCGCAAGCAAGTGCAAAGCGAATACATTCTCTTGTAATACAGATAACAAATTAGTTTGTGAATTAGAAGATATAACTAGTCATACTCCAACTGTTGTTATAGAAGAATATATAACCCCCGAGGAGATTAATTGTCCAAAGCACAATGATAATTATTATTGTATGAATAATTCAGATTCTAATCTAGTGAATGATATTTGTAAATGTGATGCAGGAATTAATTATCGTTGTGTAAGAGGATTAAGTTTTGTATGTGAAGAAATACAATGGGAGTTAATTGCAGATTCAATTTTAACGATCAAACCCGGTGAGCAGTCGCAATATTTTTTATCTAACTGCTCCACTTCAGAGTCAATGGGTACAATTATGGATGATGAATTCAATAAATACATTGCGTATGTATTGTGTAAAGATAGTAACTTTGCTAGTAGTCCTTATTGCAATCCGATTCAGGATGGGAACTTTGAAAATGGCATAACAATTAATAACAGTTCTTATTCAGCGAATAGCAGTTGCTACAAACAGTTTGATTTTATTCTTGAGAATTTTTATTTGATTCCAGATAAAAGGAACGTGGCATTAGTATTGCGTAGCCTTTTTCCTAATATAGGTTTATTAATGAATAGCGAAAAATTATTAATTTGTACTGAAGGGTGTTCTACTGGACAAAGTACATGTAATTAACAAATAATTTGTAGATGCCAAGAAATCCCACGAATTCACAATAACTGATGAGATATAAACGCTCAAGACTCTCAAAATAGGGGACTACCAATCTTGAAGTCCTACGGACTTCTTTGCTAACAACATCCCCCTTAAAACCAATACTCGATGCCCGCGCGCAACCCGACGGGAAATCGGAAAGATTTTTCGTCGAGCATGGGGTAAGCGGTGAGATTGGCGGTACCTTCGACGGTAAAGTAAAACGGGTCGAGGCCGAATTTCATGCCGAGCAGGGTATCGATGCTCAGCGCGAATCCCGAATCGGTAACGGCGACATCGCCCACGCCACATTCGAGATCATCGCGCCCGAAGGTTTTGCAAATCGTCGAATGTGCGATGGCAAAGGGGGGCGAGAAGCTAAAGCTGACGCCGACGGCAAAAAACAGTCCGAACCAGTTCCAGAATTTGATCATGCCGACATGGATGGGAAACTGGTACACCTGAAACGTGTCGTACAGTTCCCTGCTGCTGTCGCTGATGACGGCGAGTGCCTCGAAACCGGCACGCACAAAGACGTAGGGATCGATGAGATAAGAGACCAGCAGGTGACCGCCCAAATTGGGCAGGATTTGCTCGGTAGGAAATCCCAGATAGGAAGAATAGCTAAACCCGAGTTCCGCAAAGAACCGCCCGCGCCATTGTTTTTCGGGGGGTGGCGGATCCAGCGGGACATCGAGACAATCGTATGATCTGCTCATCAACCAGGCTGCATCCATACCGACTTTTTCGCTGGTCATGTTATGATCATTAAAATCGATTGTTTTTTGATGATATTCTATTTTTTGCGTTTTGGCGTGATATTCATCGATTTCGAGATTAAAGTTACCATCATTTTGCTGTACCAGGCGCACCATTAAGATAATATCGGCCCCGATTTTGCGTGCCAGAGCGTCTGCATCCTTTGGTGCGGTCTGTCGGTAGGCATCATTGTTCAAAAAGAGTTCGAGTGCCTCATCATACCGCACGACGCGTTCGTGCGCCTGTCTTCCTTCGAGCATGACGAGATAGGGTGCCAGGCGAATGAGTTCTACAAAAGCGAGTCTTGCAGAATGTATCAATGTCTGGAACTCATCGGGGTTTTCTTCATATTGCGAGATCAAAGCATAGGCAAGTTGTTGATATGCCTGTGCGACCGTACTCGGTCGATAATATTGGACCAGGGATTTTTTATAATTTTCGGTCACGCGCTGAAGTATATCGATAGCGGCCATATAATTCATGCCAGAGATAAAAGTCTGTGCATAATTCATATCAATTTCGGCCTGCATAAACGCTTCGGTATGAAGAATGTCGGAGGTTTTGAAAGATTTTTCTATTTCATCGAAAGAGATCAGATTTAAATAGGGATGGCCTTTTATTTGTTCGGACAATGCTTTTTTAACGACAGAGACATCAATATTTACTTTGGGAGGGATATCTTTTGTCAGATAGATAGGGATCGACTGTGGGAAGATTGCGACGGAGTACATTTTGTCCGGTGTGATATTCAAATCGGGCAATCCCTGTGCGGAAGTATCTAACGGCAAAGCACACAGGAAGATGCACAATAAGCCCAAAAGCCAGATCATTCTTTGCATTGCCGTCCTCCTATTGAAGCAGGACGGGAACGATCCCGGCGCAAGATGGGGGCAAATGCCCGTCCGAATAAAGGAGGCATCCGTCTGTCCCATCTGCCTGAGCATCGATATTTTTGAGGATCAAGGTATCGGCGGTATGGGGCGTCAATTTTTGAATGACGCGATAGAGATCTTTTTGTTCACTTGAATCATCATTAAATATGAACCATCCTGTAGATTTATCAAATGTATCTTCGTGAATGACTGGAATTTCGTAGGAGTCACCGCTCAACGAATTACCATACATGGTACTGGGAACAGAGTCATAGAAGACGAGTGTCTGGTTATCGAGCGCGGCAATGATGGGTTCGGAGGCAGAATCCCACTGATCGTTGGCATTATTATCCTTATAGGCAATGACGGTCGCAATATAAAGGCCGGAGCTATTTGCAGATATCATTTTATAAGGATTTTCGCGGAGAGAGAGCGTTCTCTTTCGGTCAGACGTAATGTCACAATCATCCAGCCGTGCGGTCATAATTTCATGGATCTGAACATTTTCGGGATTGGGAATCCGGTGCTGCGGCATCATTCCAATGACAGCCAGTTTATAATTGTCACATCGAGCCTGGCTTGGAGAGCAATCCACAAGTCGATTGGCCAGCTCACCGGGAATGGTCACTTCAAATTTTTTAGTTTTATAATAATAGATACAATCCAAAGAGCGTTTGGTATCTTTTTCCATTGCCTTTAGCGCGATCTGAGGATAGGGCATTTTTCCCTGGCTCAATTTTTCCTGATATTCAACATCTTCACGAAGATAATACTCGGGATTTTCCAATCTGACATCGCCGATATGGTTATAATAGGCGCGTTTGAGAACGCCTGTCGGCGGATCGGCGCTTGTATCCAAAACGAGTCCCCACTGTCGCTGTTCGCGATCTGTAAAGAAGATATATGCCGCATGTTTTCGGACATATCCAAAATCGATGCGGGCACAATAATACAAGCTGACGGTATTCTCCATGTAGGTCGGGATCTGAGTGAACAGATCATGCGAGCTCAGATCAAACGTTTCGAATGTACCGCCAATATCATCCCCGAACTGCCTAAAATGAAACCTGAAATATCGTTCAGCCTCCCCTTCTTTCCAGACAATATTCTGAGTGGCATCGCCATCCAAATGACGACCGGAGATATCATCCTCTTCATAGCTCCCGGTAATATCATCATTCGAATGACATCCGATACATAATAACCCTATTAATAATAGAATGGCCTGAATGATTCTGTTCATAAGGAAAGCACACGTTCAACGCCATACTTTTCACTCAAAGTATCGACGCGGTTTAAAACCTGGCTTCGCTGACGCCAGAATTGTTCAAAACTCTCAGTTTCATGTTTAGAGGGCGATGGGAAAAGAATCTTAAAGGTCTGCTCCTTATCGAGATCTCTGAGTGCGTTGATAAAATGTTCGCTAAAGCGCTCGGCCATCATAAAGCGCTCATACACCTTATCATTGCTGTAAGTGGGGAATGCAGCCCCATTATCGATCGAAACAATGCGGTTATCCTTATATTGGCAGTTGACGCCCCACCAGTCCGGCACCCCCGAAAATCTATCCCAGTTGCCGACGAGAAAATCGAAGACCAACACTTCGGAGACCTGAGCCGCCAACTGCTTTGTCGTGACGGACGGCGATTGATCGAGCAGGGAACTAAGCAATTTAGCCGTATGCGGATTTTTGCTCAGTACCGAGAGGGCATCCTTGAGCGGTTTAAATTCCTCGATATAATTATTCTGACTGAGCCATGACTGCCAGAGCGTCTTATATTCGATGGGGAACCGGGTAAAATTGGGCACCCAGTCTTTAAGCGTTCCATAGACAAAGCTGCCATCGCCATCTTTTGTCCATGTAATATCGATCAATTCCTTTCGGTATGAATCTTTTTTCTTGGATTTTGAGCGGTTGTAAAGCTGATTGAAGAAATTTCGTTCAATTCGAACGGGGCGGTTCCATGGGATTGCGAAATCGCATTCGATCAGTTCACACAGACGCCATGCAGCAATTTCAGCACGATAATTCGATTGTTTTCGAGCCTGTAAAGGTTTGAATGCAGCGACAGTCTCTCCCTTTAAATCACATTTAAATGTGAGCGTGGATCCGCCTCCGAGTGGCGAGATCGTATCGCAGGTTTCTTCGCCCAATGTGGTCGTAGGACTAATGAAGTGTGTATCACTCAACCATATTTTGTATTTCAGATCGTGCAAGGCCTCATCTTTCTGAATACCAGCGGGCAGGCTTTGCAGTGTGGCCCGGGCATGTTCAATCTGACCGGCATCGATGCAGGCCTCGATATAACGCTGTGCATATTTCGGCTTATCGGGATAAAATGCCATGGCCATTTCGAGATAGGTCATTCTTCCCTCGGGCGCGACCTGTTGATTGACGCGCGTTTCAATCCAGGGTTCCAGCCATGATTCGAAATCGAATGTATTGGCTACAGCCTCGGACGCCAGTTCAATCGTTTTGCGGTATTTAATGGGATCGACAGGAACCGCCGAAACAGTGACTTTAGCATGCGTCGGTCTATGAGGCGCAAGCGAGGGTGATAATTTTCCAAGGACACCGGTTAAAAACAAGATATAAACGATTCCCGTCAGGAGAACCAATATCGCGATTCCCCATGCCATTGTTTTTACATGTGGGGAAGGTGTCTCAAATACGACTGTCTGTGCTTTGATGGGAATATTGACAGAACGTCTGCTAATCGGCGTCGTCTTGGCGCGATGCATTGCAGCTTCTTCGGCAATGGCCTTTAAAGACTCATCTGTCAGGTTGATGGGGATGGTTTCGCGGCTCTCGATGTCGAGTTCATCGAGCATTTTGCCGGGTGGTGTTTGAATTTGTAAGACTTCGGGCTGTGCAACAGGCACAACGGCAGGCGAGAGATCGGCTTTTTCCTGAGCAGGCTCGGCCTTGGGCGGTTCATGAGGAACCGTTTCATCTCCGGAATCGAGTTCTCCGGTCCAGGGTTGAACCGTCGATTGAGGCAAAAGATTATCGAGTGCAGGAATACTGCGAATGCAATCAGAAACCGCAGGGTGTACGGTCATCGGCTCAAAGATGCCCTGTTGTTTGAGTTTATCGATAGCAGCAGGCGGCGCAGGGACAGGCGTATTGGGAGAGCCGGGAGCGGGTTTAAGAACCCGTGCTTTTGGTTTGGATGAGGCATTCGGAATCGGGGGCAAAGGGGGAGGCGGTGGTGCATCCGGTCTCTGCTGCGACAAAGCTTTTCTTACGAGTTCAGCCTGATGTCCGAGATCTGTGGTTTCGGCAAAATCGAGAAAGTCCCTGGATGGAAGTGTTTCTTCATCTTCCTCTTCGTCAAACGCGTCTCCCTCTCCTTTGTAATAAGTGGATCTGACGCGTTCGGCAAATTTGCCGATATCGTGTGTGTCTGCTTCCGAATCGACCCCATCGTACCTCTGTGCGATGGCAGCCCGGACGCGATTCGCATCCTTGCCGAGATCATTGGTCTCGACATTATCTCCGGCATATTGTTGAGCGATGGCAGCCCGGACGCGATTCGCATCCTTGCCGAGATCATTGGTCTCGACATTATCCCCGGCATATTGTTGAGCGATGGCAGCCCGGACGCGATTCGCATCCTTGCCGAGATCATTAGTCCTGGCATTCTCATCGTTGTAATCCTTGGCCAGAACGATACGAACGCGATTGGCGTGTCTTCCCAAGTCATTGGTTTCGGCGGTATCCCAATTTTCAGGTTCTGCAAACAGGCTGACATCCTGCGAGCTTTTGCCATCGAGGCTGTCAAACGTCCTGTCTGACGTATCTTCCCTGCGAGCCTCAGCATAATCTACAGAAGACTGTGTATCATGCCTTTGTTTTCGGTCATGTCTGAACTGATTCGACGAAACCATGGTATGGATGTCCGAAATTTCTTCCGATTCATCATTGCCAAAATCGACGGTTGGCATTTCGGATTTTTTGATGGCATTGTCATCCTCGAGCAGCAAATCCGAGCCGATTTGCTGAACATCGCTCAGTGTGCGCATCATGTCAAAGGCACCGGACGGCATCATATCGCGATCATTGACCGTCGTTTCATCTTCGGTATCCAAAGACGGTGCATACACTTCGAGATTTCTGGAATCGAACTTTGATATGACGGGACTCGCTCCAAGAAATGACAATTTTTCCTGTTCGAGCCGATGTAATCCGGCTTCAACACTCGCCTTATAATCTTTTCTGGGATGATCGTCACTCATGAAGGTATTAATAGGATTGGCCCTTGGCAGTTGCTATGATTTTTGTCTGCGTCCGTTTATCGCTGTATTTTGATGGGAAAAAGCGCATCTTTGGGGTTTTGTGCGGGGCGTTGCGGGGTGTCCCCGCATCGGGGGTAGGCGCGTATTTGCGCAGCAAATAGCGCCGCAGGGGGCTTGGCCCCCTCAATCATCATAAACTTCAAATTGCTCATGATGTAATTGAGGGTTGGCATGCACTTCGATGGCGCGGTGAAGTGTCGCCTCGAGTGCCTCAATTGCCGATCGTTCCTCATCGAAAAGGAGCTGTGCGACATCGGGATGTGCCATGACCGTCAATTTATGGCTCTTGCCGAGTGCAGCTTCGCGCTGGAGTTCACGCAGAATCTCGTAAGCCACACTTTGGCGGCTGCGGATATAGCCTTTGCCTTCGCAATAGAAACACGGTTCACACACGCTCTGAATCAAGCTTTCGCGCACACGTTTGCGGGTCATTTCGACGAGTCCGAATTCGCTGATCTTGAGGATATTGGTTTTGGCCTTATCGTGTGCAAGCTGTTCTTCGAGAACGGCATAGACCTTTTCGCGGTTTGCGACGCGTTCCATATCGATAAAATCGATGATGACGATGCCGCCGATATTGCGGACCTTGAGCTGGTATGCGATTTCGCGCGCCGCTTCGAGATTGATTTGCAGGATGGTATCTTCGAGCGAATGCTGTCCGACATACTTGCCCGAATTGACGTCGATGGCCGTGAGCGCCTCGGCCGTATCGATGACGAGATAGCCGCCGCTTCGGAGCCAGACTTTGCGCGAAAGTGCCCGTGAAATCTCGATTTCAATGCCATAGGCATCGAAAATGGGATCGAGCCCTTGGTATCGTTTGACGCGATCCACATGATCCGGGATGAATTTGGAAACAAATTCGCGGATACGATTGTATTGTTCTTCATTATCGACGATGACTTCATCGATGCCGTCCGTGAGCAAATCGCGCACAGCCCGCAGGGGAAGGTCGAGTTCTTCGTAGAGCAGGGCAGGCGCAGACTGGCGTTCGAAATCTCCAAGGATATCGCGCCAAAGATTCGTCAGATATTTGAAATCCTCGTCGATTTGCTGTTCTGTGGCCCCTTCGGATGCCGTCCTGACGATGATGCCCGTCCCGGCCTGACGGCGTTCATTGACGAGATCGCGCAAGCGCGTGCGCTCGGCCTCTGTACTGATGCGGCGGCTCACCCCGATATGGTCGAACGTCGGCATGTGAACCAGAAATCGCCCCGGTAGCGAGATATGGCTCGTAATGCGGGCTCCCTTCGTGCCAATGGCTTCTTTGGCCACCTGAACGAGAATTTCCTGGCCCTGGTGCAGACGCTCCTCGATGGGGCCTATCGGCCGATTCTGGCCACGCGACTGAGGAATTTCGGGATCATCGACGGCATCGGCATCGACTTCCTGCATGTATGCCTCGTGCTTGTTATAGACATCATAGACGTACAAAAAAGCAGCCTTTTCCTGTCCAATATCGACAAAAGCAGCCTGCATGCCCGGCAAAACGCGCAGCACACGACCTTTGTAAATATTGCCTGCCGTGCCGCGTTCGTAGCTCCGCTCCAGGAAAAACTCGGATATCGAGCCGTTTTCAACCAACGCAACGCGCGTTTCATGGCTCGTCGTATTAATCACCAAAATGTTGGCCATTCAAAAAATCCTGCGTTTCATAATGAGACAAAGACTGTATGCAGCGTTTTCCAAAAAACGTCTTTGAGACGCATACATTTTCGCATTTTTCTTTTACGCGATTTTTAATGACAAGGCGCAATTTTTATGCATTTTTTTTAAATTCTTTTTAGGGTAACTATTCAGCCGGGGCTCTGCTCCGTACTCGGCCTTCACCCACCCTGTCAGGCTTTGCCTGACATCCCTCCCTCTCCATAAATGGCGAGGGCAGGATTTGAAGGAGTGGCGCTACGCGCCTTTTGATTCCCCCCCCCGGGCTGTAATCTGCTCGCCCTTTCAGGGCTCAGACCAAGCAATCATCAGGTTTTTGGCGATTTTCATAAAGTCAAGTGATTTTAGAACTCGACAGCCCTAGGCCCCTCCCCCATCTCTCTACTGTATTTGTATTGACCTTAGCCTCAGTCCGTACAAACTTGCTAACATTCGTACTAAAAAAGTGAGCATCGTTAGATGCGAACAAATCCGTTTGTTAAAATATACAAGGCTGGCGGCTGAGTAGTAACCTAGTGTGGCCCGGCCTATCTCGCCAGAGATGTGCAAATTGCACATCTCTGCTCGATACGGCCCGGGCAAAACGCCTTTTGCCTAAAGGCAATACGGCGTTTTGTATTTGTATGAATCACCATTGTCCCGAAGTCTTTGAATGGAGTTTTTTATGACGCGCCACACCTCCCCCATTTCTCTTGGAATCTTATGTGCCTCAATCACAGTCTCAATCCTGGGCGGCTGCTCGAATGACAGTTCTTCACCCAATCAGGATGACCCTGTCCTGGAATGCAACTGTGAAACTGGCGAAAATTGTACAGATGCCGAAATAGAAGCCTGTCAAAAACCAGCCTGCCCAACAGAATGCCCCAATGACTGCACAGACGGTGTATGCAATACACACGCTGAATGCCCGGCTGAATGCCCCAATGACTGCACAGACGGCGTATGCAACAAACACGAAGAATGCCCTGCGGAATGCCCAAATGACTGCACCGATGGCGTGTGCAACAAACACGAAGAATGCCCCGCGGAATGCCCAAATGACTGCACAGACGGCGTATGCAACAAACACGCTGAATGCCCCGCGGAATGCCCAAATGACTGCACAGACGGCGTGTGCAATACACACACAGAATGCCCGGCTGAATGCCCAAATGACTGCACAGACGGCGTATGCAACAAACACACAGAATGCCCTGCGGAATGCCCAAATGACTGCACAGACGGCGTATGCAACAAACACGAAGAATGCCCCGCGGAATGCCCCAATGACTGCACAGATGGCGTGTGCAATACACACACAGAATGCCCCGCGGAATGCCCCAATGACTGTACCGACGGCGTGTGCAATACACACGCTGAATGCCCAACCGAATGCAAAAACGGATGCGATGACAAGGACGCATGCAAATGCCCAACCGAATGCAAAAACGGATGCGATGACAAGGGCGCATGCAAATGCCCGGCGGAGTGTCCGAATAACTGTACATCCACAGGTGTATGCAACAAGACATGTAAATACACGAGCATTGAGGCCCCCGACATCCGCCCCATGGAGGGGGAGAAAACTTATGGCAAAGTAGAGGATGTAAAAGAAAAGTCTTCTATAGACACCTTTTTGTATGATTCCACAAATGCCATAAAGGTTGGTATCCGCCAAGAGTTGGGAGGAAGTATTGTCTTTTTTGGCGAGACTGGCACAGGTCCTGGCATTAATAATACGAATACAATAGATGATAATGATTCTGGCCGTGAAGTCCAATTTGCTATGTACGACGCAAGTCGATTAAGACAGGGGTGTGCCTACAACGCTTCTTGTTACAACGCCACAACTCAGTACGAGTGTGTCGGAAGCTGCTGTGGTACCGAAACCTATTATTTAGGCTGGAATCCTGTTCAAGGGGGGAATCGTTGTAATAAAGGTTCTGGTATTGAATCCATTAGTACAGAGAATGGAGAACTCAAGGTTGTAACAAAACCACTCCAATGGAATCCAATGTGGAATCATTCTGACTGTCAAAGCACACTCGCAATCGACCAAGCAGAGTGCATTGATCCCAGCTTAAATATGACGCGTTCAGACGTTCTGCTTACTCAAACCATTCGTTTCATCGAAAAACATGTCATTGAGATTCAATATACTGTAAAGAATTTAACAGATATTTCACATCAGGCATATCCTTTACAAGAGATGCCAACACTTTATGCAGCCCGTGGCGATGGAATGCCAGATCTTTATGTTCTAATGAAAGATGGAAATATAGTCGTTCCTATAGATAAATTAATTAACAATAAAGAGCAGCAGTACACCACAACATTTGACAGTGGAGCCCCTTGGGTTACGCTTCAAAATGCAAATCATGATTACGGGGTCGGCATTTTATATGAGAATGGTCATCGCAACTTTAGCGCTTTCCAAATCATGTCACCTCAATACAAACATTTTAACAATGTCCGCGCCAATATTGAATTTGGCCTACCAGCCAATGGTACAGTCAGTGCACGTTCCTACCTTATGTTGGGGGCTTACAAGGACATTGCCGATACAGCCAACAGACTCATCCGAACGATTCCCCCATTTGGCGTCATGGATTACCCCGATGGCAAAAGCGCCGTTTCGGGAAATGTCGATGTTTCGGGGTGGGCACTCGACAACAAAGGCGTAGCCAAAATCGAAGCCCGAATCGACGAAGGGACGAGAGTTGCTTTGAGCTATGGTTCGAGCCGCCCGGATGTCTGTTCAGCATGGCCTGGTTATCCCAAATGCAATCATGTCGGTTATTCGGGCAAAATATCAGTCACCGGCCTCGACAAAGAATGCGCACATCTCCTCGAGATCATAGCCACTGACACGGATAACAACGAACGCGTCATCGACAGACGCCTTCTCAATGTTCAATAAGTGCATATTCTCCCCCAGATTTGCCAGCCCTTTGGGCTGGCAAATCTGGGAAAAAGGGGGGAGGCTGCCCATGATCCCTCGGTAGGCGCGATGCGCCAACCGGGGGCTACAAATATTGAAGTCCTACGGACTTCTTTATTGTTGTGGACATAGATAAAGAGACTATTGCATCTGACAAGGGGGCATGCCCCCTTGCCACAAAATCCATTTCTCCTCTATTGTCATTAACCATGGCCGGAACAATAATGGAAACCACCCCGGATCATCGCTCTAAAAACGTCATGCCGACCTGCATACTCTGAGCATTCTCCAGTGAGGGGAGCGTCGGAAGATTTGCAAAGAGCTTTAAAATGCACTGGATTTCTACGGGAGTCAGTGTTTGCCTGGTTCGTTTATCACCGATCGGATCATAGAGAACCCCCATGGCATCTTTTTCAAAAACAGTTGCATTGAGCGGCTGTTTGAGGATTAAAAAGCCGGCATCTGCGTGGACTTTGGGATCGAGACATGCCTGTATTTCCTGCGTTTTCCCCTGAATTGTCGCTCTCCATGCAGAGATTTCATCCTCTGGAATCCCAGAAAACCGATAAGGGCCCAGTGTCACTTTGGCAGGATGGGCTTTGATACGCATATTGGAAGCCAGCCTGACGAAAGCAGCGGGAATACTTTCCTCAAGCCTTTGCAGTCGTTCGGCAACCTTTTTATCTTTCCCGGCAATCTGTTGAAGTTCAAGATATTCTATCGCGCCAAGCCGCTCCACCAATGCATGCCGCCACGGCCCCTCCTTTAAAATATCATCAAAAAGCGTCTCAAATATCACGGGATCTGTATTTTCCAGGCGTGCAAAAAGCATCCATACCAGACTTTCCAGAGGCTCTATATTTTCCGGGTAATTCCCATTTTTCGATCGCTGCCTTTTAAACTGCTCCAGGGATCGATAATGATCCAGAATGTTTAGAACCGTTCCTTCGGGTATGGTTTCATCTTTTAACTGTACGTGCAGTTCAATCAGCCGAGCCAGGTTGATTTCCTTTTCGAGCAGCCAGAGTGCATGCCCGAGCCCCCCTCCCATGGGAGACATGTGTTCACGCACATTCAGATGTGCCTCGCGATCCGAGGGATCCAAAAGCCTGGCCAAATAAAACAGGCGAAGCTGAAGATTTTGGGCCATAGACTCATTTGCCACAGCATCGGTCGCTTTCAGAGCAAGTCTTTGCATTTGTGCGCACGATCTGAGCGAAGCCTTATCCGCCTCTCCGATCGTTTGGGAAAGCATTAATTTTTCGACAAGTTCCTGGACAGCCTCAAAGCATTGATCGGCATCAGCAAACCATGGTAACGCCCCGCCCTTAGGGACCAGGATTGGATAAAAGGCAGAGACATCCGAACGCAGTCTGCCACTGAACATAGAATTGTCATGAATGACATAGAACCCGGGCGTCAATTTTTGCTCAGGTATCAACTCGGCCATCCCCGCCTGAGTATCATACACCTTAAGCAATGCGGGGATCGTCTCTGCCGGCAGCCATGCAGTATTGGTGTTATCCACAGGGGCGTTGAGTCCCCCCGAAATCACCGCCACGCCCTGATACCGCGTCATACTCAGATGTGCCACATCCAACTGAGGATCATGGATGCGAAAAGAAGAGAGCTTGCTGGAAACACGATGCCCCACAGGCACGGAGAACCCAAACCCGCGCTCGGCATTGGTCTGCATGAGCCGGTCTGTTTCACCGGCTTCGATTTGTAACATGCCGCCATTGACAACCCCGAAAACGCCTGTTTTTTCAGGCATTTCCGGCATATCGATGGTTGGTTTTACGTCGACAGTTGCCACATCCCGGGATGGTGTATCTTCGGGTGTTCGGCTGGAACACCCCGCAATGCACAACAGACATGCCAGGAAGATGGAATGACGATCTATTTTCATGTGTAAAAAAGGTTAGACCAAAGGTTATTTGGATTCAGCCTGTTTTTGGCGTCTTGAGGCCAGTTTTGCGAAATAATCTTCAGTCAGGGTGAAAGATCCATCCGTTTTGGCCTGAGATATTTTTTGCTGAACCCAAAGGCCGTATGGACCGCTGGCCGAGATGACGGCATCGGGAGATCCGACGAGCTTAAGGGCTTTTTCGGCGATAGCTTGTTCGCGGAGCTGTTCAATTTCGGTATTAAACAAATCGCGGCTGGCTTCCTTTTTATTGACCACTTTGACAATCACGGTATCTTCCCCAATCTGATAGGGTTTTGAGAGTACCGTATTGGGTTGAGCAGCACGAATATCGCGGGCAAGATCGTCACTCATACCGACGCCGGTAAGAAAACTGGTACTCGTGGTGACATCATTGATTTCCATCGCTTTGGCACGCCCAGCTTCGGGCACGATGGGCAGCTCTGTAGGAATGGCAACCAGTTCGGGTGCAGTTTCGGGAGCATCTTCAGCTTTTGGGGCATCTGCGGGAGCAGAATCTGGCGCGATTTCTGCGGCAGGCGCCATGGGCTGATCGGCAAGGACATTGGCATAAAGTGTGGACGAAACCGCATCCTGAAGGGATTTACCGCTCTGAGCCAGCGCAATCATATTGGCTGCAACTTCATCGGTTCGGCTCTTGATGCGCTGATCATTGAGCAGTTTTTCGGCGATCTGATATTGAACATCCGCAAGTGGGGTGACGACTTTATCGGTACGTTCCAAGACTTTGGCAATGATAAAGCGATCCGAAAGTTCCGCTGTCACCACTTCCCCCACGGCTTTACCTTCGATAGCCTTTTGAATGGGCTCAGCCATAATATCGATGCTCAACAACCCCGTTACGCCCTTGAGTTCCTTGTCTTCCGATTCGTCATAGTCTGTAAATGCCTGGGCAAAATCGAGATTTTCATTGAGCACCTGGTTTTTGACGATGGCAAATCGCTCGGTTGGCTGGTTCGTCTTGATCGTCTTTTCGCCGGGATTTGTCAGTTTTGCATATTGCTTCTGAATGACGATCTGATGGAGCTTTGCTTTGGCGGGCGTCGTGTAGTCGCCGAGATGCTCATTATAATAATCTTGAATCTTATCTTTGTCGCGCTCGGCAAAATTGGCGATTTCCTCTGTCGTCAGATTCTTGAAAGTGGCACCGACGGCAGAGGTCGTCAGGCGAACGATCTCGAGATCCGCAGCGGCGTTGGCTACGGCATAATCGTGCCAGAGCGACTCGTCCGAGACGCTGATGGAAGACATCATGAGGATCATATAACGTCGTGCGAGCAGCTCTTCGCGTTTAAAATCTTCATAATCACGCGCAGAGAGCTGCATACGGCTCAGTGCATCGTTGTAATTTCTCTGCGAGAATTGATTTTTATGCAGGAATCCCAGACGGATAATATCATTATTCCCGGATTCCCAGTTCGTAATGTAATCGTGCAGTTCTTCGTCACTGACGCGCAGACCGGCCTCGCGTGCGGCATCGGCGAGCAAATAAATGACACCAATGCCTTCGGCCAGCTGCCTTGCCTGAGCCGGATAATTCGGTGCATTGTAGATGTCATCTCCATGATAGCGATAGATCATGCTCCGATAGACATCAAAAGATATTTTATGGCTGCCGACTTTGGCCACATCCGGATTTGTCTTACTGACGAACAAATCCGTTCCCGGCATACCGAACATAAAGATGAAAACGAGAATAATGACGCCAAAAAGTACAGCAATTAACCAGGAATTTTTCTGGTCTCTTAAATTCTGAAGCATGCAGGGCTTCTCCGAAATAATCAAACGCCACTAAAATTCCAGCGACGTTTGAGCTCAAGTGGAATCAAAGTTGAATTGCCTCGCCAAAACAAGGCACTTTAGTATAAACGACCCCTATAAAATGACAAGTATTTTGGCGCGCCGACTATTCGGCAAATGCCGAATACGTCGTGCGCAAAGCGCCTTTTGCCTGACGGCAATACGGCGCTTTTTACCTAACAGGAAAGCCGGAACTACAGCATGAGCTTGCCATCTTCTGCATGCACTGCGTTCATCGGTGCGGTTTTCTGTTCCCCCGTGACCATATCCTTAAGTGTGACCGTACCACTGGCGAGTTCATCTTCACCCAATACGGCAACATAATGTGCATTGCGTTCGTTGGCGTATTTGAACTGTTTGGCGAGCTTGTCAAAACCGGGATAGAGTTCACACGAGAATCCGAGCGCCCGCACCTGTGCAGAGAATTGAACTGCCGTCCCCAAAGCGGATGCCAAAGCTGGTGCAACAACGACATCGATGTCATTTTTCATGTTATCGAACATTCCGCGTTCCTGCATAATGACACAGATGCGTTCAAACCCAAGGCTGATGCCAACCGCAGGAATATCGCGGCCAGAGAACATGCCAATAAGATGATCATAACGTCCACCGCCGGCAATGCTCGAGCTGAGACCTTCGGCCTGGATCTCAAAGATAGCACCGGTATAATAATTCAGGCCCCTGGCAAGTTCCGGACTGACGCGGATTTGCGGTGCATTCGGGAATGATCGGGAAGCATCGACGATCACCCTCAGTTCCTGTACAGCCTTGAGCGCATCGGCCTTATCTGCAAAGAGCGACTCGAGCGCCAGCAATGTCGCATCATTCGTCTCTTTGGCTTCAATAAGTGCCATCAGTTTTTGTGCATTATCCTGAGGAATTTCGCGCTCGGCCAGTTCTTTGAGCACGCCGTCGACGCCAATTTTGTCGAGTTTATCGATGGCCGTAATGGCAGTGGTTTCGAGCTCGACGGGAATGCCGCAGACTTCAATAAGTGCACGCAAAATGCGGCGATCATTGAGATGAATGCAGAGTTTGTCGAATTTGAGCTCGGCAAAAACATCGCTCACAGCATGAAGCAAGGCAATTTCGGGCATAGGAGCGAGTGCCCCAATCATATCGATATCGCACTGATAAAATTCCCTAAAACGTCCATGCCCCGGCCGGTCGGCACGATACACCGGCTGCATCTGATAGCGCTTAAAAATGCGGCCAATTTCATTTTGATGCATGGCTACAAAGCGCGACAAAGGTACGGTCAAATCGTAGCGCAACCCGAGATCGCACTGGCCTGATGCGGCTTTGGCACCTCGCATGAGTATTTTAAAGAGCAGCTGATCGCCCTCTTCGCCATATTTTCCCATCAGCGTTTCGATATTTTCGATGGCCGGTGTTTCGATGGGAGCAAAACCGTGTTTTTCGTAAACACGACGAATGATGTCCATGACGAATGTGCGCTGACGCATCTGTTCGGGGAGAAAATCACGCGTTCCCTTGGGAATCGCCGCTTTGATATTGGCCATAATTGTTTCCCTTTTGTTTTCTTACAAACGGATTTGCTCAGACCTAACGGTGTCTTCGCTGTTTTTTTGTTTTTGATTAACAAACGGATTTGCTCAGGCCTAACGGCCTTCGCGTTTATAAAAATGTGAGCAGCGTTAGCTGCGAACCAATCCGTTTGTTAAAAATAAAATCTTAATTTGACAAAAAAAAGCGCATGCCCGAAAGACATGCGCCTGTTGCGCCCACAAGGGCGCAGAATGCGAAAGATCTTACACCTTGCGGCTGTAGAACTCGATGATGAGGTTGTCTTTGAGATCGACGATGGGGACATCCTCACGGCTGGGTTCGGTTGTCATTTTGGCGGTCTGTTTTTCGGGATCGAATTCGAGGTAGCTCGGGCGAGCGAGTGACGGTGTAGCAATGGAATCCTGGATGAACTGGACTTTCTTGCTGCGTTCACGGAGAGAAATGACATCACCCGGACGAACCTGGAAGCTGGGGATATCGACCTTGCGGCCATTGACAAGGATATGACCATGATTGACGATCTGGCGTGCAGCGGGAATGGTGGGAGCATATCCGGCACGGAAAACGAAGTTGTCGAGACGGCTTTCGAGGAGCTGAATCAGACGCAGACCCGTATCCAATTTGCTGCTGATAGCGGCTTTCATGTAGATAATGAACTGACGTTCGCTAAGGCCGTAATTGAGACGAACTTTCTGTTTTTCATCGAGGTGTTCGCGGTATTCGCTCGCTTTGCGGCGATGACCGGCACCATGTTCACCTGGAGGATTGACACCTTCGGCAACGGTCTTGCGGGTCAAACCCGGAAGAGCAATACCAAAACGACGAAGAATTTTGACGCGTGGACCAGTGTAACGACTCATGGAATTTCCTTTTTTTGTCAAGTGCACAACAACGTGCGAATCCAAACCTTTTGCGGCGCTCACCGCACAACGGCCAATGCTCTAAAAAAATTACAACAACTGCAATGACCGGTGGTTTTGACCTGTTTGCGATCGGACACACAGCCCGGGTAAACAAGTCACAGCGAAATAATGTGTCTAAAAAAGACCGGCGCTTTTGCGATAGAACAAAAGCGGGCGGCCTATAGTCTTTATTAAGAAATTTGTCAAGAAATATACGCAATTAGTCAACTATTTAACCTTAATTAACTTGCGGGCAATGGTTCGCTCGTTATTATCATCATCTTTCGCAATAATCTCGATCAGGTGGTCACACTGATTGGTATATCCCTCAAAGGAGACGGTGCCACTGAAACCAGATTTTTGACAATCGGCATAGCCAACCCACGACAGACAAACATCAAACCGTTCCTCTCCGTATTTGAGTTCGACTTCTTTCGTTTCGTCAATCCGTGCGACCACCCTCTTAACTTTTTTGTTATCAAGAACCCATCCTGAGATTGCGACATCCCCGCTGACACTTTCTGCGCCAGTTGGTTTATCCAGTGCTCCAAAGGGGGGCAATCTTTTTTGTATTTTGGAGACCTGATCCGCAATCGTATTGTAATTGCCCAAAAAGAGATACACTCTGGTCTGCACACTTCCATTTTTAGGCAAGCCAAAATTGACCCGCGAGCGTACCACATTGAAGCTGTTTGGGTGATATTCACCAGAAAACTCGAGCACCCCATTTTCGTACAAAAGTCCTACGCCATATTCTTTACTTTTGTTGACAAAGGCAACCCAGGGTTCTTCTGTTTTAAAAACCGTGTTCGATTCAGGCTTGACTAGTGTGTTATTGGCCGTCATGAGTGTGCCGTAATCACCGAGTCCATGTCCGCCATAGGCCGAATAGAGCGTCGGGAATTCCTGGACATTGGCCCTGTGATCGAGTTCACCGATATTATCGACCTTATAATAAATTTCAGCCGTCAGAGCATTGATAAAGCGGATGCGTTGTGTCAGGCGCACATCGGATCTTTTATGATTTTTGCTTGCGTCTGCGCATATCTGTTCCCGCGACAAACCACATGCATTCGGGTCCCCATTGTCCCAATCGGGATTCCACTGCAGAGGCACGGTCACGATTTCGAGAATGCCATCTTTGTTCGAGACGGATTCGACGCCAGAGCCGGTATTACAATAATTGCCGCCCTGGACAGGATTCCACCCGAGATGCCTGATATCCGTCGAACAAATATTCGTACTGCTGCCCACCCCATCGATCCAGCAGGAAGCTGTAGCCGCGCACAACTGACGGAGACGGGAGAGATCGTAAATTGCGACCTGAACCTCGCGGCCAGTATCGTTGGCATCGATCGTATTGGTATCGTTCAATCCCGGTTTGTCACCGGCCTGTCCCCAAAAGATAATGCTGCCGCCCCATTCCTGCCGGACGCCGATTTTGAACTCATTAGTGTGGTGATAGAGGTATTCGTCATGAAATCCACCATTGACCGTCGTCGACTCCGATTTGCCTTTCCCCTCGTCGGAGAGCAGATGGATCATGCTGGGCTGTTCGGCATTGAATTTTTTGCAGACGCATGCATCTTTACTGCAAGTTTGTGCAGAGTCGCACGAAACCTCGACGAGTTCTTTGCATCCATCGCCATCGGTATCCTTGCATTCCTTGTAACTGTTGTTGCTGCCGCATGCTTCATTTTGGGTACAGGCATCCGAGCATGAGACAGGCGCTTCTGAGGCTGCACATTGCCCATCCCGACAAGTCTCATTTTCACCGCATGCAATGGGATCCGACCATCCCAGACAGCCCGTCTCACCGTTTGGTGCGCATTTTTTATAGGCATGTTCATCCACGCATTCCGCCCCATCCGGAGGGCAGGCATCGCATTCCAGAGATGTGGAAGTACACACGCCAGACTCGCAGAATGTATCATTCGGGCAAGGTGTTTCGATCCATTCTGCACAGCCTGTCTCCTCATTGAGCTGACAGCTCTTGAGCGTTGTTTTATCTACGCACGAGGCCTCTTTGGGGCATGCCTTGTCACACGTTGGTGTTTGGTCATCTATCGGTGGATCTCCCGCCTGAGTATCTGAGCGGCTTTCTGAATCATCAGAGCATGCAAAAAGCAAAAGGGCAGAAACGAGGACAGAGGTCATGTGCAACAGCCGCATTGTAGTCTCCTATAAAATATGAAGGAATCTCACGCCTCATGTGCGCAGCATGAGTTTTGGAGCCCCCAAAAAAGAAAAAGGCTATGCTCTCATGTGTGTCTACAGATTATCCCACGATAATCGCGCAAGCGATAAACCTGCGCCACAGCCACAACGGAGAGCATAGCCTAAACTCGGCTCTGTTGCTATAGAATGTATGTTAAAAGTTATACAAACATGGCACGTATTTCTTCTTCGATTTCCTCGACAGGTCGCTGCAGAGAAATCGAAAGTTCCTGAACGATGAGACCGATACCGGTATCAAAAAGCCGTCTTTGACTAAAGCTAAGATCCTTAATGTTTTTGAGGTGATACAGTTCACGAACGACATCGGCAACATCCTGAAGGCAGCAGCTGGCAAGCTTGTCATTGAGGATGCGCTGACGTTTTGTCCAGGGAACGGATTTGGAGGCAGGAGGCGGTTCTTTGAGGGAGGCAATAATTTTTTTAGCTTCTTCGGCAGATACGACGGGACGGAGCGCCCCTTTTTCGGCCTTCTCGGTGGCAATCGTCACGCGACGTGGAGACTGGATCAGCTCGAGAACATAAACCTGCGCTCCCGGGCCAAACAATTCATTCGATTCGATTGCAACAATTTCACCCACACCATGGCTTGGATAGACAACTCGTTCGCCAATTTGCCATTTAAGAAGATGCTCTTTTTTAGTTTCGGTATTTTTTACATCAGGCATTACATTTTCTCCTTGACATACTGAAGGTGAATGCGTTAGTGCGCAGATCTGTCAACGGCATCTGCCGGACAAATATTCCAGTTTTTTTGAGTTAACTAAAATTCTCAAAAGTCTGACAATTCACATCAATTAAGTTTGACCACTTCACCAGTCAAGCTACGCTCGTTGTGCGCGCCAGACGGGCTTGTTTAGATATAGCACATTTGCCTACATTTTTCCAGTAGGAAAATTGCAATAGATTGTCACAATTCAGCCGTAAATCGTTTTTTAACAAACGGATTTGTTCACAACTTCCATCAATGCGGAAGGCCGAACCATCGCAATGGATTACTATTTAAACATTTTGCCAATTGCTAAGAGCGTTCGCACTATTATAGACTGTTTATGGATGTATGGCATAGAGTTCCAAAGACTACGCCTGTTTTGTTTGCAATTGTCATCTCATATTACAGAAAAAAACAATGAATTCCATTACGCTGCATGATGCACAAAAACGCGTCGATCAGTGGATATCCCAGTTTGAAGAGGGATATTTCCCACCACTCGTACAAATCGCAAGGCTGACCGAAGAATTGGGCGAGCTCTCGCGCGCTGTCAGCCATGAAACAGGCGTCAAAAAGCCAAAATCCGGAGAGCCATTGCATAGTTCTGCAGAAGAATTGGGAGATCTCCTGTTTGTCTTAATTTGCTTTGCCAATATGCAAAACATTTCCCTCGACAATATCTTCGAAAATACCATGCAGAAGATTGAAAAACGCGATACCCCTCGCTGGACACTCAAAAAGGATTTTAAACATGTCCAAAATGAAGAAAATTAAAAAAGCAAAGTTTGCACTGCCAAACCTCATCACTTTAGGCTCTGTTTGCTGCAGTTTTATTGCCATGACACTCGTCGTCGATTCCATGAGCAAACAAGGTGCCGAACACTTCGATTATATATTTTATTCAGCTTTGATGCTAATTGGCAGCCTAGTCTGCGATCTATTCGACGGCAAAGTTGCGCGAAAAACAGGAACATCGACTAAATTTGGAATGGAACTCGACAGCCTCGCCGATGGCGTCAGTTTCGGTATTGCACCCGCCTTTATCATGTACGGATTTGCACTGCATCAGGCCGGTATCTTCGGCATTATCGCCTGTTTCCTCTACGTCAGCGGCACACTCATACGACTCGCCCGATTCAACGTCGAAGCCCCGGATGAAGGTGTACAAACCTACTTTAAAGGCATACCAGCTCCCGGCGGCGCAGCCACCATCGCAGCCATCGTCATGGCCGCCATACACATCGGTTTTACTTCATTTACCAACTCCGAACTCATTACCATCGGCGGCATCACCATCGCCATCGGTGTCCTCATGGTTTCGACCGTCAAATACAAAACACTTAAGGGCAAAAAGACCATTCACGACTGGATTTACATCGGTATCGGCGTTGCCTTCTTCGCGGCCATGTGCTTCCTGAGCCATCCTACCGTCGCCTTTTTCCTGCTGGTTTGCTACTTCATCGGTTTCGGCATGCTCAATTCAATCTACCTCAACCTGAAGTACGGCTCCTACGGATATCATCGCAAACATCGCAAAATGAGCGAAAAGCATGCAATGAAAGAAGACAAAACGAAAGATGAATCCCCTGCCTCCGAAACACCGGCGCCTGCCACCGAAACACCGGCGCCTGCCACCCAAGAATCCAACGAAGCAAAAGCTGGCCCGGAATCGGATTAATCTTGAGGCCGCCGCTATTTCGGCCTGCGGCCTTCATACGCTCTGCGGCGCTCCGCTATTGCCTTTGGCAATACGCGGAGCGTTTTTTTATTTTATTCGTATTTGCATGATATTCTGCCATAATGCTTGTGGAACTTTATTTTTATGTTCAACATGCGCCATCGACAGGAGGAGTAAAACGATGAAAAAAGTAAGTGTTTCGAAAACCACAATCCTGATTGCTTCGGCCATCTGCATTGCTTTTGGTGTGAATGCTTGCGACAGTGAAACGACTATCACATTGCCCAATATTCACGGGAACTGCCAGCAAGAATGTTCCGGCGACCCCACATGCCTGGATGACGCCACGCTCAAGACATGCCAAATCAACGAAGAAACCGGATGTGCAGAATGGATTAAATCGCCTTGCCCAAAAGGCGAATCCTGCCAGAACGGTGCATGCGAACTCCAAACAGAACCGCCGAAATGCACAAAAGAATGCCCCAAAGACCCCCTATGCATCGATGAATCGACACTCAAAAGCTGCCACTTCAATGAAGAAACCGGATGTGCAGAATGGACTGAATCGTCATGCACTGAAGGAGAATCCTGCATGAATGGTAAATGCGAACCCCAAACAACCCCGCCGGAATGCCAAAAAGAATGCACCGAAGAACCTGCATGTATCAATGAAACTACCCTGAAAACATGCCAGATCAACGCAGAAACCGGCTGTGCCGAACCGATTGAATTGCCATGTCTGGAAGGCGAGTCCTGTATGGGTGGGGAATGCAAGTCTGCTTCGACAGAGTGTGGGACATCATGCCCCAAAGAAGCCCTATGCGTCAATGAATCGACGCTCAAAAGCTGCCACTTCAATACAGAAACCGGATGTGCAGAATGGGTCGAAACCCATTGCCCGGAAGGCGAATCTTGCCAGAACGGTGCATGCGAACCCCAAACAACCCCGCCGGAATGCCAGAAAGAATGCACCGAAGCACACGCGTGTTTAAATGAATCCACCCTGAAAACATGCCAGCTCAATGCAGAAACTGGCTGTGCAGAATGGATTGAATCACCATGCCCGAAAGGCGAAGCCTGCCAGAATGGTGCATGCGAAGCCAAACCGCCTGTATGTACAAACACTTGCAGTGCGCCCAAATGCGCCGATGAACGCACCTATCAAAAATGTGAAGACACGAATGGCGATGGCTGCAAAGAGTTTTCTGCATCAATCGCATGCGCAGACAAACAGATCTGCCAGGAAGGCACATGCATCCCCGATGACAACATCTACCAGAAAGATCTCAAGCCCATCATGCAGCCATTTTGGAACAATAAGCAAATGCTCGAAGAAACCGCCATGTTCATCAATGTCGGCGACACCGTGCAAATGCTTTACAACGTCGACAATGTCGTAAAAATGACGTCCTACGATGGCTCGAAAACCTATACGGGCGGCGTCGATTATACGGTCGTCGGCGGCAAACTGCAGACCCTGAACAATGCCATCCCCCACATCACCGACGCCAATTATTACAATGTTGACGAGCAAATGCTTGTGACATCGCACAATGGTCAACACGTTTTTACCTACTGGGGAGAGGGAACGACGATGACCCAATGGCAAGTCAAAGTCACCTACAATCATTCCGATGCGTGGAACGGTTTTAAACAACCCAGTTACAGCGCAACATTTTCCAAACTGATTCAAAAACTAAAGAATAAAGAGGATATTAAGATCATATTTTATGGAGACAGCATTACTTTTGGAGCAAATGCCAGTTACGTCGTAGGCGGTGGCACGCAGCACTCCTATGCCATGCTGTTTACCGAAGCACTTGCCGATTTATATGGTTACAAAGTTGAATACCAGGCAAGCGGTTTATCGGGAACATTTACCAACATGCCATCGACCTACAATCCAGGAAATGTACCTAAAATCACATACATCAATAATGCCGTCGGCGGCTGGACGATGGAAAACGGGCAAAACAACTTCGAACAGTATATCACGCCTTATGCTCAGAATTGCGATCTATTCATCCTTGCATTTGGCATGAACGATCTCAATACGCCCCTCGTGGCACTTAACCAAATGGCGTATAATATGATGGCGCGCATGGTGCAGATATCCCCCAATGTCAGCGAAGTCGTCCTATCCACCATGGTGCCCAATCCCAATGCCCTTAACGGCTGGAACGGCCTTCAGGAACAGCAGGAAGCCGCATTTGCAGATGGTGTGATTAAGTCGATACAGGCAGCAGGCATTCCCATCGCCTTATGTCAGATGACAACGATGAGCAAATCGATTCTGACGCGCAAGGAATTTAAGGATTACACGGGCAATAACATCAACCATCCCAACGATTTCTTTTCGCGGGTGTACGCCCAGACGCTGCTGCAAACCGTCATCGGCTACGAAAACATGAAATAAGGGTAATGATGCAGCCGGGGCTCTGCCCCGGACCCCGCCAAGGGACTGAGTCCCTTGGAACCCGCAATATTTTTTATCACTTTTCGTAACCCCAGCCAACTTATCTCTCGAT
>DGWW01000345.1 GCA_002395385.1 Myxococcales bacterium UBA4248
CGGATTTGCTCAGGCCTAACGGCCATCGCGTATGTTGTTTTTTTGTTTTTACAAACGGATTTGCTCAGGCCTAACGGCCTTCGCGAATGTTGTTTTTTGTTTTTTACAAACGGATTTGCTCAGGCCTAACGGCCTTCGCTGATTAAACGTGAGCAGCGTTAGCTGCGAACAAATCCGTTTGTTAAAAAAAAAAACAAAAATGCAAGCAGCGTTAGCTGCGAACAAATTCGTTTGTAAAAAAATTATTCCGAGAGTTTATCTTTAATCTTTTGGAAGAAGCTCTTTTCGGGGACGAATTCGACGCCCTGTGATTTGGCGAATGCTTCGATGTGTTCGCGCTCAGATTTGCTGAGGTTTTTAGGAATATCGATCTGAAGGACGACGACGAAATCGCCTTTTTGATCCGATCCGAGTTTGGGAACACCGGCACCTTTGATTTTGACTATATCGCCAGGCTGTGTGCCAGCAGGGACTTCGATTTTCTGCGGGCCGTCGAGTGTGTCGACTTCGAGTTCGCATCCGAGAATGGCCTGTGCAACGTGAATGTGTTCTTCGATATAAAGATCAAGGCCTTCGCGTTGGATCGTTTTATGGGGCTTGACGGACAAAAAGACGTAGAGATCGCCTGCGGGAGCGCCCTGTGTCCCGGCGCCGCCTTCGCCGCGCAGTCTCAGACGCGATCCGTCGTTGACGCCTGCAGGAATTTTAACGGCGACCGTGCGTTTTTGGGCGACTCGTCCTTTGCCGTCGCAGTGTGTACAAGGCTTATCAATTTTGACGCCTTCGCCGTGGCACTGTGGGCATGTGGTCTGAATGGCAAAGAATCCCTGCTGCATTTGAACGCGACCGCGCCCATGGCAAGTGGGACATTCGGATTTTTTCGATCCAGGGGCGGCACCGCTGCCATGACATTCGTCGCATTCTTCGTATCGGGTGAGAGAAATGTCTTTTTGGGTGCCTTTGACCGCTTCTTCGAAAGAGATTTCGAGGTCATAGCGGAGATCATCGCCCTGCATTGGGCCACCGCTGCGACCGCCGCCACCGCCAAATAGTGAGCTGAAAATATCCCCTCCCCCGAACAAATCGCCGAAGTGCGCGAAGATATCATTCATATTGGGGCCGGCATAACCTTGGCCCTTGAGGCCTTCCTCGCCATATTGATCGTAAATCTGGCGTTTTTCGGGGTCGCTCAGAACTTCGTAAGCTTCGGAACATTCCTTGAATTTAGTTTCGGCTTCGGGATTGCCCTGATTGTGGTCGGGATGCCACTGCATCGCCAACTTTCGGTACGCTTTTTTGATCTCTTTCTCGTCAGCATCCTTGCTGACGCCTAATATTTCATAATAATCTTTGGCCATTTTTTTCTCATTTGCATGGGGCATGTCATATTTCGCCCTCAAAAAACGAGCGTGAGGTTAAACACTCCTATTCGATGGTCAAATTTTTATTTGGATTTATGAAAAAAAAGGGTCACTATTCAGCCTTGGCATGGGGGCAGTGAATGGTGAATAGTGAATAATCATTCGCTAAATGTTTGGGGCTGAATCGTGACAAAAAAAAGCCCCTCTTTTGTGAGGGGCTTCAAATTTTAAAGTGTTTATATTAATTGGCACAATACTGAGCGAGAACGCATGTGACATTATCTTTGCCACCGTTATCACATGCACGCTGAATGAGTGCCGAAACGGCGGATTGCAAATCATCGCCATATTTGCGGAGAAGATCCTGCATTTGTTCATCGGGAACTTCGCCCGAGAGGCCGTCGGAGCAGAGCAGGAAGATGTCTTTATCCTGTGGTACATGGAAAGAAATATCGACCTGGACATTATCTTTCATACCGAGCGCGCGGACGATGACGTTTTTGTGTGGGAAATTTTTGATCTCTTCTTCTGAGAGGACTTTCATTTTAATGTAGTCGTTCAAAAGGGAGTGATCTTCGGTCATTTGTTTGAGTTCACCCTGGCGGAAGCGATAAATACGAGAATCGCCAACATGGGCGAGGTAAACGCCGTCTTTTGTGAAATTAACGGCGACGATGGTGGTGCCCATGCCTTTTTTCTTGGCATTTGCGAGTGCTTCTTCGTAGATACGGAGATTGGCATATTTAATGGCAGTGACGAGACGATTTTCTTCGTATTTTTTCTGGCGATCCATTTTGAAAGGCCAGGTTATTTCGTCATCTTCAGCGGTATCTTTAAAGAATTGAGAAACGGTTTCCACTGCCATTTTACTGGCAACTTCACCTGCAGCATGTCCCCCCATACCGTCGGCAACAATATAGAGTTGTTGATCATGGACGATGAGGAAACTGTCTTCGTTGTGGTTACGTTTTCTGCCGACGTTAGTATCGCCTGCTTTACGAATGCTGCTCATCTTTATTTATTCCCTGTCTCTAAACGAATTAAAATCAGGCCAAAAGCCTGCGTGATGCTTTTACCGCCGTTTATGATTCTTTGTCAATAAGCCGATGTATGTTTTAGTCGATTCGAGTAACGCTTTGGTTCCAGTGGTGATAGTTTTAGTCGATCTATCATCGATTAAATCCGTTGTCATAATGCTTGTGAATTGTTAAAAGACGCCCGCTTTTGGCCTCTGAAGGTGATTGCGATTAGGTAATTATGAACGATATTAATGATATTCATCCTGGTAAACTTAAACGAAAAACCCGTAAATCCTCATCAGCCAGTGTGGTGGATTTGCCCAGTGTCGGTGCATCCACGACGGGATCAGGCAATCTTATGGGGGATGTTTTTTTAGAGAATGAGATCCCCGAATTGTCTCAAAAAGCGGACAACAGCTCGATGCAAGAGCTTGAGTCTGAAGTGATTTTTAAACCATCAGGGGCATTTGAAGAGCCTTCGAGCGAGTCACCGCTCGATCAGTTGAGACCGGAGCTCAAGGATGAAGTTTCCGAGCCAGAGCCGCCATCGACAAAAGATTCACGTCCGGTTCGTGAAGTTAAGGTTCCGCCTGAAGGGATTAACACGACTGAATATGCCAGGCCTCATCGTCTGCAAAAAAAAACACCCAAACAGGCGCCTGCTTCGGAGGATCAAAAGACGCCTGATGCTTCAAAACTGCAGGATATTTTCGATCAGATTCAGGTTGCCAATCAGGAATGTTTGGATACTTTGGCGAAACTGCAGATCACGAATGCTCAGAATGAACGCAGATATGCGATGTACCTGACATTGGGAGGAATTCTGATTGTTGTGATCATTGTGATTGCACTCGTCGTGGGAATGCAATTGAGAAACACCGCCAAATACAATGAGCTCAAGTTTAAACATGAAGCATACGAAAATGCATTGAAAGCAAAAGAGATTTTGGAAGCTGAATTCGATAAGGAAAAGAGAGGATCTGCGGCGGCATTCGAAGTTTATCAGAAAATTGAGCAAGGACTATTTGAAGAATCTGTCGAACGATTTACCGCAATTCGAAATGAACTGACACATCCTGCGGAAATAGCGCTTTTAGAATCCAAAATAGATGATATACAGTGGAAACTTGCTGAGAATGCATATCACGACGGTGTTATGCTCTTTAATGCATCCAATTTTGAACAGTCAAGAGATGCTTTTTTTAAAAGTCTTTCCCACAAAGAGAACACGTCTTACTCGCCTCGACTTTACTATTACCTTGCAATGTCACTCTATCAGCTGAGCGATTTTGAAGGTGCCCGTACTTATTTTGCCAAAATTAATGCAGCAGATTTAAGTTCCGAAATGGATGCCACTGCACGGTTTTATCGTGGAATATCCGCAGAAAAACTTGGCGATGAAGCAGAGGCTTTTGAGCAGTTTGATGGGTTCTTAAAAAAATATCGCTACCATCGTCTTGCGGATGAAGCTACGAAACATCGCGCAAAAAACGAATCTGGAAAGCGCCAGTAATTGCTTTAAGCGATTAGTTTCATATCGTTGATAATCAATGTCAGAGCAACTCATAAAATTTCGATCGGACAATTTTACCGAATACATTCGAACGCCCTGGGCAGGGTGTCGTATTGCACAGGCACTCAAGAGCGGTTTGGGGCTTTCTTTGCCTTCTCGCATTGGTGAATCCTGGGAATTCTCAACTTCTGCCGAGCTTCCTTCGCGTTGTACCGGGACTTTTGAGGGGACTTTTTCGGAATTCCTTAAAAATCGAAGTCATGCACAACAATGGTTGAGTGAATCACATCGGATGGTTTGGGGCAGTCAATCACCTTTGCTGATTAAATATATTGATGCTGCAGAGAATTTATCCCTGCAACTGCATCCGCCGATAGAAACACCCAGTTTGTCCTCATACGAGAGCGGCAAATGGGAATCCTGGTTGGTTTTAAGACATAACTCTAATTCAGGGATTTTTTTAGGCCTTGAATGTGGTGTTTCTAAGGATAAATTTATTGATACCATTCGTCGTGGAGGCGATATTCAATCGTTACTCCATTTTGTACCGGTTCATACGGGCGAGTTATATGTCATTCCTCCGTGTACGATTCATACGCTTGGGGCTGGGGTATGCGTGCTCGAACCTCAGATCATGCAGCCTGGCAAGAAGGCGGTTTCGCTTCGTTTGCATGACTGGAACCGCAAATATGATGCGCATGGCAATGTCTCTCAGAGTGGTAAACCACGCGAACTACATCTCGAAGAGGCGCTTAAATTCATAGATTTTGATGCTCCCCGAGGCAAGGAACTAGAAAAACTGAACCGTATAGAGCCCAGAATTATTCTTGATAATCGGGAACTGCGCGTCGTCGAGTTTTCACTCCTCCCCTATCTGAAGGCTCAGGTCATCTCGGGAAATGGTACGTATTTCGAGAATGCTTCCAATGAACTCGAAGTCATTCTGGTCATGCAGGGACATGCCAATGTGATCGTCGATGATGTGAACTATGAGTTGACCGCCGGGGAGAGTGCCGCCATTGCTGCATCTGCCAAACAAGTCGTTCTGCAGTGCAGAAAAGCCAGAGTTTATCGGGCGCATTGTCTTCCTACATTGTTTTCCCAGTGTTAAAAATTATTTTACATTCAATATGCTATGTGCGGTTTGAGGGCTCTTTTGTCTACCCCATGATGTTGGTCAGTGATCAGAATGCATCCCATACGATTCCATAAAAATAATATCCGATTCTGGCTAAGCATGTTGATGTTTGCCGGGTTGGCATGTGCTTTTTCGGGATGTTACCTCCTCACTCCCGAAGATCCACCATTGGAAGTCAAAGAGCTGTATCCCGATGATTTTGCCTGGGATTATATGGATATCGCAAGGGAATATGAGTTCATTGGCGTTCCGCGTATTGACTGCCCCATGCTCGAGTCTTATTTGAAAAAAACAGGACATTGCGAACCTGAAAAACTTCCCTTTACGACTGTTGTGGCGTGTCCTTTGTTTTTTCCGGCAGAAAAACTCGAATTTGCATGCATCCCGGGTGAAAATATCCCCGCTGTTTATGCACGTCTCATTTGGAATGACAAAGTTCATGTCGATTTTAATTCTGGCCTGGGGGCATGTCGGATGGTCGGTGCCGGGCCCGCCAATGGTGAACCGGAACGCTATCCTACCGATCCGGGGTTCAAGGCCTGTCTCTTCGAATCCGCTATAGCACCCGGGCAATTGCTTGGGCTCACAGATCAGGAACGCCCGGCAGGTTTGTTTTTCGATTTGAGCAGAAATACTCAAACGATTGAAGAATTAGCAAAGTCGACAGCACTTTTGACGGTCGATGCCCCTGTAAGTCTGGTACTCGATACGCGGCTTTTTCCCGAGGAAGAACGAGAAAAGGGACTTGATGAACTCGTCAATTTCTTTAAAGTCTATCGGAAAATGCCACTTGTAAATACCATGAAATAAGTGATTTGAGAGACCGTCTCTATCTGGCCCGGCTGTCCTTGTGTGAACATGGAATAAACAAAAATGGGAATATCAGATAAAGAAAAATGTTTTAATCCATACACAGATTCTGCCAAGGTAAGATCCCCAAAATTGCAAGCCATCATGAATTCTCATTCCGCTGTGGATGCGGATGCGTTTTTTGACGCTATGGATGAAGATATCGATATGTGGGAAAAAGAGCTTTACAGCAATGCTCCGACGATTGCTGCCATTTCTTCCGGACAGATGCCGGCTGCCGTCGGCATCGTGCGCATCAGTGGCCCAAATTCGCTCGGGATTGTGCAAAAATGCCTTCATAAAAAAACACTCAAACCACGCATGATGCATGCCCGGACACTCTATCACCCAGAGAATGGTGAAAAAATCGACGAAGTACTCGTATGCTTTTTTAAAGGGCCTCATAGTTTTACCGGAGAAGATAGCGTCGAAATCTATGCCCACGGCGGACTGACCAATCTTTCTCGGGTTTTGGATGTCATTTGTTCTGCGGGGGCACAACTCGCCGAACCCGGAGAGTTTTCAAAACGCGCATTTTTGAACGGAAAAATCGATCTGTCTCAGGCGGAAGCTATCATGGATGTGATCCATGCACAGAATGCTCAGCAATGCCGCGAAGCACAACGCCAACTCTCGGGATCTGTCTCCAAATCGGTCGAAGAACTGCGCGCTTCTGTGATGTCGATTTTATGTGCTGTCGAAGCATCGATCGATTTTTCTTCCGAAGAAGAACTTGCGCCTTTGCCCGTTGAGCAAATCCGAACCGGCGGGCAAAAGCTTCTCGATCAGATGAAGCGTATGCAGCGAGCACATGAGCAATATCGTGCAGGTGGAATGAAAACTGTCTTTGTTGGAAAACCCAATGCAGGCAAATCGAGTCTGTTCAATTGTCTGCTTGGACATGACAGAGCCATCGTCACTCAGATTGCTGGAACGACAACCGATACCATCGAATCACAAGTCACCATCGGGACGGAGCTTTTCACGTTGGTCGATACAGCCGGTGTCACCGAGACAGACAATCTCGTCGAAAAAATCGGTGTCGAACGTGCCCGTGAGCAAATCCAAAATGCCGATCTGATTTTGCTGCTCGTCGATGCAACTTCTTTGGATGCTCATATCCTCAAGGAATTGCATGATATTTTAGGCACTTCACTTCAAAAATACCTCGATGAGAATCGCATTCTTGTCGTGAGAACTAAAGTCGATTTACCTCAAAAATGTACGATTCCTGCTGAATTGGCATCATTCATTGAGCAGAATCATCTGCCCATTTTTGAGGTTTCGGTGCAGACCCGTCAGGGACTGGATGCGTTTGAAAATGCCCTTGTACAAGCATCACAGCGCCTGAACCGACAGTTTGAAAATGTCACGCTGATTACATCACAGCGACATATCATGCAGCTCAATTTGGCATCACAGGCCATCGATCGTTCGCTATCATCGCTCGATGCCAACATGCCCGCCGAATGTATCGCCGCCGATCTGCATGAAGCTGCCGATGCACTCGCTCAAATAACCGGAACCATTGCAAGCGAGGATGTCATTAATGAGATTTTCTCACACTTCTGCGTTGGAAAGTAATGAATGCATCCATCTTTTGGTAAAATGAATTACCCTCAATCAAAGGAAACCCTTATGGACGAATCCTGGATCCGACTTTCAATCACTTACCCCTGTCCCGATGACGAGCACGTCGATCTCTATTTCTTTGAACAAGATCTCTATGCCGTTTTGTATGCGTATGGTGCAGCAACCATCAATGAGCAGGATGCCACCACGCTCGATGGCAAAGAACTTCCCGCCGGGACCAAGCGCCTCCTGAGCTATTTCGACAATGCGCAGGCCGTCCAGGCTGCCGAAGTCAAAACTGCTGTCGAACAGCAGGCACGAAATGCCAAAATTCAAATCGAGACTGCGCTCGATGCATTCACCGACCAATCGTGGAAAGATGGCTGGAAGGCCTATTTCAAACCGGCTCAGGTCTCGGATCGCATCGCCATCCGCACACCATGGTCAGACTATACACCTGCCGAAGGCGTCAAAGTTATCGTCATCGAACCGGGCATGGCTTTCGGTACAGGACTTCACGAAACGACCCAGCTCTGCATCAAAGCCATCGATACCATTTCGGCTCAGGAAAAAGTCAATTCGATGCTCGACGTTGGCTGTGGGTCGGGCGTACTTTCGATCGCCGGTTCGCTTTGCGGCATTCCGACGGTCCGCGGCGTCGACAACGATCCCGTTTGCATCGATGTGAGCCGCGAAAATGGCGAAGCCAATCACGTCGATTGTGTCTTTGATGATACCGATATTTGGGATGTGACCGAAAAATACGATCTCGTCGTCGCCAACATCATTTCTTCAGTACTCAAAGCCCTCAAAGAAGATATCAAAGGTGCCTGCCGCATCGGCGGTAAAGTCGTGCTCTCCGGCATCCTCACCGAAGAACGCGAGGACGTCGAAGAATCCTTCCTCGAAGGTCTGCCGCTCAAAAAATTGTCCCACGAAATCAAGGGCGAATGGTGCTCGATTTGGTTTGAGCGCATTTGATGGTTCGCGCGCTATTTGCGTGTAGAGACGTGCAGATTGCGCGTCTCTACACGCAAATACGCCCTGCGTGCCGGCCTATGCGCTGTTGGCGCATACGGTCGGCATTATTTTTTGCGCTGCATTTTCATAAGATTCCAGACGATTGCGATAATAACACCTGCCAATGCACTGAATACGAGAAAGAATAGTCCGAGTTTTCGGTTGCCTGCAAAAGTCAATGCCACAAAAGTTACCCAGGCACTGACCAACAATGCGGTGCTCAGAGGCAATTTATATCGTTGGGTGATTCTACCATACAAGTAAGCCATAAAACCGATAAATGGAATGCCGACGAGTATCATCCCGTAAATGCCGAGCGTTCGCCTTAATAATACAGAAATTAAAGCAAATCCCACAATGCCGCCGCTAACGATGGCAAACGATTTGAGTCGGTTGTTTGTTTGAACATGGGAAATGCCGTCTTTGGAGGGCATGTGTTCCCGGACATATTCGAGCACCAATTCGGTTCTCTGTGGTCTTTCTTCGGGTTTGGAACGCACCATATCTCGCAGTAGTTGCGTAAGCCACGGTGATATGTTGTCTGGCAGGTATTTATCAAACTGCGGTTCCAGACCATTGAGCTCCATTTCGTAAGGTGCTGTACCGGTGACGAGGTGCATCATCGATGCCCCAAGACCATACAGATCCGATGTTGGTGATGCTTTGCCAAAAAGCTGCTCGGGCGCAGAATAGCCCGCAGTTCCCGCAAATGTGCTCGCATCCTTGTTCTGTCGGGCAGCGGCGACTGTGCCAAAATCGATAATGCTGACTTTGCAGGGATCGCTGGAGGTATCAATGAGGATGTTCCCTGGTTTGATATCGCGATGAATGATGGGCGGCAAATGGCTATGCAGTTGTTTTAAGATTTCGAGCGCCTGCAATAAGATATTTGCCACCTGGGCTTCATTCGGACGAAAGCCGGTTTCAATGAGAGATTTCATCGAACGCCCATGCATATAGGATTCGACCAGATAGGCGTATGGGAAACTTTCGATATAATCGATGTATTTGGGAATGCCTTCAATCTCTATGTTTTGCAATGTTTCAACTTCGCGGCGAAGCAATTCCTCGGCTTTCCAGTTTTCCATCGTAGTGAAATTGAAAACCTTAATCGCGACATATTCCCCCGTCGTTTTGTCACGGCCTTTGTACACCTTTCCCTGTGAACCTTCGCCCAGTCTTTCGAGCAGTTCATATCGATCCGATGGAATGACGGGTAAATCATTGCCGAGGGGATGTCCTGTTGTCTCCGTGTTTGTGATGGCTTCTTCGGATGCGGCATCGCTTTCGAAGGCTGTTGCTGGTATTTCTTTTTGGGGCATGTTCTCTTGCATGGCAACCACTGTCAAAAAACATATCAGTGACATCACTCAAGAGTTACACTAATTTGCATCGATATCTGAAATCAAGCAGAATAGACGCCAAGGCTGCAGCATTGTTACTACTCAGCTAGGGAACGAACGCCGTAGGCGTTCAATATGAATAGCCCCCGGCAACGCCGGGGGATCAGAACGATATTATTATGTTTTGAACGCCGTAGGTGTTCAATATTGATCCCCTACGGGGATCTTATTCATTTGGTGTCATCTAATCCCCCGGTAGTCAGACCTCACCCCCTTGTCAGCCTCCGGCTGACGTTCCCCCTCTCCATAAATGGCGAGGGGGAAATTAATGTGGGCTACAAATCTTGAAGTCCTAACGGAATTCTATTGCAACACTTTTTTTATGCTGTGAATGGAAACAGTCTGCCGACAGTCGTAGACAAGCTGGCATTCGAAGTGAACAGTCCGCCGACGTTCACCGGCAAGCTGTCGCATCCATGTGCGCCAGCGTCGCGTGCCGTATGTGCTGTCAGCACATAGGCACGCGCAAAGGGGCGTATCGGCGCAGCCGATAGCCGCGCAGGTGAGCTGCAGGGGCAGCACAAGGTGATGCCCCAAAGCGAGCGCTTGTAATTATTGTTATCACTTGCAAGGTCATGTCGTATATAATGCAAGATTTGGAACTTATCGTCTGCTTGGTTGCTGCATTCGGGAGATAGTACTTTAGAAGGAACTGGTGACATGGGGAAAAACGCAAATGTTGTGCTCATTTTGGCAGCATTACTTGTATTCGGCTGTAACGATGATTCAGGTGGTGACAAAACCACAAATCCCGAGGAACCGGGCGAGCAGTTGCAACCCTGTGATGTCGAAGGTCAGGTCAGATGTGGCGGCGTTTGCATCGATCCGAATGTGAGTCTGTATTATTGCGGGGCAGATGAGATGTGCAGGAACTTCGCGCAGTGCGACGCCAGTACACAGGAGTGCAGCGAAGGGAAATGTGTTGCTAAAAAGGATACGCCTCCCCAGAAAGACCCTGGAACGCAGAAAGATCCGGATGAAAAGCCTGTAAGTTGTGAGAATGGGGAGCATCCATTTAACGAGACATGTGAGCCGGACAGCGTAGACCATTGTGGGGAGCATGACAAATCCTGCCTGATGGTCGAAGGATGGGCAGAGGGGACATGTGAATCCGGTCAATGCAAAGTGCAGCTGTGCCAGAGCGGAATGCATGTGAATGGCGATATTTGCGAATTCGACAATGTCGCGCATTGTGGCAGCGTCGATCGTGATTGTGCCAATGATATTGTTGGATGGATCGCAGGCATTTGTGAATCAGGCCTGTGCAAAGTGCAGCAGTGCCAGAGTGGCATGCACATGATGAATAATAGCTGTGAAGCCGATTCCATCGAACACTGTGGTAGTGCCGAAAACAGCTGCGCCAATGCGATTGAGGGCTGGCAGGAGGGTGTGTGTGAAGCGGGGGCATGTGTTGTGACGAGTTGTAAGGATGGCTACCATGTCACAGAGTCCAAAACCTGCGAAAAGGACATGCCTGCATGCGAACTCGAAGGCCAGGTAAAATGTGGAGATGTGTGTGTCGATCCGTTGACCAGTCTGGCATTCTGCGGTGCAGATGAATCGTGTGAGCATTATACGCCATGCGGCAGCAATCAGTCGTGTGTGGGCGGAAAATGTAATAATAATGAGATTGCTGTAAGTGCAGACGACCCCAGCTTTGCTACGAATGACGGAATTCCAAATGGCATTACGCTCAAACTTTGGAACAAATCGGGTAAAGATATATGTTTTTCTGGCAAGCTCAAATTATATATCAAGAAAGACAATCCGTTGAACGGCTGGGCAACTGACGGCAGTGCAACAACACATGAGCTGGAATGTCATTTCAGTGCGCCGACATACGTGGGTGACGGATGGCCACACTGGTACGAAAACCGCATCCAATTGGCAGCGGGGGAATCTATCGAGTATAACTTTACTGAATTTATCGAATATATCGGCAATGGCAGTACTGTACAGACGACAAAAATACCGCTCGAAACCTACGTGAACAACAATTGGTACTTTGTGTCTGAGGATAATCCCAGTTTCGTCGGGTCGGGCGGAGGAGGCGGTGTTCCAGCCATCAAGCTGGGCCATGCAGCCAAAAAAGATGACGGTTCAAGAGGTGACAATCCATTCCTGATTCATGTCAGACCCGTCAAGGCCAGTGATGGCAAGCTTGAGAAAGGTAAAAAGTACAACCTGGTCATTTACGAAGCTGTGACAGACAGTCAATATTGGTTTTGTGACTGATATAAATGTTCGCCTAGAGATGTGTCACGACACGTCTCTACGGCTCGCCTGACGCCCGCTATTGGCAAGGGCGCATGCCCCCTTGCCAATACGCGGACGTTTGTATATTTGGGATGCAGCTATGCGTCGGCAAAGACTTTGCCGTCGTCAAGGGTAATTTGTAGTTTTGTATATTCGCAGTGGAAATCATTCGCCAGACGGTCGAGATAGCGGGCGCTCTCCCATTTGCACATCGGGAGATCGTGGAGCAGATAGTTGCCGCAGGCTTCGGGGCGTGCAGCAGGAACCTCGGTCTGCGTCAGTATCCACTTGAGGCATTCCATCGTCAGCTGGCGCATATCCTCGACGGTATATTTACCTGTCATGATAATATACATACCAGTGAGGCATCCCATGGGGCCGACATATACGACATCGTCTTTAACCCTGGAATTGCGGAACCACGTGGCCATCAGATGTTCGAGGCTGTGCATGGCAGAGGGGGCGACGGCCGGTTCCTGATTTGGTTCCGTGATGCGCAGGTCGTAAGTGGTAAAGCCTTTATCCTCGCGCGAAACGTAGATGCCAGGCTTTAGGTGCGTGTGATCAATCGTAAAACTTTGTATAACTTCCATTGTTTTCCTTTTTTTTGTTTCGATTAATACAAAATGTATATACAAACAAGTTGTCGGCGGAATGCAAAGAAACCACCAGTTTGGAATTGATTACCTTTGAAATCGGAGAAGTTAAAACCGTTTCAGGCAACCTCGTAAGCATTGTAGCACAGTAGCCAAAATAAGCATTGCCAAAATCATTGAACGATTGTTTTGGGGGGTACTGTTCAGCCGTAGTTTGTTTTGGTTTTACAAACGGATTTGCTCAGGCCTGACGGCCTTCGCGATTCAATTCGGAATGCGGAATGTGGAATGCGGAATTGAATTTGCCAAAACTCAAATGAATCTCTAAAGCTAAACTGCCTATATTCTTTAGATATCACAAAGAGAATGCCAGAATAATTACGAATTACGAATTACTTAAAGTGAGCATCGTTAGATGCGAACAAATCCGTTTGTAAAAAAAACAAAACGCCCCATGGCTGAACAATTGCCAAAGCGAGCCCAAAATGAAAATGATTTCCAAAAGTAGTGAGATGTGATAGAAAAAGGCTGGGATATTGTTTTCCCTTTTTTTTGTGAGGACAGAGAGTATGGATATCGAACAGGCGTTGTCAAAACATGGTAAATCTTATGATTCTGGAGCAGTTCTGTTTTATGAAGGCGATCCCGGAAGCAAATTATGGATTATTAATGAAGGCCATGTTCAGTTGACAAAGCGCGTATGTTCGCAGGAAGTGCTGATTGAGACGCTTGGTCCGGGCGAATTTTGCGGTGAACTGGCACTTGTGACGGGCGGTCCACAGCCTGTGACGGCAACGGTTGTAGACAAGGCGAGACTGCTCATTGTCGATGCATCAGTTTTCGAATCGTTGGTTCGCAGCAATGCCGAACTTTCGATCCGGATGATCAAAAAACTCGCTGGTCGTTTAAATGAAGCACAGTTCCGCGTTTCGGTGATGCAGATTCGCAATTCGCTGGGGCGTGTCATGTTGCAGCTTCGCCACGAAATTCGAAACAGCGAAGCCCCAAATAAGGCCACAGTTCCAGAGGATCTCGCAGATGCACTTGCGATCGATCCAGCCGAGCTCAAGAAAGCGCTTGATCTTTTGGTCGAAAAAAATCTCATCAATCTTTCGAAAGAAAATGTATATTCCATCGTGAGCAATGAAGAATATGATCGTTTCCTGAATTATCTGGAGCTTCGCGATCGGTACGAATTTGTCGATAAGATGTAAATCTTTCTTACTGAGCCGCCTTCTTGGCGGCTTTTTTTTGGTACGGACATGGATTTTTATACGAGACTGTACCGTCAGAATGAACGTGCAATGAAATTCGGCCTTGATGCGATTAGCAAGGCCATGTCTTATGATGATGAGTTGGTGAGTTATCCTCACTGGTTAGTGGGGGGAACCAACGGCAAAGGGCAGGTGAGTGCATTGCTGTCCAATGCTGCCTGTTTGCTTGGTTATCGGACGGGGTTGTTCACCTCGCCACATCTCGTCGAGTTTCGTGAGCGCATTCGGATAGATGGTCATTTAATGGATGAAAATGCGTTGATCGCCATTGGTGAGCGTGTGCTGACTGAGTTTGGCGGGGAGGATGTGCCTGGTTTTACGGGGACTGCGCTGACTTATTTTGAATGCTGTCTCATGATGGCTTTGCGGGCTTTTAAACAAAATAACGTGCAGTTTGGTGTGTTTGAAGTAGGGTTGGGGGGACGGCTCGATGCGACGAATTCGCTTGATCCGCAGTTAAGCGTTATTACTTCGATTGGACTTGACCACGAAGAATATCTTGGACATGAGACTGCCCAGATTGCAAGGGAAAAAGCGGGGATCATGCGTGCAGGATGTCCGGTTATCGCTGGACGCGGGGAATATGAGGTCTTGAAGGATGAAGCACTGCTTCATGGTTGTGCTTCTTTCGATGCGCTTGGGCACGAATTCGATTGGTATCGTGAAAACGAAAGAATCTTCCTTAAAAGCCGTTATGGCGTCGTTCCCATGCCTGGCGCAGAAAAACTGGCTGATTACCAGATCGATAATACATCGGTTGCTATGGCGGCTTTGCTGAAGGGCGTGGAAATTGGCCTTCTGCAAGGCGATTTGCAATCTGTGCTCCCGCAACTTATCGAACGTACCGAATGGGTAGGCAGATTGTGGCATTGTTCACAAAAAACGGCACAAAACCTCGGTGTGGCCAATGTCATCCTTGATGGTGCGCACAATCCGGATGGTGTTCGGGCATTTGTCCAGGCTGTCGAGCAGCAGCACGGCCCCAGAGCGCTCGTCGTCAATAGCTGCAGCGATAAAGCGCTCGAATCGATGTTCCCGATGTACGGGCGAGTCTTCGATCCGGAACACATCTTTGTTGTGCCTATGACTTCGACAAAACGCGCATGCGCGCCACATGAATACTGTGAACGACTTGGATTGTCCGTTTCGCAGGCATGCGAATCGCTTGCTGGTGGCTTGCAACGCGCTTCTGTAGTTGCAGGAACACAAGGAACGATTTACATTTCCGGTTCTTTATATCTGATAGGTGAAGCAATTTCCCTTTTGGGGGAGCAGGAGGCGCTTGAGTCGATTCTCATAGGATAAGGGATGAGGGATGAGGGATGAGGGACATTGCCCAATCTGTACTTAGAAACCATCTCCTTTCCCTAATGAATACTTGCTGTTGCCTACTGCCTACTGCCTGATGCCTAGGTTGAGTCAGCTTCGGTTCTTTACATAAATCGCAGGTGCTAAATAGTAACATTACAGTTATTTAGCATTAACAGAGCCTTTGACATTGCATGATGAAATTTTTAGAATGCATCGTGCTTGGGCATGGTAGCCCGGGCGTTTGATATGTGTACCATTCATGATAGAATGGGGTTTAAAAGAAAATAGGAGAACAGATATGAAAAAAATCGTTATGTTAGCGGCTTTTGCTGGGATTTGCTTTGCTGGTGGGAATGCATTTGCATGCCCATGCCATGAACATGCAGCCGACAATTCGGCCCCCGCAGCTGCAGAACATCATTGTAAGCATCATGCCGATGCTGCAGCAGCCTGTGACTGCGCAAAAGACGG
>DGWW01000344.1 GCA_002395385.1 Myxococcales bacterium UBA4248
CCCTTTGGAGCTAAGCCAGAGAGGTAAGGGATAGCTTGATGTGCCCCTCTTGAAATTGCTTTCTTCAACAATCTTGCCGGTGATAATAGCGAAGAGGCCACACCCGATCCCATCCCGAACTCGGAAGTTAAGCTCTTTAGCGTCGATGGTACTGCATGGGTGACTATGTGGGAGAGTAGATCGTCGCCGGCTTTTTTTTGTTTTTGCGCGGCGTCTGCGTCGTCGCCTGCAAAAAAATCTGCCAGTTACGTACGAAGTACGCGCCTGGCAGATTTTTTTTTGGCTCCTAGCATCCATCCGCGCAAAAACAAAAAAAGGGTGGATGTTTTGGGTATTGGGGGAAGGCAATTCTTTAGGAAATCCGCTAGTTTCCTTTAGTTTTACATCTTCATTATGCATTATGCATTCCGCATTCCGCATTCCGCATTATAGGAAACCAGCTTGTTTCCTTTAGTTTTGCAGAATAATTCCGCATTACGAATTAAAAGGTAAGAGGCATTTTTTATGTGATGACCATTCGTCGTCGTTTCGTCGGTCGCGTACCGAGTACGCTTCCCTCCTCACTCCTAGCATCCATACGCGCAAAAACAAAAAAAGTGCTTATTCTGGCGCGGCATCTGCGTCGTCAGCTGCAAAAAAAGCGTCCAGTTACGTACCAAGTACGTGCCTGGACGCTTTTTTCTTGCTTCTTGGCATCTGCTCCGACAAAATCGAAAAAAGGCAGGATGATTACATTGTTTTACGAAATATTAGTCATTAATGATTTCGCCGTCATAAACCTCGCCATCTGGTTCCATCGGTTCACCAACTGTGAAATCACCTTCGACGAAATTTTTATAAGCACGATTTGCAACCGCTTTGGTTTCAACTAAGTTCATGCCTCCGCTGATTCCTGCACCAACAATAGGAATGAGTTTTCCAAGATTGACTAATCCTTTGGTTCCAAATTTTGTGATAAATCGAAAACCGACTCTCTGATTAATTTTGGTCAGCACTTTACCTGGAATCTTCTTAATGCCGGCCTGAGCGAATTTCATACCTGCCTTTACACTAAACTGTTTGGCAACATTGTTAACAGACAAGCCCACGAGACATGCATAAACCAAAGTTTTGACCTGATCACTATGAACATCATAACCATAAATGTATGCTGTACAAGCAATCATCCGCATCTGTATATAAAGCGAACTGCTCAAATCTGCTGGAATTGTGACAGGCAGTGTAATGAGACCGCCAAAACCTGTAGCGACCCCTGTTGCTGTACATTTAACGATCTGATTGTGCATCATTGATTTCACAGCAGTTCTTCTGTCTGGATTTTTGCTCAGATAGTCGCTGGCAAATACTTCAATGGGATCACTCACTTTGGGAATTCCCTGCAAGACGCCAGAATATATTTTATCCAGCAACGTGATTGAATTATCTGCGTTAAGTTTTTCGGCCTTGGTCATACTCCTTGTTTATTGTTCGTATTATCGTACCCACTGGGCTTCGCCCCAAAACTATTTCGTCCACTCGCACGCTTTACTAAATCCAGCGAGCGAATACTGAATGATTTTTCCATCCCCATTGTCCAACGGTACTGTTACCTTCATATTGGCGGATCCACGCATATTTTTAATCAAGCGACGATCAGATGCAATTCTAATTTTGCCGTCCGATATTGAGCATTTGACCGATTTAGACGCCTGATTGTCAAAAGCAATATCGACTGTTTTACATTCGTTAATGGTTATTCCGGTTATCTCAAGCGATGCATCCGACGATTTGGTTCCTGTAACGGTTAAAGTGGTGTCAGAGTTATGGATTGCACAAGTGGATGAATTGTTTCCTTCCCACAATTCAGAATCAGTAGCTAACGCTGACTGTGCCTCTGTTGTTATTGATTGATCAACAGCAGATGATTTGTCTGTTGAAGGACTCCAAACCAAAAGCAAAACGATCAAACCGATCAAAATTAAAAAAATGATACAAATTATTTTAATAATTTTACCCATTTTACCCCAAAACATTCCCAAATAATTAATTTCAGACTTTGGAGTTCGATTTGTACGTTTAGTCAATTCAATCTCAGCATTATATCGATCTATAAACTTATTTATATTTTCTTTACCATCGCAAGCGAAAGCAATAACATTCTTTAGTTTTGTCTTCACATCAAAAAACTCAACGATGAGAAAATGATGAAAAACTTTTGTATTCGTCACCCCTTCTACACCCTTAAGAGCAAGTCCTGCACTTCCTAAAGCGACTCCCCCCTTTGCCATTATTGAATTAGACGTTGAAGATATCAGCTTATCACATCCTGCAATTTCTTTTGAGCAATCAAGTCCTAGCTCATGAATAAAGCACCAATCATTTCTATTAGATTTTAATATATTCAAACATGATGATAAATTACCTAGTGACAATATACCACTAACACAACCATATATCCCAATCCCAAGTAATGCCGCACTACCAGCTGCTTTAAGAAAAGATTTTACGTCAAATTTAGAATCATATTTCATGTTTGAAATTTGAGTATAATGAATCCGGAAAACGCAAGCCGAAGACTGAATACTAATTCCATGTGTATGAACTTTTAGTATCACCTCGCCACAGATAGGCAATTTAACAAGTGAATCTGAACAATAATCTGCTTTAAGACTATCTTGAATACGGCCAAGTCGCAAATCAGACGATAGTATTGGCCGAATTCCCAGATGTTCTTCACATTTTACCAAATCATCCATAACTTGTTGATTGGATGGGTCATACAAAAGAATTTGAGTACAAAGTTCGCGTCGTTCTTCAAAATTGTCAACGCTCAGCGATTCATACTTAACAAGTGCTTGTTTATAGTCTTTCTCCTTTTCAATTAATATGTTTGTTAGTTTTGTCAATTCTGAAAACTCAGTATCTTCCTTAGCAACTGAGTAAAAATACTTAATCAAAGAATTCGCATCTTGCGGACTGTTATTTTTCAAAGAATCTTTTATATTTTGAATAATGTATTCCCGATCATTATTCCACTCATCAAGAAGTACATCATGCTGTATTGCTCGTTCAACTTTTTCTGCTTTTATTTTTTTTAAATAATCGACAACACTCATAAGTACCCCTTTTCTGACTTCAGAGTTTTATCATTAATATAATCAATCCCCCTACCGACAGTCCCCCCACCCCATCCGTTGGGCAAGCTCAACCATACACCAAATGCCATGTTTTGGGGAGAGATAAAGCTCTCTCTTTTTATTGAGCGTACCGCGAATGGTTTCGGGACGCAGGCCGAGTACGTCGTAACAGATTTTGCACAACGTCTGTAGCTGCACGGGCTTTTCGAGGTTCGTCATCACGGCATAGACACATTGTGCCGGGCGCATCGTTTTGGCGAGTGGGTTTTGTTTAAAGGTGTCGGCTGCGAGCCGGATGTCAGAATCTGTGGCAAGTTCAAAATCCTGATGCTCAATGTCTGCAGGGGATGACTTATCTTCCTCTTTAAACAGAATACGTGCATAAAACTCACCTTCGTTTTCTGTCGATGGTGTCAATTGCAAATGGATGGTATTCTTTTGGGAAATCAGCTTGCGCAGGTTACAGTAGTTCTTGCGTGTTTTGGGGGTGGCACCCTTTGGCATAATAAATTGTAATCGTATGGGGTGGTTTCTCATCATTTACCTCTTTGTCGATGTACATACAGAAATGTACATCTCGTTTCTTCTTGAGCATTATCCTGATTTTATTATAAGTTTCAATCTGATCATTCATCTGATCTTAGCATGAAAGATCCAAATGGATCGTCAATTATGTGTGATCAATGATGCCCATTTATTGTGATCATCTAGTTTAAATGATCAATGATGCATATTCGACCTGAATAATCATTTGGTATGATCAATGATGCCCATTTATTGTGATCATCTGGTTTGAATGATCAATGATGCATATTCGACCTGAATAATCATTTGGTATGATCAATGATGCCCATTTATTGTGATCATCTGGTTTGAATGATCAATGATGCATATGTGATCTGAATAATCATTCTGTATGATCAATCATAAATATCCGATGCGATCATTCTATTGGCATACCTCCTAAACTCGCCATGCAATAATGAACTCAATTAATATTTGTATTCGTTAGATATACGTATAAGGTTGCCGAGGTGTTTGCTATTTTGAGCTTCTTTATTAGATCTGTTGCGAATCGTGCTCAATCTCTACAAGATTTTATATAAGTGATTTAATTCGAAAATTCAAGCCTGAACTATAATGTAACCAGGGATTACGTAACTGTTCAGCCGCCTATTTAAATTTTAACAAACGGATTTGTTCGCATCTAACGATGCTCACTTTTTTAGTGAGGAGTGGGGAGATCAAGAAAAGCAACTGCTTTAGTGAGAGGGAGCAGAGCTCCGGCTGAATCGTAGCTATTCCTCTGAGTTGTGAACAAATCTCTTTGTAAAAAAAACAATCCTCTGATATTTTTTGCCTTTTTATCAGTCACACCCATTGGGGGGAAGATTCCAATGAAGCGTAATACCGCAAGTCGATGGAGAAAACGTAACATCATGCGCCAATTTATTCTGATGACGACCATTTTGCTTTGCATGGGCTGCCAAAAACAATCCGCCCCAACCCCATCGCAGACAGAAGACGCACCATCCGGCCCCGATGTGACTGTGTCCACTGCCGCCGATGCGTCCAGTGCGAAAAAAGACAAGGCAGAAACCGAACCGGCAGTCAATGCGACTCCCTCTGCGGATGCCGCCGCGGCTGAAGACAAATGCCGGGCCATCACCTGCAGCGTGCATCAAACCTGCATCGACGGTCAATGTGTATGCGGCGGCGTTGCTTTGTCCCCGCAGGATGCAGCGACCTGGGAATGCGTCGATGACATGTTCCGATGTTATCGCGCAGAAGGTTGTGCCAAGGAGGGCGCGGTCAATCCCCAAAGAACTGTCCTCGAACCGCCCAAAGATGATGCAAATGTGGTTATCCCCAAACGCAATCCCACAGAACAAGCCGATCTGATTCCGCTCGATCCCAAAGCTGAGTACCCCATCGTGGCTCCAATCAAGCCATTGCCCTATTCGGACAAATATCCGCTGCCTTATTATGACGAGAGCATGGATGTATCCGCTCATGACGAAGATACTGAGACGCGATACTGCGATGGTGTCCCATGCAAGGGGATTTGCAGAAATAATCTGTGCTATGACGAGCCCGGCGAGGATTTTTACAATGAGACCATTTCGAGCGGAAGCGGAGACGGCGGCGGTGATCCAGACGACGATACCTGGGTTTGTAAAAATATGGACGGATGCAGGGACAAATTCGGAATCTATTACGCCTGGGGGGAATCGTTTGCCCCCACCGGCGAAGCCCGCATGGTCGAGCAAGAGCTTTATATTTCAGAACTCACGGATAAATATCCGCAATATAAGAAATGCCTCGATGATGTTTCTTTCCTTGATTTTGAGGATTTATACAACCGACATTTTGAAATTCCCGATCAATTTGTCTGCAATGACAAGGGGGAATTCGTCTGCAAGCTCGACAAATGCTGCTGCGGCAAGGGGGAATGTGCCAAAGGAGAAATCTGTACATCCAGCGGAAAATGTGAAGGTAACGGCAGGCATGATCCAACGCCGGCAGTTTGCGGCGTTTATGCGAAACAGCAGCCGCCCAAAGAAGGCGAATACCGTCCGAATTACGGCAAAATGTGTCAAAAAGACGGCGGATGCCGATGCGGCAACACGATTTGCGCAAAAGCAGCAGAATGTCACAATGGTTCATGCTATTGTGCGGGGGTCGTTTCGCCCGGCCATGAATACGAATGCAAACAGGGCCAATGGAAATGTACCGATCCAGAAAAATGCGCGCCGGAACAATTATATAAGCAGCCGGTATGCGGTTATAAAGAGCGCATCGGTGACGGCTACATCTGCCGTATGATCGTCGATCCCGATGTACCGCGTCCGGTACACAACAATCCCTACGTCGATGACGATGATCCGCATTATGACAAATATGAATGGCAATGCGGCCTCTCGGGCGGTTGTACATGTGGCGAGACGCAGTGCAGCAAAGGGGAATCGTGCATCGACGGTGTCTGCTATTGCGGTCGCAAGCGCGCGCTGGCGGCCCAGGGATGGGCATGCGAGAACGGCAAACTGCTCTGCACACAGGAAGATGGCTGCGATTGTGCAGGAAATGCCAAAAATAAAGGCGAATTCTGCTTTCTTGAAGCGAATCTGTTTGCCGATGAACGCCAATATCCGGATAAACCGCATCCCTGCGGCGGCACGATTTGTCCGGCAAGAACGCGCTGCCTCGAAGGACAATGCCTCTTCTATTCGACGCCTCAAAAGCTATCCGTCCCGAACGAATATCAATCGAATTGGGGATTTCCACAGTGTAACAGGGCCGAAGGATGCACATGCGCCGACATGAAGTGCCAAAAAGGGGAATTCTGCCACCAGAACCGATGCCTCAAAACCCCGACATCCGTCGAGATTGCAGGACATACTGTGGAATACGTCCCGGTCAGAATCGAACAGCTTCCGTACAATGCCTACAGCAGCAATGTCCGAAAGGGTGATACCGTCTTTATACCACAGGAAAGCGAGAACAAGGCCGAGTATTGGTCTTTTGAATATCAGCAAAAACGCGCATTCCCTTATGAATTTACCAAAGAAATTGATGGGAATTATTCATTTATGAACCATAGCGGGGTCGATTTTATCAGACAATACGGTTTGGAACGGTACTACCGAAGTACGCAGCACCACGGCACCTGCCGCGGCGTACCCTATCCAAAGAATTCATCCGGTTTTGTATGTATTGTCGGCGCCATCGAAGACATCACAGAATATGGTAATACGCAGCTTATCCGCTACCTGCCGAATGAAATCGGATGGATGTGTTCACAAAAAGACGGCTGTACCTGTGGCGAGGAAAAGTGTGGTTACCAGCAGACGTGCATTGACGCACAATGCATGGATTTTACCTGGATCAAACAGGTTCAGTATGTTCATGATAATGATTCGGAAACAGAGGATCATGTCAGCGGCGAAGATATCGTATGGATGATCGACAACGTTCCATGCACACAGCCAGACGGCTGTCCATGCGGTGAAACGCGATGCTACAAAGGCGGCAAATGTTATTATAATGAATACTGCGAATACAAAGGATATGATATCCAGTATAAAAGTATGCCCGATGGCGGTTGTGCAAGCGATGACAGACAGAACGTCGAGATCAAAGACAATGGCACCTGTGTCAAAGGCAAATATCTCTATGAGCCGTATTTGTACCTGTATCACAAAGATCTGGGCCTCGAATGTATTCGGGAAAAATGTCCATGCGGTGAAGTGCAGTGCGACAAGGGGCATTATTGCGCCGAACCCGGTCGCTGTATTTAACCTGGCGTCATTTTTTCGCCAATTTCTGCGCACATTGTGGTACAAGCATGCCGCCAATTTTTGGCCGGTCGTATGGAGGCCGCAGGCCGACATAGAACGGCCGCGCAGGCGCATTTTGGCCGCAGGCCAAAAAAGCCGAAGCGAATATTAATTCGCAATTCACAATTCGCAATTCGCAATTATTAAGGCATTCACAAGGTTATTCCTGAAGAATTACTGCTTATATATTTAAGACATCTTAAATACTCGTTCTTCAGGCAATTCCTTCAGTTTTGTCATTCAATTGCGCATTGCTCATTGCGCATTGCGCATTCCCAAGGAGATATCGTCCCAATGCCATCCGAACAAGTCTGGTCCAAACTCCAGGAACTCCTCGATGACGGGCTCAAATCGATCGGTAGTGCTGCCGATGAAAATGCGCTCGTTGCTTTGCAGAAACGATTTTTCGGCAAGAAAGGTGAAGTTCAGGCGTATATGCAACACATGAAAGAGCTGACGCCCGATGAACGCCCCAAATTGGGGGCACTCGTCAACCAGGTGCGAGACAAGCTCGAAGCGCGTTTTGTCGAAGCGCAGAAACATCTCGAAGAAGCGAAAATGCTCGCCGATCTCAAGCATCGGCGCGTCGATCTGTCACTTCCCGGGCGTCTGCCGATGCGCGGTGCCGAACACCCGCTGCAAAAGACGCAGCGCGAAATCGAAGATATTTTCCTGTCGATGGGCTTCGAGATTGCCCGTGGGCCGCAGTCCGAATGGGATTATTTCAACTTTGAGGCGCTCAATTTCCCCGAAGACCATCCCGCACGCGACATGCAGGATACGTTGATGCTCGAAAACGGGTCGCTGCTGCGCACGCATACCAGCCCCGTTCAGGTGCGCACCATGCTTTGTTATGAGCCGCCCATTCGCATCATTGCACCAGGCACGGTCTATCGCCGCGATGACGACGTCACACATTCGCCAGTGTTCCACCAAATCGAGGGTCTGCACATCGAAAAAGGCCTCAATCTGACGCATTTGCGCGGCATTCTGCAGCTTTTTGCCCAATCACTGTTCGGCAAAAATACCAAGATTCGCCTGCGTCCGAGCTTTTTCCCGTTTACCGAACCGAGCGTAGAAGTCGATATCGCCTGCATTTTCTGCGGCCAAAAGGGATGCCGTCTGTGCAAACAGACCGGCTGGATCGAGATTCTCGGCGCCGGCATGGTCGATCCCAACGTCCTGCGCGAGGGTCACATCGATCCCGAGGTTTGGAGCGGCTGGGCCTTCGGCGTCGGCATCGAGCGCGTCGCCATGCTGCTGCACGGCATTTCGGATATCCGTTTATTCTTCGAAAGCGATTTGAGATTCCTTGGGCAGTTTAGAAGATAGTTTTTACAAACGGATTTGTTCGC
>DGWW01000340.1 GCA_002395385.1 Myxococcales bacterium UBA4248
GGCGGCGATAACGGCCAGAATGGCGGCGATAACGGCCAGAATGGCGAGGATAAAACGGATCTGCCTTACGATGTCGTGGGTGGAATCGCCTCTGGATTAGAAGGACTGCCGTGTACAGAGGGGGAACGCTATTGTGATTTTACGAATTATGCAGAATGCCAGAATAACCGTTATATCGTGATAGAAAAATGTGCAGATAATGTAGAAAAAAATATATGTATTGATGGTTATGGTTGCAGCATGTGCGAGCCGGAGACAACATTTTGCAAAGATGGCGGCAATGATGTTTATTCGTGCAGTAAAGATGGAAGTACAGCAAGCTTTGTCAAATCCTGTGTATCTGAGCCATGCAACAATGGTGAATGTGAAGTATGGGGTTGCCCGGTGGGGACGCAGTTCATTTATCTCGTCGACACATCCTACAATTTGATCAGATTTGATCCGGGGGAAAAATCGGGTAATTCCCTGACAAAGCTTTTTCATCTGAGCTGTCCTGGGGTAGGCGCTTCTCCACGTTCTATGGCCGTGGATCGCGAAGCCAATGCCTGGGTTTTGTTCCACGATAATACGATTTATAAAATCAACATTGAAACTCAGGTTTGTACGAAGGTAAGAGACTACTCTCCCACGCCATGGGCTGGTGGTGGGATGGCATTCAGCCTCGATCAAGTTGGTGGTTCGACCGAGACGTTGTATACGGCCAATTCTTCTGCACGACGTTTTGGTGTGATCGATTCGACGACTTTGGATTATAAGGATCTTGCTTCTTATCCTGATTATTTCGATCATTCTCCTGAGCTGACAGGGACAGGACTCGCCAAGCTATTTTCATTTTCACCGGGGAGCAAACGACAATATATCAATGAGATTGATAAATCGACTGGAAAAGTTGTTCAGAGCTATGAACTCCCTGGTGCCGGGGCTTCTGTCAGTGCATGGGCATTTGCCCATTGGGGGGGATATTTCTTTATGTTTGAAACAATAGGGGGGAGCAACAATATTTATCGATATGATATTGTCAACCACAAGGTAGATACTATTATGGAAGGAACGCCGTACAATGTGGTTGGTGCAGGTGTATCGACGTGTGCACCAGTTGAAATTAATTAATGTGTGCAGATCGTTGGGGATACATGGGGCGTTGCGGGGCAAATGCCCCGCATCGGGGGTAGGCGCGTATCGCGCAGCGATAGCGCCGCAGGGGGCTTGGCCCCCTGACAATAGTGAATAATGAATAGTGAATAGTGAATAATTGATAATTGATAATGAATATTTATAAAGTATCAGTTGGTTGAGGTTTTTCGGAATACCATTGCAGTTTCTCTCGATTCGCTTTTGTTAGAATCGCGTACATACAGTTTTATAGAATTCAGCCCCGGGTTAAGCGGTACTTCTGCGCGTATGTGCTGCATCTCATTGCTGAGTGTACCATAAGCGACTTTTTCATAGACGTAAGTATGATCGAGAATTACGACTGTATAAATATAATAATCGGTGAGTGGTGCAAATGAAGTGACGTCTGCCTCGATGGTAATTTTATCCGAATCCGTAACATGTTTCATTTCGGACATTGAAATGCGCGGAATGGTTGCAATTGTTTTGGGTTCAATTTCAGATATATGATTGCCCTCAGCAGATTCGAGAGAAGCAGAAGCTATCCATCCGGTCAGTTCACCTGCAATAATATGTGTAAAATCACCATATATCGCATCGGTATTGACAATCGTATTTTCCGGCAAGTCGGTCAGGTGATTGGCATTTGTGAGCGGAGAGACATAGAGAGGAACCGTCTGTTTGATGCGCATCGTTCCTTGTGCAGATTTTAGAGAAGATTTTAATGCTTCGTCGGATTTCGATGTTTTAAAGGCAATATTTTCGACCAGGACCTGAGTAGATCGTTTATCATAAACGTGAAGTTCGAGTGGTATATCGGCAGCGCTGATATTCATCGTTTTAAACTTGAAATCGCGCGAAATGCGTTGTCCTGTTGCAATGGCTTCTGTTTCGGCTCTGGCGTCCAGCAGTTTAATGTCTGGTGATTTATTTTTGAGATAAACCAAAGGTTTTTCGGCAGTTCCCGGCCCATCGTTGCTGACCCAGATGCGCATGGTGATTTCTTCATTATCATCGAGCAGGCTGTTTCCTGTTCGTTGCGAGTCGCCATCTTTGTCGAGTACTGCATAATGAATTTTGAATGCTGGCTGGGGTTGTGCCACTGTTTCGAGATCGGCTTGAGCAGATGCAATTTCATGTTCAGGGATAGGTGTGCCATCGTCCAGATATAATTTTAGATCGAAGTTATCGACGCGGGAACTTTGTGCACGATTTGTTTTTACCTTTAAATCGCGTGTAATTTCCTGTCCTGGATCGAGTTTTCCGAAGATGACTTCTTTGTCATTGGCCCGTGCGAAGCTGGATTCGCTTCGTGCGGCAAGTCTGCAGACGGGTTCATCGCCTTCATTTTTGGCTTTAATATGAATGACAAATTCGTCACCGGCAGTGATTTTATCTTTATCTGTTATGATAGAAAGGGATACTTTGGGTGAATTATTTGTACATTCAGACCAGTCGATATCGAGTTTTTTCATGGCATCTACGAGTGCCTGGTCTTCTATTTTTTGAAGTTCGTCCGCATCGCTCAGGAATTTTTGAATCATCTCCTGTCGTTTATAAATTTTGCCATTTTTTAAGAGTATTTCTTTTGCGAGACGAACCTGCGGATCGTCGATAGGTTTGTTAATTTTGGTTTTTGATTTTATAATTTTGTCGATATCTTCGAGTGTAATGATCGAATCATTATCGTCGAGTTCATCTTCGTTGAGAGCCAATTTTTTGGATAAATATCTTAAATTATATGCGGGTTTGAGGTCACGCTGAACGTGCTGGCTATCGAGGTGTCCTCCGAGGCTTTCTTCGCGCCGTACCCAGGGTTTGGGGTAAAGATCGATATCATCCTGCAATGCACGCATTGGAACGAGTCGAATATCAGGGACGATTCCTACGGATTGAATGGATTGGTTTCCTGGGGTAAGGTATTGGCCGATAGTCAGCTTTAATGCAGATTTATCGGGCAATTCGTAAAGTACCTGAACACTGCCTTTGCCAAAGCTGGTATCGCCGACAATCAGTGCACGGTCATTATTTTTGAGTGCGCCTGCAACAATTTCAGAAGCGGATGCAGAGGAATAGTCGAGCAGAACGATGATAGGGTAGTTGGGTTGTGTCGTCCCCTTGGAGGCATTTCGCGTTTTTTGCATCATATCGTTTACCCCGACAGTAGTGACGATAGCGCCTTCATCAAGGAAATTATCGGCCACCAGGACTGCCTGATCGAGCAGTCCCCCGGGATTGCCTCTCAAATCGAGGATGAGTCCTTCGATAGAACCCATATCGTTGTTCATCTTTTCGAGCGCCTGAGCTAAATCTTTTTGTGAATTTCCCTGAAAACTCTTGAGTTTGATATAACCGATTTTGTCACCGAGTACGTCAGATTCGAGGCTTGGGATAGAGATTTCGGCTCTTACGACGTCGATAATTTTTGAGGATTTCCATCCCTGACGCATGACAGTCAGATGAACCGTCGTATCTGGTTCTCCTTTTAGGAGTTCGACGGCCTCAGAAATATTCATATTGAGCGTGGGTGTTCCATCGATGGCGAGTATTTGATCGCCTTCTTGGATGCCGGCGCGTTTTGCGGGCACATCACCGGTAATGGGCTCGACCACGATGAGGACGCCGTCGATCATTCTCACGACGATGCCAAGACCGCCAAATTTCCCACGGTTACCCTCTGCCATGCTTCGATAGGATTCCGGAGAGAGGATGAGACTGTGTGGGTCGAGGGCACTGAGCATACCATTGATGGCTTCGTATTCGAGTTCCCTGGGTTTGGCATCTTTTGGCAGATAGTCCTGGATGAATGCGACAATGCTTCGCAGGCGCAGGCTCATTTCCCAGAGATTGGTGATATTTTCGAGAGAAAAAGTTTTGGACTGGCCCTGTAGATTGACCGTGACCTTGGTTGGCTTTTCTTTGACTTTTTTGTCAAAGACGAGCAGGAGTTCGGGCATATTTTTTTGTAAATTATCGAGCGTGGAGGCGATCATCAGATGAGGATCTAGCCGTGTGGGATCGACGTAATTCTGCTGCAGCTGCAGAAGAACGCGGTTGAATACCTGCAATGAAGCAATATTGTGGTATTCATCCATTTTGGGCTGTGCCATGAGTTCAGAGCCACGCCAATCAAATTCGTAGTGTCCGTCACGCTGGACGATGGACATCGCAATGCCTGAGGCGATGAGTGCAACCGAAATGCCCCAATATATCAAACTCTTTTTCTTCAAAGTCATTCCTCCGGATGAGGTATTGTTGGGGCTCAGCCCCATGGTGTTGGCAAAGTTTTTGTGGGCTCAGCCCCAGCTCTGCTTAGGTTTTGTTTGGATGCGTCATCATACAAACCGGTGATTATGTTTGAGATTTAATCCAATCGCATGGAGATATCCGCGGCTTTGACGGAGTGCGTGAGTGCTCCGCATGAAGCACAGTAGGCAGGAATTCCCCGGATTTGTGCGGCTTTATCGACTGTCACATTGCCGGAGATTTCGATGATGGCCTTGTCTCCGATGATTTTGCATGCTTCACGCATTAAATCGGGTGCCATGTTATCGAGCATGATGATATCAGCTTTGGCAGCGAGTGCCTCGCGTACGGCGTCGAGTGTTTCGACTTCGATTTCGATGCGCAATGTGTGCGGAGCATAATCCCGGACTTTTTGAATGGCTTTTTCAATGGAGCCTGCGGCAGCAATGTGGTTGTCCTTGATCATGGTTCCGCCGCCCAGATTGAACCGATGACTGTATCCGCCTCCGCAGTGAACGGCGTAATGCTGCAGTTCACGCATGCCTGGCAAAGCCTTGCGGGTATTGACAATGCGCACGCCTGGCAGGAGATCTGCCAGGGCACGGGTTTGTGTGGCTACACCGGACATGTGCTGCAGGAAGTTGAGTGCAGTCCGTTCGGCCTTGAGCAAAATTTGTGTAGAACCAGAGAATTCGGCAATAACCTCACCTTTTTTGACGTTTGCGCCGTCTTCAAAGGAAAAAGAAATCGTCACCGGCTGAAAAATGCCGAGTGCACGCGATTCGATTTTTTCGATGATATAAGTAAAGATATGCTGTCCGCACAGGACCAAATCGGATTTTGCAATGAGCTTTCCGTGGGAGACATTTTTATCATTAAAAATGGCATCCGTTGTGAAATCACCGGCGCATAAATCTTCTGTGAGTGCCAGGTCAATCAGTTGTTCTGTAATGGGTGATATGGTTTGCATGGAACTTATCCTTTTATCGATTTTTGACGGAAGAGCATTTGTGCCTGACGGGTGAGTTGTGCCGGGACGCTTTTGCTTTTTTGAAGTGCCTTGAGATCATTGGGGCGCAGTTGTTTAAGGAATCCGACGGAATCTGCGAGCGGGCACTTGGGATTATTGACGAGTGCAACGACAATGGGATAGTAGCGCACCCAGTCCCGACGGCTGGCGATGTATCCAACGACTTCATCGGGCATGCTTTTAGAGGTTGCAATGCTCGTGACTTCACCGAGCGACATTTTGGGGCTTTGAATGACGCTCATATAGACGACGCGGCGCGAATCGCGAATGAGAATATTGCGATCTTCCCGGGTTCCAAGCAAGGCCAGCCGCATGCGCTGAGGTGCATTCATGCGTTCGATAATCTGGCTTCTCGTTTGACGGTGTTGTTTTTGTTCAGTACTTTCGGATGCTTCCTGTTCTTCGAGGGATTGTACGCGCAGATTTTCGAGTCCTTCCTGTTTCTCACAGGCTGCGGCCTGAACGGATTCGGTCATAACAGCTTCGAATTCTTCGTCCGAGAGTCCAGGAACGTCATTTTTAACAGGTTCATTGTGGGCTTCCTGTACCACTTTGAGGCCTGGAATTTCGACATTGTGCTCCTTAGCAAGGGCGAGTAATTTGTCGATGGTCGCCATACGGGAGGCAGGATTGGCATATATTTTTTCGATAATTTCAGGTGATCTGAGGACCCGGACGTGATTGTTCGAGATGATTTCGACAATTTCCCTAGGGGCGACAGCGGCGAGATCCATGAGCGTGGCATCGTGGGTTTTGTTGTTGAGCGCAATTTTTTCATAGACTCGCGGGTCGTTCGATGTCTTGGAAAGCCAGTCCAGAACGGATTCCGGGAAATCTTTGGCAGCTAGTTCAACAATCAGATCGGGATCAAAATTATTGATGGTTTCCTTGATTGCAGCAGCAATGTCGGGATCAGGATCGAACGAAAGCTGATACCACACGAGCAGCAGGGCGTCCGGCGTAATGGGGAGCGCACCTTTGGCTGCCATCATTTTGATAGGTTTGGGGGCTTCTGGGTTGAGCGGTTTTTGTGCAGCAGCGGGAATCTGATCCAGAGAGAGCGGTAAATTTTTAAGTGATTCCAACATGATTACAATCCTGTCGATGTCTGGCAAAAAAATGTGATACATTGTACCAGCCGGGTACATGCATTCCGGCGATCATAATATAATGATGTTCGGAGAAATTTGTGGAGAAAAATTAAAGGAGAACCTAAATAATTATGGATACTCAGCCTGTAAAGAAAAATTCGACGGACTCATCCATCCCTGCCAGCCGCAAAAAAGGGATGATTGCCTGTTTGCTGATTTCCGTTGCGGTCATTGGCCTGTATTTTGTTCCTTACGGCATGTATGTGCTCTATCCGTTCATGCTCGTGTATACTTTTATTCATGAGATGGGACATGGCATTATGGCTGCGATCCTTGGCGGGGAGTTTGTCAAATTTGAAATGTGGCTGGATGGATCGGGGGTGGCGACCAGTGCACTTCCTGTAGGTGCATCGCGTCTTTCGCGTGCGCTCGTGGCGTTTGGTGGGTTGATTGCACCAGCCATTATGGCAGCCATCTGTCTGTTGCTTGGCCGAAACGGCAAAGCTTCCCGCATCGGGCTCTATTGTTTTATGGTGATTTGTGTCGCCTCACTCGCTTTGGTGGTGCGCAATCTCTTTGGAATCATTTTTGTGATAGCCTGCGGGGTGACAGCTTTTGCCCTGGCAAAATTTCCGAAGTCAAATGATGTACCGCAGTATTCGATGCTGGTACTGGCCATCACGCTGCTGACAGCAGTTTTTTCGCGCGGCGATTACTTGTTTACAGATGTGGCGCATACTTCCGGCGGTGTCATGCCTTCGGATGTCGGTCAAATCGCCAATAATCTCTTTTTGCCCTATTGGTTCTGGGGAGGGCTGATTGCTGCATTGTCTGTCATTATTTTATTAGTGGGTGTTCGCGGATTCTTCTACTCAAAGCCGAAAGCCATTGAGGAAAAGAAAACGTAATATTGTTTTTGGGAAAGGCCTTTCACTGCGTGATACGGCCTTTTTTTTCGGCTATTGCCTGCGGCAATACGCCTCAAAATAAATGCATCATGAAGAATGCTGGATGGGATTCAAGCTAACAAAAATGATGTCGTGAGAATAGATTTTTCACATTAAAATACTATACTGATGAAGGTTTCGTTTGGCGTTTGTCTGACTGGAGGGGATGAACTATGAAACGCTCTGTTTTCTTTAGTATGTTAATCGGATGTTTTGGATTGATGGGATGTTCCGATGAGGGAGCAGTGATCTTCCCCAGTTCGGGAGACTGGGATTCCTCGCCGACTTCTAAAGATGAAAATGAAGATGCCCAAACGTCTGAGCAAACGGACAAGTCTCAGGATGGTAGTCAAGAGACGCCAGACAATGATGAAAAGACGGATTCTTTGGAGAATGCGGATAAACCGGGTGCCGGGTCATCGGGAGCTACAGATTCGGATGGCTGTGATCCTGCATGCAAAGAAGATGAAAATTGCATCGAACATGTGTGTCTGCCGATTTGTTCCGATGGAACTTTCTGCAATGGTGAGTGTCTCGACCTGGCTGCGCTTCATCTTGCGGACTGCAATACCTGTGCAGAAGATTATTGTGACAGCAATCAGAATCCGGCGGATGGATGCGATATCTATGTCAAGGGGGATGACAATAATAACTGCGGTGCCTGTGGCAAGGTCTGTCAGGAGGGCACGAAATGCAAGTCAGGGAGCTGTGAATCCGAATGTGGAGAGTGGGAATCTTTTTGCAACGGTTCCTGTCTGAAACTCGCCGATTTGCATTTGAGCAGCTGTGACAGCTGTGCAGAGGGGTATTGCGATACAGATGGTAATCTGGCCAATGGATGCGAGGTCAATTCGAAAGGAAACGACGTCAGCAACTGTGGTGCGTGCGGAAATGTCTGTAATGGGGGCGAGGTCTGTGAAAACGGATCTTGCAAAGTACCTTATGAAAGCCACCGCATGATCGTCGTGGGGCTCGATGGTGATACCCTCATGGTGCGCACGGGGCCTGGTACAGAGAATCAAGATATCGGTGAATTGCACGAATATCAGTACATCACAGTTCTCGAAGAAAAGAATGGCTGGTATCGCCATAATTTTAATGGGCAGGATGGCTGGAGTTCAGGATCGTATCTGATGGATGCCTGTGATAAATGCGAAGGGCGCAAGGCTATCGACTATGCAGAGCAGTTCCTTTACGATTATTCGACCAGGCTCTGTACCTGGGATCATTTGACCCATGAACCCATTATTGAGAATTTTACGGATTTGTGGGCGGACTATCATTATTATAATCATGGCTATAATGACAATTGCGCCAATTTCGTGACGGCATGTCTCAATACTGTAGGACTTATGTCACAGCATTACATCGCCGTGGATGACATTGGCTATCATTGTGATGCCAATAAGGGAGGTTGGCGCAAAGTCAGTTTTTCGTCGGCAAAAGCCGGTGATATCTGGGTGAGCTCCGGCGGCGGTCATACGGAGCTCGTTGTAGGATATAAGGATGATATTGTGTACCTGATTGGCTCCAATAATTTCGATTCGAGCAATTTTGGCGGTTGCCAGGTTGATACGGGGGCAGGCGGCAGCTCATATCAGCGCGTGAGTTATGCTGCAAAAACAGCGGGGAGCACAGGCTATATCTGTTCACGTCAATAGAAGTAACTGCTCAGCCCTGGCCCCTCCCCCTATCTCTCTACGGTATTTGTATTGA
>DGWW01000246.1:0-2831 GCA_002395385.1 Myxococcales bacterium UBA4248
GCTTGACAATACGTGTGAATGTGGCGCAGGCAAAGAGGGGATGGGACGCGCATGTACGAATAGCAATGAATTTGGTGTTTGTGCGGGTTGGTCCTATTGTTCGCAGGTGAATGGCGAGTATGTGTGGAGTGATTGTGATGCACAGACACCAGCAGCAGAAATCTGCAATGGCATTGATGACGACTGCGATGGCCTCATAGACGGTTTTGACCCGGGGTTGGAATACAGCGAACTTGGTGAAGAAGGCGAGTTATATCCCATTTGTTATTTAGGCGGATGTGTAGGCCGATGGCAATGTTCGGGCAATGAAGCAGGCACTCTCTATTCATGGCACTGTGATGCGGGTGATCCTGAGCGTGAAATCTGCAATGGTGTCGACGATAACTGCAATGGAATGATAGACGAAGCATTTGTCAATGCAGACGGAATTTATATTGATATTGACAATTGTGGTTCATGTGGAAGTTCGTGTAAATCGCTTTTATCGGATTTGAGAACCGATGAAAATGGCGAGGTTTTGAGCAATGCAGCGGCATGCGAAGTTCATGATGGTGTTGCGGTATGTGTTCCTAAGCTTTGTAACCCCGGCTATTATCCCTATCCTCATGAGAATCCTGTATCTTGCATTAAGTTGGAAAGCCCTGCCTGTCAGGCATGTGGCACAGACAGTGACTGCCATGTTTATACCGACCGCTGTCGGGAGTTGAGCGGTGATTTTGGAACCCATTGTCTTCAGAGCTGCAGCGAGAATTCACCTTATGCAGGTTGTTCAGGCATGGTGGGTGTACAGAGTTGTTGTCCGAATGGCTACATTTGTCAGGTCAGTGAAGGAGAAAAGCTCTGTATTCCAAAGGGAGAAAGCTGCAGTTGTGATGAATCCAAACTCAACATGGTACGCAACTGCACGGCGAGTTCAGGGACAGACATGTGCCAGGGAAGACAGACATGTGAAAAGATTGAGGAGGATGTCTATGCCTGGAGTACATGCAGTGCTCAGGATTTGACGGTTGAAGTGTGTGACGGTCAGGACAACAACTGTGACGGCCAAATTGATGAAGATTTTGTGGATGAGTTGGGCCGTTACAATGCAGAGGAGCATTGCGGCAAATGCAACGAGGATTGTCCAAGCCGTTGGAAAGCCAAGGAACTGCATGCAGAAGGTGCATGTTTGCTTGATAACAACACTTATTCCTGTCAATTTACAGGGTGCAAGCTCGAAAAAGAGAATTTTGGCAAACGCTGTACAGATGATCAATCCTGCGGTTCTGGCATGAAATGTGATCGTCAGGTTTTCTATTGTGTAGCAGAAACCGGCGAATTGCCCTCAACATCCTGTAGCCAGGACAGTGACTGTTCCAAAATCAGTTCTGGTCATACCTGCGTCAGCGGTGTATGCAAACTTGAGGTACAGTATCACGATGTGAATGGTATCACGGCCGATGGGTGTGAATGTGGTGAGGCAATCTATGGTGGTATGGACGAACCCGATATGTTTGGTTCATGGCCAACAGAAAGCAGCGCTTATATTGACAGGGACTGTGATGGTGTCGATGGACAGGTTTCTTCCTCGCTGTTTGTAAGTGCACAATCGGATGTTTCTCTTGGTACGATGGAGCATCCCTATCGCACGATTTCAGAAGCGATGAATGCGTTCAATTCCCAAAAGCATACAGCCATATTGGTGGCTGCAGGCACTTATCTTGAGCAAGTCAAGATGAAATCGGGTGTACGAATGTATGGTGGGTACAGTGCAGATTTTAAATCCCGCAATATTATACTGAATCCAACATTAATCTCAGCCCCACCCCCAAAGGATGATTCACAACCGGGCACAATCTATATACCTTCTTTGAGCCGAAAAACCATCGTGAGTGGATTTACCATTAATGGTTATGATGCTTCTGAAAGCATGGCTTCTGTTGGAGGCCAGGGTCGTAATACCTATGCAATCTATCTCGCCAGTGCGTCATCTAACATTTATATTGTCAACAATACTATTATTGCAGGCCGTGCCGGTGATGGTGGCCGTGGTAAAGAGGGCGATTCAGGTCAAACCGGCAATGATGGCAACAATGGCACAGACAGCCGTGAATGTACCAACAAGACATGTGAAGGTCAAACGACACAGGGTGGTGCAGGCGGAAAGAATTCGTATTGTCAGTCGGCAAATGGCCGCCCCGGAGCAACCGCCCAGGGTGGAAGCGTGACACAGGATTATATAGACACGAGCCGCGACGGTGCGGGCGGTTCAAACAATTCGTACACGCATGCGCATGAAGAGCATTATGCCTATTGCAAATATGACTGTACATCCGGAGGTTATGCCAACGGATCGGATGGCAAGAATGGCGATAATGGTTCGATTGGCAGCGGCGGTCAAGGCTGTTCTTCATCTCAAGGCACCGTTACCAACGGCGTCTGGACCGGCAACTCAGGCCGTGCCGGAAGCAATGGCAGTGCTGCATTAGGCGGCGGTGGCGGCGGTGCCGGTGGAAGTTCAATCAATACCAATGATGATACCTGTACATACGGGAATTTGCTTGGAGATATTGGTGGCAGCGGCGGCGGCGGCGGTGCCGGCGGCTGTGGTGGTCAAGCCGGTGCCGGCGGTGGTGCTGGCGGCGGATCATTCGGCATCTGGATTGCTTCGGTAAAAACAGAAGCCAACATTTATGCGAACCAAATTACTCTTGGGGTCGGTGGCACAGGTGGCACAGGCGGTGCCGGTGGTGCCGGCGGGAAAGGTGGAAAAGGTGGCATTGGGGGGCGATCTATCTCACCTGCATGGTGTGCCGGAGCCGGTGGTGGTGGTGGCGGCGGCGGCGGCGGCG
>DGWW01000246.1:2906-21266 GCA_002395385.1 Myxococcales bacterium UBA4248
CGGCGGCGGCGGCGGCGGCGGCTGTGGCGGTATTTCTGTTGGTATTGCCGGTGTCGGAATTGGCTCAAATCTCGAATCCAGCAATTCATTCACATATCTTGAAAATGATCCTCAAAAATGTGCTGGTGCTGCCGGAGAAGGCGGAGATTCTCCATCGGGTGAATCCTCATTCGGTTCTCAGGGTACCCAAGGAAAAGCTGCTTTCTGGCTTTCATTTTAACCATGATCAATATCAGCCAATTCGTTCAAATCTATCAAGACACATTTTTAAGCTTAAAAAAGGAGTGGAAACCACTCCTTTTATGGATGGGGATATGGCATGTCTTGATGACATTGTTTGTCATCCTGGTGTTTTCATGGGCTTTTTATGCTGACTTATATGCCTACTTTATAGAAGGCCGATTCGGCTCATTGGTATGGTTAGTTGCACTTCTCATTTTATCTGTTTTATCCAGTTTCATTATTTACAATTTTATAGGAGCAGTCCTCAATACGGAAAACGAAGATGACAATTTAGTTGTGATTCAGCGTGGTATTCAAGGTTTTATACATCCCAACAATGCGATCCGATCTTCACTTGCGTTATTTGTTGGTCCTGCCATTCCGATGATGATCATTTTTGTTGGTCTTGGCAACCATTCTGAGATCTATAGTTTTGCAAGATTTTTAGAGCCTTTATTTCATCAAACGGCAGGATATATTATTAGCATTATTGTTCTTATATCCTTCATTGTTGTTTATTTTTATTATATTTCCGGAGCTGTTTTTTCTTCTTTTATTATGCTGGAGGATCCGGAATGCGGATGTATTGAAAGCATACAAATGGCCATAAAAAAAATACATGGAAAACGCACACAAACCATTTGTCTGATGACTCCCGTTGTCATTGTGATGTTTTTTACTGTTTGGTTTATGTACGGTTGTTATCAGACCAGACAATATCCTGAACTCATTGAACAGGCGATGGCCGTTCAGACTCAACATGCCATATTGGAATCCAATGACCAAGAGAGCCTGAAACTTGCCGAAAAAACGGGTTTGACAGAAAGGGAAAAAAAACAATTCAAACGTGGGTTGGCTTTTGAAATATTTACAAAGCCGATTCCGGATTTTAACGGTGATCTTCCGGAATATATTCATAAGCTTGCGAATTACGGTCTTTCACGTGAAAAATTTTATGCACACCGTGATCAGACCGAAATATCAGAACTTGCAATGCTATATGAGGAACACCCTATCGTGGGACGTCATTGGGGGATTTTGCTATTTCTAGCATGGGTTGCTTTTGGTTTTGAATCTCTCTTTGCGGTTCTTTTGCTTGTTCGATATTATCGCAGTAATGATTATCAAAAAGAAATAGAGCCTCCTACAAAAAGTGATGAGGACAAAGAGAGTGACAAAGATAATACAAAGAGTGAGCATTTGCCAGAGGCAGTGATTGTTCCAACGGAGACGCATACTCCTGCGGACACGCCATCAGAAGCAGCTCTCCAGTCAAACCAAGATGATGGCATAGCTGAGCGTCCCCAAACGATAGATCCTGGTTTTGATATTCCCGATTTGAAGTAATCGATAATGACTATTTGGAACGACAATTTCTAAGCACTAAGATCTTTAAGGCATTGCCATTGCAATGACATATTTTATATGTTTGAACCACTTCCGATAGATTCCCATATTCCAGCCATTCTTTCATCAAAGAGTGCGAATCTTGTGATTACAGCGACCCCTGGGTCAGGTAAAACAACACGTATTCCACCAGCCATAGCTGAACAAAGTGAAAAAAGAGTACTCTGTGTAGAACCTCGACGTCTTGCATGTATTTCTGCTGCCAATCGCATAGCTCAGGAAAAAGGCGAAAAATTAGGTGAACTCATCGGGTATCATGTCAGACTCGATAAAAAGTGTTCTTCACAAACTAAGCTCTGCTTTGTTACGACAGGAATGCTATTACAATATCTATGTGCAGATCCATTTCTCGAGAACATATCATGTATCATATTTGATGAATTTCACGAACGTTCGATGGATGCCGATGTTTCGATGGCCATGGTTCGGTATCTCCAAAAAGAGATGAGAGATGATCTTCGCATCATTGTCATGAGTGCTACACTTGAATATACACAAATCCAAGCGTACCTCAGTCCATGTGAAGTTTTTGATATAGAAGCACCACTCTACCCGCTTGAAATTCAATATATTGACAGGCCATGCAGTTCCCATGCACAGGAATATCAGCCCTATCTGTTAGATGCCATTCAAAAAGCACTGAACCAATGTGATGGTGATATCCTCATATTTTTACCAGGCATGGGGGATATTCATTCGGCCATAGATGGTGCAAAGAACCGATGGGGCGAGTCGTATGAATATCTTCCTTGTCATGCCTCCATGCAGTTGAAGGATCAACGAGCCATCCTGACCCCAAGTGGTATAAAACGACGCCTTATCTTTTCGACGAATGTGGCCGAGAGTTCGCTGACAGTTCCCGGCGTACATTCCGTTGTGGACTTGGGGTTTGCCAAAAGAAAGTTTTTTGATTCTATTTCTGGACTAGCACGCCTGGAGACACAGCGGATCAGCCGGGCATCGGCAGACCAGCGAGCAGGACGTGCGGCAAGACTTGGCCCGGGGTTGTGTATTCGCCTATGGAACGACGTTATTCAGAATCAACTTGAAGGACAGAGCGAACCCGAAATTGAGCGGCTCGACCTTAGCCAGGCATGTTTGCAAATTGCCGCATGGAATCTCGAAAAAGCACAAGCACTCCCCTTTTTGACAGCTCCCAATCCCAAACGCATCACCAATGCCCATGAATTACTGGAACAATTGGGTGCCATTGAGAATGGAGAACTTACCCCAATCGGTCAGCAGATGGCCTCACTTCCCGTCGAACCACGACTGGCACGATGGCTCATTGCTGCATGTGAATGGTCTTGTCTTAAAGATGCTGCGCTTTTAGCAGCATTGATTTCCGAAGCCCCCTATCGAAAAGCAAAGAGAGATCAATGGCCAAGTCCTGATTTGTATGAAGATTTTATCAAACTAAAAAAACGTATCCATGCGCCAGAATATGCGCAAATCCGAAGAGAATCGGATGATATTATCGATGCAGCAAAGGACATTAAAAGTGCATGTCAATCTCATGCAGCCTCCCCAAAAGAAGCTCTGGGACGTGCACTATTATCAGCATATCCCGATCGTTTAGCGCAGCCGCGGCCTCAAAAGGGCGAAAAATTCTCCGAGTCCGATCCAAGAAGACTCATACAACCCATCTATGCGTTAATGTCCGGCAACCGCGGGGTTGTCGTAAAAGAAGCACAAACTTTAAAGGATGCTAAATTCTTTATTTGTATCGATCTCGATCTCGTCAAGGGGGTTGAACGTGCCGCCAATATTGTTCACAAAGCTTTCGAAATCGATCCGACCTGGATCCCATGGCACGAAGGCATTGTTGCGAGATATGAGGCAGACAAGGATCGCGTCGTCGTCGCTCAGTCGGTTTATTTTGATATATTTACATTGCGTGAAACATTCCTTCATGACGACAAATATCATGAAATCTATAAAAATACATTAATCCAGGCAGCCCGCAAATCACCCGGCAATGTATTTAATTTTAAATCAGAGTCATGGGTACAGTTTTCTGCACGACTTCATTTCATAAAAAAAATAGATCCATCGCTGACCATTCCCGATTTTGATGAAGCCTGGGGATGTTCGCTGTTGCCAAAACTTTGTGAACATGCCAATTCATTTGCAGAAATATATGAAATAGATCTGACACCGTATGCCTGCAATGCTCTGGATTATTCTGTACAAAATGCTTTGAACAGACTTGCCCCCAAACGCATTCGCCTTGAGAACGGCTTCGAAACGGATGTCGATTATACTTCGGAACCGCCCATCATTCGCGTCAAAATTCAAAAAGCATTCGGAACACATCATTTACCGAGAGTAGGTGGTGACAAGATTCCGGTCATTATTCATCTATGTGCCCCGAATGGACGCCCAGCCCAGGTGACACAGGATTTGGAAAACTTTTGGAAATCGACTTATTCCGATGTCAGAAAACAACTCAGAGGGCGGTACCCCAAGCACGACTGGCCGGAAACACCGCCAGCTTAAAACACATATGCCATGCCGAAATGCAGTTCGACAAAATAATCCCAAAACATATTAGTCATCAGTCTAAGGCGAGTTTCCAGAACGACACGATTACTCAATATATACTCAAAGCCTGTACCGAATTGCATTGGCAGCTGAAAATGAAAAGGATTTTTCTCTTCATAAACGTTGCCAAAAGCCACACCTGCATACCCAAATCCCATTCCGATGATGGCCAGAATATTAAACTTATTTTTTACAGGGATCGTAAATTTGCCGACGAGAGAGGTGATATATCGAAGGCCGTCATAATACTCGTTAAATGCAGGACGATATTCTTTTTTAAACAGCCTCACTTCACCTAATGTTTCTTCGAGATAAACGCCGCCGTATTTCCATCGATATCCAATAGAAAATATACTCGACAGACCACCATACCAACCGTCCTCACCATGGTATTGTGATGTTTCGAGTATATCGCTTTTGCAGGCTCCAAAAGTAGTATCATAATTTGTATAGGCCAGAGTTCCGCCGAAACCAGCAGAAACTACAAATCCTGACGTATGAGAATCCTCAGCGAAAGCTGAATGTGATATAAACACAAGTATGCAAAATAAAGAGAATGAATAAATAAATTGTTTCATACAACCTCCTCAAAAGCAAACAGACATTAAAGAATATTGCATTTTGCATCATCTATGTCAAACGTATCTTCATTTGCAGCGGCGTATTGGCGCAGCCAATAGCCAGCTGCCGCAAGCCGTATGCGCAAGCATAGGCGCGTCCAAAACATATCCCAACTTTAAAATGGTCATACAATATGCTAAAGAAATAGCCGTCTGTTAGACAGACGCCTTTTCTTGTCTCATTTTTAAGGAATAGATCATGAAAAATCGGTTACCACTGTTCATGTGTTGTCTTTGTTTGCTAGCCGGATGCAGTGATTCTGACTCAAATGAAAACCAAAACCAAATTGAGTGTGACAACAGCTATATTACAGTCTGCAATGAAGCATTAACGGGCTATACCGTATGCCGTGTGGGCGTCATTACCAATATTGACTGTGAAGTCGGCCTAACGTGCAATCCTGCCACAAACACATGCGAACCAGTGCAACCAAGCCAGTGCGATGAGAATACCGTCCCGGTCTGCAATGGAAAAAATGCTCGAAAAATCTGTAAGAACGGAGCATTGATCGATGATCCATGCCCGGAAAAGACTGAATGCAACGAAGCGACGGCAACTTGTGACCCCGTTGGTGAAGCACCTGCCAACGAATGCGACGAAAACACGGCACCAGTATGCAACGGAAAAAATGCCCGTAAAATATGTCAAAGCGGCAAACTTACGGATGAGTCATGCCCAGAAAAGACCGAATGCAACGAATCGACGGCGACGTGCGAGCCCGTTGGTGAAGCACCTGTCAGCGAATGCGACGAAAACACGGCACCGGTATGCAACGGCAAAAATGCCCGTAAAATATGCCAAAGCGGCAAACTCACGGATGAGCCGTGCCCGAAAAACACAGAATGCAACGAATCGACGGCGACTTGTGAGGCTGTTTCGACGCCCCCCAGCGGTGAATGTGATGCTTCGAGCTATACTCAGACATGCCCCGATCCCAAGCACCACACCTATTGCAAAGATGGCCAAGTTGTCACCGAGGAATGCAAATCCGGTGCAATCTGCAATGCAGAACTGAAAGAAAAAAAATGCAAGACGCCTGCGGAAAAAGACACATGTGATCCCGCTTCATTTTCGGAATCATGCTATGGCGATGCGACGGCTCTGACTTGTGAGGATGGCAAAGTCACAAAAGTTGATTGTGCCAATGCGTGGGGCAAAGGCTACAAATGCGACATCGTCGAAAACTATTCAGACGGAAAGGATGCAGCCTTGTGTTATTCCAAAAAGGAAAACTGCGACACTCCGGGAGACAGCTATACCCGATGTGAATTTGAGAATGAAGATGGTTATGATCAGCATTACACCGTGACATACGTTTGTGTCCAAGGTGCCGTTGGCAATCACTATTATGCCGCCGAAGTAGTTGATTGCAAGCATAGCTGCAATAAGGATGAAACCGCGTGCAGCGATTAATTGTTTGCTTGCAAATTTTAACAAATCCGCGTAAACACCGCCTTGTTTTGAGGCGGTGTTTTTTTGCCTCTTTCATTTCTTTTTTGAGCCACGCCCTATGGACGACCCCCTGAGTTACCACTTATCCATTATATAGATCCGAGGAAGCGTCTCAAAACCGTCTTCCTCGACGAGGAAGACCATGCCTATATCGACCCCATGGCAATTTGCATTTCCGTTATGTCTGGAGCGCAATTTTTATGATTTTGCCTCTATGACAGATAAAGGAAATGCCTATGCACGAAGAAACACCACACACCATTTCTATTGATGATCTTTGGGAAATCTGGCCAACGCTCGATGACGAAGAGCGCGTCGAATGGTTCAACCAGCTTGAGCATGAGGATGCCGAAGATTTTTTCTCTTCGATTCCATGCGAAGATCAGGCTGAGATGTTTATTGCGATGCCCGATCGCGACCGAAAGCATTGGATGCGCGAGCTTGCGCCCGACGATGCAGCCGACGTTTTGCAGCTCATCGATGATGAAGATCTCCGCGACAAATTAAAATCGACGCTTCAGCCGAGTGTTCGCAAAGAAGTCGATGCGCTGATGGCCTACAAAGAGGACGAGGCCGGCGGTCTGATGAGTCCGCGCTTTGCGCGCTGCCGCCCGGAAATGACTGCAGATGAAGCGATTCTCTATGTCCGGCGCCAGATGCGCGAAGAACTCGAGACCATCTATTATATTTATGTACTCGATTCTCAACAGCATTTGTTGGGGGTTGTTTCTTTCGAGGATTTGCTCAAATCGGGCGATAGCAAAAAAATATCCGACATCATGGAAACCGATCTGACCACCGTCGATGAAGACATGGACCAGGAATCCGTCGCTCTTTTGTTTGCCCGTGAAGACTTCTTCGCCCTGCCCGTCGTCGATTCCGACAACGTCATGAAAGGTATCATTACCATCGACGACATCGTCGACGTCGTTCAGGAAGAAGCGACCGAAGATATCCAAAAAATGGGTGGTATGGCAGCCCTCGATAATGACTACCTCCAATCGACCTTCCGGGAACTCTATTCCAAACGCGTAGTCTGGCTCATCGTCCTGTTTTGCTGCACCATCATTACGACCAAAGTCATGGATTTCTATTCATCGGCGATGGAGTCTGCCATTATTCTTGGCGTTTTTGTTCCGCTCATCATGGCATCGGGCGGCAACACGGGTTCACAGGCGGCGACCCTCGTCACGCGTGCCATGGCCTTGGATGAAATCAAACTCCGCGACGTTTTACGCGTCTTTAAGCGCGAGCTCATCGTTGGCAGCGGCCTCGGAGCCACACTCGCCATTTTGGGTTTTATCGTCGCCACGGCAGCCTATTTTCTTGGCATGGTACCGAGCGACAGTTCATACGCATCTTTTGCCGGCACCATTTCTATCAGTGTCGGCGTACTTGTACTCTATGGATCCATCGTCGGGTCTATGCTGCCATTTTTACTCAAATTTTTCCATGTTGACCCGGCAAGTGCATCCGCTCCCTTTGTGACAACGATTCTAGATGCCTCGGGGATTATCATTTATTTTACGATTGCCAAATTAATCTTTTTGTAGCAGAGCTATTCGGCCTGTTGGGCCGAATACGCTTCTGCATGACGCACGCTATTTGAACCATGGGTCAAATACGCGTGCGTATTTTTTTTCACCATCAGAAATGAAGAGAAAGCTATCATGAAAAAGACCTGCCTCCTCCTATTATTCTGTACTGTCATCTGTCTGAATGGATGTGATCTTCTTGCGCCTTTTTTCATCTCGGCACACATATCTGCTGCAGAAAATTCAGCAAATTACCAATTAACTAAAAATTTATTACAACAGTTAAAAGAAGCAGTGATGAATTACCGTGTTAATTACTATAAACTGCCCAATAGCTTAGAAGATTTCGTCAATACACCGAATGGTCATTCTTTACTGGATACAGACGAAGTCCCTCTGGATGCCTGGGGGCAACCATTTCAATATGAAAAAAAGGGCAATAAGATCACTATCACTTCGATGGGTGCCGATGGGATAATCGGCACAGAAGATGATATTGGTATTCAAATAGGTTAGTTTAACCAAGGCACAGAATTCTTAGATTTGATCATACCCGCCCGGAACTTGGCGAAGGGATCACAACTCAAAGTTCGAAACAATGAAAAAAAACTCAATCGTGACTTAGAGAAAGTCCCTAAACCACGATTGAATGATCAATGAATTAATTTACCTCATACTGGCAATATTTTCCGCATGTTCCCTTGCCATTCTGATCGCCTTCATCACAAGTTTCGCCATATTCTTCCTGAATGATACCATCGCCACAGCGATCGACAAGTTTACATTCAGGTGAACATGTATTGTAGGAACCATCGTTGACGCCATCATCACATTCTTCACCATTCATGGTGTCAACAACGGCATCACCGCAGCGCGGCGGGAAATAAGAGCATCCGAGCCCACAGCCATTGTATTCTCCGGTGTTCTTATCTTCACCGGCATCACAAACTTCTCCGAGCCATCCCTGAACAATGCCGTCACCGCAATAAGGTTTTTTGCATTTAGATGAGCAGTTGTCATCATCTGAGGTATTGCCATCATCGCATTCTTCCCCATCTTCGACACTGCCATTACCGCAGCCTGCCAATTGGCAATTGGCCATACAATTGGATTCTGCCGTGCCATTCTTTGCACCATCGTCGCAGGTTTCGGGGGGCTCGACAGTACCATTGCCGCATTGATCATTTTCATATTTGCAGTCCGCCGTGCACCCGGCACCTCCGTCGCATTGTTCCCCCGTTTCAATTTTGCCATTGCCGCAATAGGGCGTGATTTTACACTTCACACATCCGGCTTTTTTGGCATCTTCATCATCGACATGATCTTTGATGTCGCATTCCTCTGCTCCACGAACGAGGCCATCGCCACAAATGGCATCGCATGAACTTGTGCCCATATCGAGGAATCCAGTCAGTGTAAGCTTAAAGTTCGAAGCACCAGTATGACGTTCTGCATGGAAGAAGCTGATGGGATAAATGCCATCTTCATATAGATCAAAGTCTGTATTATGTTTTTTTCCGGAGACAGGATCTGGATCCCCACCCTTCAAAACGAAGGAAGCCGATGTCACACCATGACAACCGCCAATATCGATGGCGCGAATGCCGTTGACAAATACCCAAACATCATCATCGCCGCTGAAATCCAACTTCTCATCATTACCACGGTATTTAAAGTAAGTTTGGATATGCGTCGTAAAATGGAAATTCTGACTGGAATATCCAGGCATTTCATTGCCATATCCCTTGTCGCTCAGTGGGAAGAATGAGTTGCTGTCAAACACATACTTACCTGTGGCCTTGTCCGTACATGTCAGTTCGAGATTGTCCTTAAAGGTTTGATTGATCCCAGGATAATCGCGATACCACATATCGAACGATTCTTTGGTCAACCCTGTTCTATCTGATTTATTAAAGACGGGCAGTCCATCCACACCCAGTTCAGTCTTGACCATATCTTTTTCATTGTCATTGACGCGCTCAAAATCCGGATGGCCGTGACCTTGCTTAAAATTCCCGTGATAAAGAGCAACATGGCTTTCGTCAATACAACCATCGATTGGTGTGGCAGCCGTCGCACCTGTACAGCTGGATGTTCCCTCATAAGATCTGAAATCCCGGTATGTAACCGGCAATTTAATCTTATCGGGATAATCTTTGGAATACTTGGTACATGCAAATCCCTCTTCGATCTTACACTCCGAAGAACAACCATCTCCGGATATTAAATTGCCATCATCGCATTCTTCCCCAGCTTCCCAGATAGTAATACCATCACCGCAAACAGGTTTGCATCCTCCTTTTGTACAGATGAATACAGACTCGCTCTTACATACAGGATCGCAACCATCGCCTGCATTCAAGTTGCCATCATCGCATTGCTCACCTGCTTCGAGAATACTATTGCCGCATTTTCCCTTTTTACAATTCTGTCCTTTTTCATCGCACAAGCAATGTGTCTGAATCGTACAGCTCTTGCAACACTCACTGTCTTCTTCACAGGTTTCTGCCCCCTCAAGCACACCATTGCCACAGTCGGCCTTTTCGCATGCAGATCCCGGCGTAGGACATTTCCATCCCATCTGTACCAGACAATCTTTGCAACCTTCGGTGGGACCAGCACTTCCTTCATCACACGTTTCGTCTCCCGTAACGGTGCCATCTCCACATTGATCTGCAACGCAGGGCATTCCTGCAGTATCGCAATGGAATCCAGATTCCCGGCGGCAATATTGATTACAGCCATCGCCAGGTTTGGTATTCTTGTCGTCGCATTCCTCATCGCCTGCGATAATTCCATCACCGCACATCTGAGCATGACAACCACCGCTTGAGCATGCCCACCCAGATTCAGTCTGACATTTATCGGAGCAGCCATCCCCCGAAACATTGTTTCCATCTTCGCAATTTTCGCTGCCTTCGATTTTGCCGTCTCCACACACCGTAGGTACACAATTCTTGCCATCTGCACAGAGCCAGCCTGGTTCAATGACGCAAACAGGTGAACAGCCATCACCTGCTTTATCATTGCCATCATCACAGCTTTCTCCGGAATCCAGGCTGCCATTGCCACAATTTGTGCCACTCTTAAGCTTGCAAGGTTCACCAACCGTAGTACAGTAATAGCCCTCCTCAACGATACAATCAGAGCTGCATCCATCACCGGAAACGCCATTGCCGTCATCACAATTTTCATTATGAGTTATTTTACTGTCACCACAATAAAAAGGTGCACGTTTGCATTCTACTGTGCAGCCATTGTAATCATTGCTGGCATTTTCACCGGCATCACACTCTTCACCATTGTCCTTATCGACCTTATCCAACAGGCCATCACCACAGTAATGCGCTTTTTTACAGCTGGAGGAACAATCGTCCTCAGTACCATAATCTATGCCATACCCGAAATCGCATTCTTCACCTTCTGGCACGACACCATTGCCACACCCTTCCGCAATGCAGTCATATCCCGGTGTTTTGCATGTATAACCAGATTCCACAGTCTTACAGTCCGCCGAACAGCCATCGCCATCATTTTGATTGCCATCATCGCACAACTCATCTTCATCGATCTCGCTATTACCGCACAAACTTTTTGTTGGATCCGGCTTATCGGGTTTATCGGGATTGTCAGGTTTATCGGGGTTGTCAGGTTTATCGGGATTGTCAGGATTACAATTACCAGAAGTACATGTATTTCCTGCCTTGGAGGTAACTGCATCATCGGAACATCCCCAAAACGATGCACACCCTAGTGCTAAAAGGAATAAAAATTTTTTAGGCATACAGCTATCTCCTTTCTCCGTAAATTACATCTCAGAAAACATGTCGGACTTTCATCCATGCCTTTTCTTTTTTAACATTAAAGGCTTAAAGCTGACGGAATAAAACTCCGACACAGTTAATCTTATACCATTTTTTTCTCGTTTTTCAGGTTATATGCCATTTTTTTATGCAGCGATGAATCGCAATTCAGCCATACACCAGAAAATAAAAAAAGCCCTCCCGAAAACAGAGGAGGGCTCGTGATTGTTTCAAATTCGATTAATTGATTTCAAACTGACAATATTTTCCGCATGTTCCCTTGCCATTCTGATCGCCTTCATCGCAGGTTTCGCCATATTCTTCCTGAATGATTTTGTCACCGCAGCGATCGACGAGTTTACATTTGGGTGAACAGGTATTGTAAGAACCATCGTTGACGCCATCATCGCATTCTTCGCCGTTTATCGTATCGACCACAGCATCCCCACAGCGCGGCGGGAAATACGAGCATCCGAGCCCACAGCCATTATAGCTGCCGTCATTGATGCCATCATCACAGACTTCTCCGAGCCATCCCTGAACAATGCCATCCCCACAGAACGGTTTTTTGCATTTGGATGAACAGTTGTCATCTTCTGAGGTATTGCCATCATCACACTCTTCGCCATCCTCAAGGATACCATTGCCACATCCGGCTATCTGGCAGTTAGCCATACAATTGGAACCAGGTTTACCGTTTTTATCCTTTCCATCATCGCAGGTTTCTGGAGATTCGACTTTTCCATTGCCACACTGGTCATTCTCATATTTACAATGTGATGTACAACCAGCACCGCCATCGCAGTCTTCGCCGGACTCGACTTTTCCATTACCGCAATAAGGAATCTGTTTGCAATTCACGCAACCTGCCTTTTTGGCTGCATCATCAGCAACATGATCTTTAATATCGCATTCTTCATCGCCACGAACGAGCCCGTCGCCACAGACGGCATTGCAGGAACTCGTCCCCATATCGAGGAATCCAGCCAACGTTAATTGGAAATTGGACTCTGTCGTATGGCGTTCAGCATGGAAGAAACTAATCGGGTAAATGCCGTCCTCATAGAGATCATATTTTTCGTTGTATTTTTTATGTGTGCTGGGATCTTCCTTACCATCCAGAATAAAAGAAGCATTCTCGGCCGAATGGACGCCACCAAGGTCGATAGCTCTCACCCCATTGACGAATACCCAAACATCGTCATCGCCCGTAAAATCTAATTTCTCATTATTTCCACGGTATTTAAAATAGGTCTGGATATGGGTTGTGAAATGGAAATTATGGCCATGAGACTTTTCGTCATATCCTCTATCATCAATCGGGAAAAAAGTCTTACTATGGAATTTATAAATTCCTTTCGCCTTATCTTCAATTTTGAGTTCGAGATGATCCTTATATGTCCGATTAATCCCCTCCGTATCGCGATACCACATATCGAAGGATTCCTGGGTTAATTTAGTTTTCTCAGACTTATTAAATACAGGCAATCCATCAGTTCCTAATTGTTCTTTAACGATACCTTTCTCCGAAAAATAACCATCTTGTTCAAAATCGGGATGTCCATGACCTTTTTTAAAATAACCGTGATATTTGTCGACATGACTTTCATCAATACATCCGTCAATAGGTGAAGTTTTAGATGCACTTTTACAGGCTGAAGAATTCTGGGCTCGAAAATCCCGATACGTAACAGCCAACTTTACAGTATCCGGATAATTTTTGGAGTATTTGGTACAGGCAAATCCCTCTTCAACCTTGCATTCCGAAGAACATCCATCACCCGAAATCAGATTGCCATCGTCGCATTCTTCACCGGCTTCCCAAATCGTAACACCATCACCGCATACGGGCTTGCATACCCCTTTTGAGCAGATGAATACAGATTCACTCTTACAAACGGGATCGCATCCATCGCCGGCTTCTAAATTGCCATCATCGCATTCTTCACCGGCTTCGAGAATGCCATTGCCGCACTTGCCGAGTTTGCAATTTTTGCCATTTTCGTCGCAAAGGCAGTGATCCTGAATGGTGCATTTATCACAGCATTCGCTCTTTTCTTCGCAGGTTTCGGCGCCTTCGAGTTTGCCATCGCCACAGGCAGCCGGTTCACATGCTTTTCCCGGTGTGGGGCATTTATATCCCATTTGAACCTGACATTCTGTACAGCCCTTGGTGGGGCCTGCACTGCCTTCATCACAGGTTTCATCGCCAGTGACTTTGCCGTCACCGCAATTATCCTTTACACATGGTTCACCGGCATTATCGCAATGGTAACCCGCCTCACGACGGCAGTATTGATTGCAGCCGTCATTTGCGTCGGTATTCTTATCATCGCACTCTTCATCACCTGCAATGATACCATCTCCGCACATTTGAGCATGGCAGCCATCGCTTGAGCATGCCCATCCCGGTTCTATCTGACATTTTTCAGAACAGCCATCGCCCGAGACATTGTTTCCGTCTTCGCAATTCTCGCTACCTTCCAGTTTTTTATCACCGCATACAGTTTCGGTGCACTTTTTGCCATCTTCACAGGCCCATCCCGGTTCAACGATACAGGCTCCGGAGCAGCCATCGCCCGAAGTTTTATTGCCATCATCGCAGCCTTCACCAGTATCTAAACTACCATTGCCGCAATTTGAAGTATCCGCTGTGGTTATGGCTTTGCAAGGCTCGCCAGTGGCAGGACAATAATACCCCTCCTCAATCACACAATCGGAACTGCACCCATCGCCGGAAACGCTATTGCCATCATCGCAAGTTTCATTGTGGGTGATTTTGCTGTCACCACAGTAGAAGGGCGCGCGTTTGCATTCTGCAGTACAACCATTGTAATCATCGCTTGCATTTTCACCGGCATCGCATTCTTCACCATTTTCTATATCGACTTTATCCAGCAGGCCATCGCCACAGTAATGTGTTTTTTTGCAGCTAGAAGTACAATCATCCGCAGAACCATATTCTACACCATAACCCAAATCACATTCTTCGCCTTCATCGACAACCCCGTTGCCGCATCCTTCGGGAATACAATCAAATCCGGGTGTTTCGCATGTATAGCCGGATTCCACCGTCTTACAATCTGCCGAACAGCCATCATTGTCATTCTGATTACCATCGTCGCAAACTTCATTCTCATCGATCACACTATTGCCGCACAAATTGTCTTTTATGTCAGGGTCACCAGGATTCGTCGGATTGCCAGGATTCGTCGGATTGCCAGGATTCGTCGGATTGCCAGGATTCGTCGGATTGCCAGGATTCGTCGGGTCACCGGGATTACAATCCCCCGAGACACATGTCCCTTCATTCTTCTTGTTGTCCGAATCATCGGAACACCCCAATGCAAACACACACACCATCGCAACCAGGAATAAAAATTTCTTGTGCATAGGTACTACCTCCCATCACTAAAATCTAAGCCACTTCTCAATGATACCATCCGAATTTTCATCCATGCCTATCTGAACAATATCCCCCTCGGCATTGAACACTGTTACAACTTCACGTTTTCCATCACATGAGACATCCATTTCTTCGCGCGTCAGCACGCCCTGTCTGAAAACCCGTACAAGGTTTGGATGGACCTCTGCGGTGTTAATCTCATCAATCGCAAATCGGTTACATGCTTCCTGATAGAATTCCGTCTTAATGACAAGACCATTGTCATAATAGTGAATCCTATCGACGATGCCGTCAAAATTCGTATCAATCTCCTCGCGCATCAGGTTTTCTTTTTGGTTATAGTACATGATGCGGTCGACAATACCATCAAAATTCAGGTCGAGCTCTTTGCGTACGATGATGAGTTCCCCCTCACCTTCTTCATCGCTGGCCTTTTTATAGGCATAGAATTTCCAAAGATCCACCTGTCCATCGCTATTCATATCGAAGACCTGACGTTTCATCCCTGTGTTGTCAAAACGCAGATTTTCTTTTTGTTCTTTAAAAACCATCCTGTTTGCAGCTGTCGATGAAGATTTATCCGATCCGCTACATCCCGAAAAAATCGACGAGCATACAAGTATCGCAAGCAATGACGCTAATATTCGAGTCATGCGCTGTCCCCAGAAGCAAAAAATGAAAGACTATCTATACAATGACCGGTATGCACTCCGGCATTCTCATACTTATACCATTTTTTCTCTATTTTTCAGGTTTTAAGTTATTTTTATGTCATGATGATGGAAGGTTTGCCGCGCGTATTGAGCCCATCGGGCGAAATAGCAAGGCGGCGAAAGCGTATGGTGGCAAAGCCACCATAGCTGAGCCAACAAAACAGACAACCACATAGCCTTGTCTTTTTATCGATGAAGTTTTAGATCCTACTTTGGCATGTAACGGTTACATTCGCCTGCATACACCTTCTTTGCTTTAATTTTTTTATGATTCTACTCATTGCCTGTAATGCCCGGTTTTCCCACGCTGCATTTGCACTCAAAACACTGCGTGCAAATCTGCCGCCAGAGCTGCATGAACGCTCTGCCATTCTCGAATTCACCATTCAGAATGATCCCACCGAGGCAGCTTACGAAATACTAAAAAAAAGCCCTAAAATCATAGGGTTAAGCGTATATTTGTGGAATATTTTATTCTTTAGGCAGCTGACCGAAATTATCAAGCGAACGAATCCGGATATCCGCATCGTCATTGGAGGACCCGAAATCGCCATGCCACAGAGCCGCATGGATGATCCTCTTTTCAAACTTGCGGATTATATCATTCTCGGGGAAGGCGAACGCGCGTTTCCTGCCATCTGTACACAAATACTGTTTTCGGTTTCACAGGCAGAATCAGACTATCCGGAATTTGCCGGAAAACTCGACCAAAAGATCCTGGTTGCCCCGAAACCTGACATCGAAAAATTGGCTCTGCCATACGATGAATACACCGATGATGATATTGCACACCGCATCCTCTATGTCGAAACGAGCCGCGGATGTCCCTATCAATGCGCTTTTTGCATCAGTTCGCTCGACAAACCCCTTCGGTACTTCCCCATCGATACCTTGTTCGAAGCGTTCCGAAAGCTTATCGCGCGCGGAGCAAAAGCGTTTAAGTTCCTCGATCGAACGCTCAATGCGTCACTGCCTAGGGCCTTGCAAATCCTGGAGTTTTTCATGCCCTGGCGCGATCAGGTGGCACTCCATTTCGAGATGGTCCCGCACGAAATCCCCGATAAACTAATCGAAGCCATGGCCAAATATCCACCTGGAGCGATTCAAATTGAATTTGGCGTCCAGACGCTGACGCCCGAAGTCGCCCAGACGATTCATCGACGTCTCGATGCCGAACGATTGCTCCATAATCTCGCAATTCTGCGCGAAAGAACCGGTGTCCACATCCATGCCGACCTCATTGCCGGGCTTCCCGGCGAATCTTTCGAACAGTTTGCACAAGGTTTCGACAGACTCTACCATTCGGGAGTTCAGGAAATTCAGCTTGGAATTCTCAAGCGACTTAAATCTTCTCCGCTCGATCGGATGGCAGAAGAATGGGGCCTCATTTTCTCACAACTGCCCCCTTATGAAATCCTGCAAACCCCACAGATGTCATTTGCAGAACTCACAGAATTTAAGCGTTTTGCCAAATTCTATGACACACTCGTGAACAACGCCAATTTCCCCAACACCGTTCGTGCCATCTGTGAACCGGATTTCTTCCCGAATTTTCATGCACTCACACAGTGGATATACACCCAAACCCAAGCCACACAAGGTATTTCTCAGACCCGATGGGTTCAGCTGTTGTTCAAATACATGACTGAAATGGGACTATTCACACCTGAAAATGCGGCTCAAATCATCATCCATGACTACCTCCGAAGCCGCAAAGAAGATATCCCACCGGTTTTGCGCCCCTATTTGCCATCCGATTTTAAAATCTCAGATTACAAACGCGGATCACACAAAAATGCCTCTCACATACGACAGGAAAAGCACCTCGATCTGAATACATAGTGCGTAATGACATGATAAAACATCCCCAAAAAGTGGCTCTCATCTATGCCAATTTACCCCAATCCGACAAAAGATTTACGATTCAAAATGAGCGTATCTCCCAAATTGACCATCAGCTCAAAACATGGCAATTCGATGTGAAACATTTTTTGCGCGATGCCATTCCTGATGATCTGGAGTCATTCGACTGGGTCATTGCTGCCGGTGGCGATGGTACTACCCTCGAAGTCGCTTCATTCCTAAGAAATACTCCCACTCTGCCCATTCGCCTCTTTCCCGAAAGCAGCGTCGGTTTTTTATGCTCCATCGACGCCGACATTTTTATTCACAATAATTTGAATCCTAAGAACTTTTTTGTCAAAGCGATTCCACGACTACAATGTATCGTCGACGATATCCCGATTGAGACACCCATTCTCAACGAAGTCCTCCTTGCCCATGCCTGTCCCGCTCGCGCTTCGCGCTACGAGATTGCTTTTAAAGGACAAAATGAAATCCAGTGTTCCTCTGGAATCTGGGTTGCCACTCAACCTGGCTCTCATGGCGCTGCACATGCTGCTGGTGCAGAAGCCCTCGATTCATCCCATCTTCACGACGCAGTGTTTTGTATAAGGGAGTGTTCCAAGCCACAAAAAAGCTTAATAAAAACAAGCGTATTCAATCAAAATTCTCAAAATCTTACTATAAAGATCATCAGTCCAGAGCTCGTTCTCTTTTTTGATGGCGGACTCACAAAATATACCGTCCATCAAGGACAGGTGGTCACTTTTAGGACACACCCATTCCCTTTGAAGCAGTTAGCAGTTAGCAGTTAG
>DGWW01000109.1 GCA_002395385.1 Myxococcales bacterium UBA4248
CACAGTATTTGAATAGTAACCGTCTTTATCCGCCGTCACAAGATAGGCAACAGGCGGAAGCCCCTCCACACTCCATTTTCATTGGAATCACAGGACACGGGGTCAAATCCCTTAACCGTCACTTTTGCACTGAGCGGAAGCAATGGTTCATCGTTATCATTGAAGCCGCCATCCTCATTATAGACGACGCCCTCAAGCGCTCCGACCTGAGCATCTTCACTCACGAGAGCAATGTGGCACTCACTGTCTTTGCCGGCAATGGCCACACAGTTTTTAGCCCCATCCCGATACCCTGCGGCAGACGCAGTGAATTCATAAGATCCCGGACTTAAAGCGATCGACCATTGGTCCTGGCCATTATAGTCTATGCTCTGGCCATCCACATGGACTGTGGCAGCAATTTTCGCCTGAGTTGAAGCATCATAGACAGTGCCCACCACACGCGATTCACCGGCAGCTGCCGTCAACGCAATATCGCAGGTCGTTGTTTCGCCCGCTACGGCCTTACATTCAACGGTATTTGGCTGATAACCATCGAATGCCCCCGTTACCTGATAAACGCCCGGATTCAGAGCGAAATGATAAATTCCCGAAGCATCACATGCAAAATCGGATTCACCTGCAACGCTGACGGTGCCTGCCAGAGGACTGCCCGTCGATGAATCCGTCAATTTTCCCGTAATGCTCCCCCTGGCATCATTTCCGGCTTTATTCAGACCGATATCACATGTAGCCGTCATGCCCTTTTCGACCGTGCAGCTCTTGTTGCCTGTTTCATACCCCGGGGATGAAGCCGTAATGGTATAGGTCCCGGCATCGACGACAAATTCCCATTTTGTAGTTTCCGTCGATGAGGAATGCATCTCGCCAAGTGTCAGGGAGGCTGCAATTTGAGCCTGGGTTTCATTATCAAATACAATGCCGGAAATCGTACTCTTCTGAGGATTGAGTGTGATCGGACAAGGATTGGTTTTATTCGATTCAACCGTACAGGAAGCAGACCCTTTATCATAGCCATCGGCTGTAGCCTCAACCGTATACGTCTTGGGCTCAAGAGCCCCCGAGACCCAATCCGTATTGCCATCGTAGGCAATGTTTGCACCATTCAAATGGATGGTTGCAGCTATCTTGGCGTTCGTCGATCCATCCGTTACGGAACCGGAAAGTTTGCCCTTTGCGGGTTCTGCCGCAACCGGCGTCAAAGCAATCGAGCACCATGAAATGGCATCGGCTGCAGCCGGCGAGCAGTCTGTCCGGGTTGCGGTATTGTAACCATCCTTCGAAGCCGTCGCCGTAAAGGATCCAACAGGAACTTCAAAAGTCATCATCGTCTTGGATGCAGCACTGGTCTGCGACTGAGAACCGATGGTATATTTGACGCCCCCAAGCCAATTGGCGTCGCTCGTGTCATCGAGCGAATTCTTAAAAGTGCCCGCCATGACTTTTCCCGTCGACGAACTGGGAGGTGTATCCCCGCCAGGCGAACCACCGCCGGAACACGCAGAAGCTTCACCGCCGGCCCACTGGGCAGTCAAAGCCTTACAATGTGCCTGCGCAGCCTCCTTCAAATGCGCTTCGCTCGAAAGATAGGTATAATCCGCGCCGCAGTTCGATATGAATGCCAGCTCTGAAAGCGTCGCGGGCATGTTCGTCTCACGGACGACCGCATAATTGGCGTCTTTGACACCTCGATTGGTCAAAGACCACACCGCAAGCATTTGAGACTGAATCTTGGAGGCCTGCTCATAGGAAGAATCCTTGCGCGCCAGACACCCTGTATAACAATACGTCTCAATCCCTGTCGAAGATGCATTGAACGAGTTAATATGAATGCTCGCAAATGTATCCACGCCCTTGGAATTGGCATAATTGGCACGCTCCGACAGCCCTACATCTTTATCCGTTTCGCGCGTCATATAAACGGTATGCCCCGCAGCTTTGAGCATATCTCTGATCTGTTTCGAAACATTCAGCGTCAAATGCGACTCAATCAAGCCACAGCCCACTGCACCGGAATCACTTCCGCCATGGCCAGGATCAATACAAAACGACTTGGCACTAACTCCTGTCGAGACAAATAACACGGGTAATGCAGCCAATATAAAGATCAATCTTGTATGCATAGTCTTCTCCCTATAAGAATCCTCATTATAGTGTAGTGTTTAAACACCTCAACGTCAAATAGAATAGTCGTTATATCCAACACCATCCCCCTGTTACAATAATAACTGGGTGCGGGCTATTGCATACGCCCGCACACCGGCCTATGCACAATGTGCATACGGCCTTTTTAGCTCGCCTTGTGGCGACCACATTGGGTCGCCCCTACGTCTCGCCCTAATTTGCGCCTCGGGGGCTCATAATACTCCAAAAGCTGACAAGCCAATCAATATGGGTTATAGATCACCCTTCAGCGTTCCCAAAGGAACGTCAAGAACAGGGATAGTTCAATGAAAACATTAAAAATTGCACTCATTGCAGCCTCCATATTATGGGCATGCCCCGTCCTGGCTCAGGAAGAGACGGCAGATTCCGTCGATGTCATCGAAACCGCCGAAAATGTGGAACCGACAGAATCCGAAGACGCAGATGACGCACCTCTGATTGACGAATCCATCGCCCAGGATGCCCCCGAAGGGACGAACGAATACGAAGAGATACACCAGGTCAGGGTTCTGGAGCGAACCCTGATTCCCTCCGAAAGCCGGCAGGAATCTGGCGCCGCAGGCACGCTCATGCCCGGCAACCTGATGGAATTGTCCCACGATTCAGCCATGCATGTGCTGCTCGAAGGTGCCGGAGATGGTGTTCCCGAGCAATCACGCGGTCTTCAACGCAAAACATCCCGTTGGATGAAAGATGCCATCTCGCAGATTCGATCCCAGATGGCGAATTCCAAAAGCCCCATCGCCATGCCCTTTGGGCTGGATTGCGCCGATCAGCCTGCCGTTCAGGAATACCTGGCCATCTTCTCACACGCGGCCTCGGGAACGATGAAAACATGGCTCAAACGCCTCGAGCGATGGCGCCCCGTCCTCGAAAAAGTACTCAAAGAAGAAAAAGTCCCGACAGACCTGCTCTACCTCGCCATGATCGAAAGCGGCTTTAAAACCCGCGTCAAAAGCCCGGCTTCCGCTGCAGGCATGTGGCAGTTTATGGCAGGTACCGGTGTCGAAATGGGCCTAAAGATTGACGAATACGTCGATGAACGGTTCGACCCCATTAAAGCCGCACACGCTGCAGCCAAATACCTCAAAAAGCAATTCGCACGCTACAATGCATGGCCACTCGCCATGGCTGCCTACAACGGCGGACCAGGCACGGTCAATGTCGCCATCGATCGCTACAATACGACGGATTACTTTAAACTCGTCCAATATGGTGCCATGTACGACGAAACACGCCGATACGTCCCGAGAATCCTCGCTGCCGCCATTATCGGACGAAATCCCGAAGCATTCGGATTCGAAGGCCTTAAACCCGAGCCACCCTTCACCTTCGATCTGGTCGATGTCCCCGGAAACACCAAACTAAACCAACTCGCCGAAGCTGCCGGATGCCCGGTCGAAACCCTCAAGGACTTAAATCCCGAACTGCTCAAAGATGTGACGCCGCCTGGAGCAGACTACGCTCTTCGCATTCCGCAGGGCAGACATGCCCAATTTGTAGACAGGTTCGATCAGGTCAAAAAGAAATATGCCAATGCCTCCGAAACCATCACCCTGCGCTTCGGAGAAACCCTCGAAATACTCGGCGAAGAGATTGGCGTTCCCGCACGCGTGTTGCGAAATTTAAATGGTTTGGGCGCAAAACAGGCTGCTGCCTATGGAACCGAACTCACGGTCCCGAATGGCAGCAAACGCAGCAAAGCAAATACCGATGAAGACGCACGCCCAGTTGCACTCATCGCTCCCGAAACATTCGACTTCCACGACCGCACCCGCGTCTTTTATGAGACACAAAAGGGAGACACCCTGCGCGAAATTGCCGATGCCTTTGGAGTCATGCCCAACCAAATTGCGCTCTGGAATGAATGCGATATCTGGGCAAAACTGCGTCCGCACATGTTTTTGCAAATCTTCGTGACCGCTTCGGCCGATTTGCAAAATGTACGCTATTTTGCAGAAGATGAAGTTCAGCCCGTCATTCGTGGCTCCGAAGAACATCTGGCACTTCTTGAGGCAAAACGCAGCAAAAATGCCAAAAACGCCAGAGCGGCTGCTAAATCATCCTCCAAATCGTCATCTAAATCATCGGGTTCAAAAGCCAAATCGCCCGAAAGCAAAACACAAACCAGCGACAAAGAACATTCCGAAAGAAAATCACATTCGAGCGAAAAATATATTATTCATACCGTCAAAAAAGGAGATTCACTTTCAAAAATTGCCCAGAAATACGATGTTTCCCTATCTTCGCTCCTCAAACTCAATGGCTTGGACGAAAAGAGTGCCATTCGAAAGGGACAACAGTTAAAGATTAAAAAGAAATAAACTATTATTATTACACCATGCATCGTGATGGATGGCAATTCATTCAAATTTGCAGGACTCGCCATACCGCTATTGCGATGTCTGCCGGTCGAATCAAAAATGAAAAATACCCGGCGTATGCGCGCAGCCCGTATTGCAAATACGGACGAGTACATAGCCGGGCAAAAGCGCAAAGCGTATTCGCCAAAGGCGAATAGCAGCGCCATAAAATATATTTATTCAGAGCAAGAACGAATCGACGGAGAAGCGCCACTCGTGATATCGATATATTGTGCAGAAGCATAGCCTGTCGCAGGGTCGGTGGTTTTAAACCAACCGTAGTTAGAATTATAGGGCGGATTAACTCCTGTATATCCATTTACGGTGACTACGTAACCTTCAACACAATCGTCATTGACAATGCCAGAATTCTTATCAGCCTCTTTGCGTATAAAAACACCATCCCCAGCAGTGACTTTTCCTTTTGCAGGATAAAAGAACATTTTCGAGTCTTTTGCACTCTTTGGTATATAGCGTTTATTTTTATCTTTTAGAATAATATAATAATTGCCGGCCAAACCATAAACGCTAACTTCGGTATATCTTGTTAAGGTTCCGGCGCTCGTTTTTCCCTTGTCTTTATACATCGTAACATTGCCGGAAATAACGGCTTTCTTTTGAGCGCCAACACAAGCATTGTTACAAATCAGTTTGCTTGTATCGGTGCATGCCGAAACCGTGCATCTATTATTTTTGTCCTTCGGGCATGGATCATTGCAGTTTGCCTTGCCATCGCCATCCGTGTCAGTCGTTCTCCCCGAGAATGAGATAGCCGAATCACACCCGCAGACATTTTTTCCATTTACCGTACACGTACACACCTTATTGGCACCCGTCACCAACTGGACTTTTTCACCACAACCACATTCACCAACGGTTTTAAGGTTCTTATTATTTGGGCATTGATCGATACAGTCGGGTGTGCTGTCACCATCCGTATCGGTTTCCTTATTGCCACAACCGCATCTGCCGGGGGCCGTTTTCGTTTTGTCAGCCGGACACTTATCATTACAGTCTGGCGTCCCATCGCCATCTCTGTCGGTATCTGCGGTGCCGCAGCCACATTTGCCGGGCGCGGTCTTATTTTTATCAGACGGGCATGTGTCTTTGCAATCAGGTGTGCCATCGCCATCCGAATCCGTATCAGTTTTGCCGCAGCCGCATTTGCCAGGCGCAGTCTTGTTTTTGTCAGACGGGCATGTGTCTTTGCAGTCTGGCGTACCGTCGCCGTCCGAATCATTTTCTGGCGTGCCGCAGCCACAAACGCCTGCTGCCGTTTTGTTTTTATCGTCGGGACATTTATCCAGACAGTCCAAAACGGTATCGCCATCGGTATCGAGATCGGGCGTGCCACAGCCACACTTGCCGGGCTCTGTTTTGTTCGGATCCTTTTCGCATAAATCCTTGCAGTCCATTATACCGTCGCCGTCCGAGTCGATATCCGGCGTGCTGCAGCCGCACACGCCCGGATCCGGTTTGTCAGACCCGACGCAGCAATCCATCACGCCATCCCCATTCTTGTCCAGATCGGGAGTTCCGCAGCCGCATTCACCGACTTCCGTCTTGCCCGGATCTTCGGGGCATTTGTCCTGACAATCCATCGTGCCGTCGCCATCGGTATCGACATCCGGGACGCCACAGCCGCACACGCCGGGCTCTGTCTTACTCGGGTCATCGGGGCATTGATCGTTGCAATCCATCACGCCGTCGCCGTTCACATCTTCGTCCGGGACACCGCAGCCGCACTCGCCTTCCGATACTTTATTACTGTCGGCAGGGCATTCGTCATCACAATCCAATGCGCCGTCGCCGTCGCTATCTTCGTCCGGGACACCGCAGCCGCATTTGCCGAATTCTGCCTTCAGAGAATCATCCGGGCAATCATCCTGGCAATCCAGTACGGTGTCGCCATCGCTATCGGCATCAGCCAAGTAACAGCCACACACACCTTCTTTCGTTTTCAGCTCATTCAGAGGGCATTCATCATGACAATCTGGAACGTTATCTTTATCTGCATCGCTATCATCGAGTTCACAGCCACACAAGCCGGGTTCATCTTTGTCGAATGCGCAATCGCAGGATCCTTTGGTGCGCTTTGGGTTAAACGGGCAATCATCCATGCAATCAAAAACCCCGTCCCCATCAGAATCTTCATCCACCTCGCCGCATCCGCATACACCAGGATCCACCTTAAGCGGATCTTCGAAACAAGTGTCTTTACAATCCCAAACGCCATCCTCATCCGTGTCGACATCTTCAATGTCACACCCACAATACCCAGGTTCAGTCTTTAGCGAGCCAGCTGGACATCCGTGTATACTTTCGAGCTGACATCCCAAGACGAAACTGCATACAACCAGCGGGAATAGGAATAATCTCTTTTTTTTCATCGTCTTTCCCCTTACTTATGTGTGGTATTCGTGTACCGGAATAATTGGACAATACCTCGCTTCGCGTATTGTGTTTTGCTTTTCTGTCGTGAGGGTCGTCTTTTCGCTTATCGCGAATGCGACGACCATGACCGCCGCTATTGCTGCACAGCAGCAATACGCGGCGATTATGATTGATTTGACATCAATGACACACAGAATCTGAAACGAATTCATAGGCAGCCGTAGATTCCATACCAGAGGTAATCGTTATATTACTCATCGGAATGAAACCGCACGGTGTCTCAATAATAGCCCAATCTTTGAGATAGTCAATGATTGTTACGGTTTCACCTTGTGGTAGTTGAGCAATTACGTTGGTATTCACAGAATCGTCCGGTGTGCTCCTCACAGGAATCGCTCCGCCGTTGGAATGCACGCTTCCCTGCCATGGCAGCACCCAAATATAGTCGACCGACGAACTGACATAACGTGGTGTATTATTATGTTTTATGACATACCAATATTTACTTTGAAAGGAATCCAAATCTTTTACTTTACCATATATATTAAAAAATTTACCTTTATGCATAACATCACAGTCACTTGAACAATTCTCACCGGTTAAGCTTTCATTGGCTGTTGGATAATGTCGAATATAGATTGTTTTCGATGAATGGTAATACCCCACACTGACTGGATGAATATGAGGTGTGGCACCACAGTTCAGCGTTTCTTTGCAAATAGAGGAACAGAACGCAGCCTGCGACGGAATGGAACAATAAGTACATGATCCTCCGCAAAAAGCGGGATCGGTTTTGGGAGGCATCGGCTCGGGCTCCGTACCGGGATCTGTACCCGTACCGGGGTCTGTACCCGTACCGGGATCTGTGCCCGTGCCGGGATCTGTGCCCGTGCCGGGATCCGTGCCTGTGCCGGGATCCGTGCCCGTGGCCGGATCTGTGCCTGTGCCGGGAGCCGCGCCTGTGCCGGGATCTGTGCCTGTACCGGGATCTGTGCCTGTGCCCGGATCTGTGCCTGTACCAGGATCCGTGCCTGTGCCGGGATCCGCGCCTGTACCCGGATCTGTGCCCGTGCCCGGAGCATGCGTCTGTTCCGTAGGATCACTTGTTATGACATCCGGTGAACAATCGGGCTCAAAACGTCCACAGCCACATTTTCCTGCTTCATGTTTATGTGGATCAAAAGGACATGCATCTTCCATATCGTAATAATCATCGCCATCGGAATTAATTGTACTTTCGTTACAAATATAGCGATTATTTATAATGCAGGTACAGGATGCCATACCAATGGCGGCATCATAATTTTCACCGCACCCGCATTTATCGTCCGGTTCACGCTTGTTCCAGTTATTTGGACATTGATCAACCTCATCATAATAGCCATCCGCGTCTGAGTCCAGGTGTATATTCTCAAGCGCGCATCCGAAACATAAGGGAATTGGAAGCAAACAGATGATAAACTTAATATATTTCATCACTCGACCTCTGTACGATTACCACGATAGCCACGGGATATCGAATGCTTTTCCACCAAACATGACGTCTTTTTTGACTTCCCATTTTGTTCCATACATTGCATTCAATTTACTGACCGCATCATCCAGATTGGCAGATGATATATTGTTCACTTCTGGAACAGCTTCGGCTGTGAGCTTAGTCGCATCAGAATACCCACCAAATTGATACCAATAAACATTTTTAGGCGTGAAGCGATCCTCGCCCGCGTAAGAAGCAAACAAGGCATGAGCCTTGGCACTATCAGGGAGCATCGCTACAGATACAACATTTTGCGCTTTTATGTGCATATAGTCAGACAGAGAAGCAATAAGCCCTGCAAAATTGGAAGATGTGGCGATTTCTTTACTATTTTTGACGATAGATAAAACATTTATCAATGAAATATTTTTTTTCCGTTTATCATCACCACGAGTCATTTCACCAATTAAACCAGCATTTGTCCTCTTAAATTCAAAATTATCAACAGTTGATATAACATTCGAAAAGCTAACGATTCCAGTTGTATTACCTCCTGTCATTTTTAATCTGCCAAGCATACCACCAACGAGATAATCACCGCTCGTCGAGCTATCATCAAACTCAATAGATTCGACATGATTAATAATTTTGGTGAACTCCGATGTACCATCCATCATTTTAAACAATGCGTCACCTGCGATTCCACCGAGAAAGTTTTTTCCTCTCAGTAATTTAACATGGCTTTGAATATTTGAAAGTGAAAACTCAGACACATTAAGATATCCAATAATGCCGGCACAATCATCTTTACATCTAATTGTTCCTATATCGACGTTGGTTGAATCGATATAACAAGTTCCTCCTTCTGCCACCCCGATCAATCCACCAATATTCTTTCCAACATCTTCCGTTTTGCCAGAAACCAAGTCAACCTTAAGCTGATTAACCGTATATTTTCCTTTACCCCTATGGATTCCGACCAATCCACCAATATCCATATTACCCGATACTGTTCCAATAGATGCTTTGTCTACTGTAATATTTCCGGATCCGCGAACAAGACCAAACAAACCACCAATAAAGCTACGTTTATCCTCATTCGTATAGATTGTACCGACATTTAATGTTTTTACAGAAATAGGATAATTTGACTCAACAATACCGGCAACACCACCGACATAATCACCAGACGTTTTCAATTCTTTGCAGTCAACATAAATATCCGTAAGTACGGAATCCTTGTCCACCTTTCCTACCAGACAACCATAGGAATGAGAATCACCCTTCGTATCAAGGGCTGTATCTAATTTTCCTGAAAACCCCACCCGTTCCAACTTTGTAGCGGTAATAGTATTAGCCAAAGCGGCATGTAATACATTTTTGCCACTGTTATTTTTGTTATAAAAGTCAATATCAATCAAAATATCAGATATTGTATTCTTATTCAAATTACTGAACAGAGGCGCTGCCAAAAAAGCACGTGTTTCCTTATCTGAATCTCTTTCATTATAAGTATAAACTAGTTTTGCATCATCCTCACCCTTAATATTGATCCCTTCCGGCAGACTAATAGAGGTATTTTCTTTGCCATATTTATCCCCCCAAAGGGATTGAGGTTCTTCGAACATATCGATATGTCCCTTATCATTTGTATATTCAAACTTTGTACGATAATTCAAATCGACAGTACCATGAATTACAATTTGCTTTATATTATTTTTATTTATCAATTCAGAATCGATAAAACTTCCAGGATAAATATCAACTTGTTTATCTATATAAGAGGCACACGATTGATTGCCTACAGTATTATAATCTTTTTCATCTTTAATTTTGGGATTATAGGGACAAAAATCTTCATCATTGATGACACCGTCATCATCTAAATCTCCTTCAGGGCTATTATCAAATCTGCTCGTATCACCATCAAAGTTCTCATAACATCCTTTATTCTTTATGCCATCGACTTCATCTGGAATACCGCATCCACATATACCTGGTTCGGATTTGTCCGGATCATCGGGGCACTTATCATTACAATTGGGCACAGAATCATTATCGGTATCGGTCTCTGGCACACCACAGCCACAAGCGCCTTTTACCTCTTTATTGGGATCTTCGGGGCATTCGTCCACACAGTCGAGCACGCCATCGCCATCCGTGTCTTCAGAATCACAGACGCATACACTGCCTTTGATTGCATTAGGATTATCAGGACACTCGTCATTACAATCTGGCACACCATCCTCATCCCTGTCATTATCCGATATACCACACCCACAAATCCCCGGATCACGCTTATTGGGATCATTTTCACATTTGTCTATACAATTAGGCATCCCATCCTCATCGTCGTCATCATCCGGCACACCGCATCCACACGTACCCGGATCACGTTTGTTTGGGTCATCTACACACTTATCATTACAGTCGGGCTCGCCATCACCATCCGTGTCGGTTTCTTCAGCCTCACACCCACACCTCCCCGCAACCTGTTTGTCAGGATTATCCGGGCACTCATCCTGGGCATCAGGGACTGTGTCCCCATCAGAGTCGATTTCTTCCATGTCCTCAAGGGAGCAAGCTGTAATCAAAGAACAAATGACAGAACATATTACCAATAATTTTTTCATAGGGCGATTCCTCGAATGTATCCCGTTATGTCAGAGAGAAGAAGGTCTGTTCAATCTCGAAGAGCATTTCATTATTCATTAGGGCATGTCAACAATTCAGGGTATGATCCAGTCCGGCGTCGTATTACCATCGGTATCTGCGGCTTCATCCATCTGCTGCGCATCTACAGATTCTTTCATATCGATGGGCATGGCACAGCCAAGTGTCGCAAAGAGCATGAAGCATATTATGAAGATGCTGCGTTTCATAGGTAATTCCTGTGTATATGAATGGGAAGCCGCATTAATATTGATTAGATAAAAGCATTCTGATCAGGATGGTGGAACCTTTGGTTTCCAGGACAGCATTGGGATATCAATTTCGGCTTCACCGCCCTCTGCACTAACCATAGGCAATTTTATTTTATCATCACTCCAGTCACAGTCGTTATCCGGCTCAGTCATGACTTCGCTTCGAAGTTTTTTGACGACCTGATGTACATCCGTCTTTTGAGGAACAATGGGTTGTATTTCATTTTGAGCTTCCTGCGAAAGCGAGCTAATATTAGTAGCATAATCATCTTCCAGCTTATACCAGTAGATATCTTTCGGCGTAAAGAATGAAGGAGATACATTATTCCAGAAAAGTGCATAATTATGGTTTTGAGAGAATTGAACAAGGGAGACCAACCGAGAAATTTCAAATTTACAATTATTATAATGTTCTGCAATTATTCCTGATGAATGATTGCCTTCCATTTTTTTTACGATCAGAAGTATATCCGAAAAATTTATATTCGACTGCAACCTGCCAATAAGCCCTGCACAGTAATTCCCGGAACATCCGAATTGATTCACTTCAGCAATAATCTTTGAGATTATGACATTATTACTATTAAAACCATAGCTACCACTTATATAACCAAGGATTCCGCCACAATATGAGCCTGTACATCCCAAATTATCGATTTTACAATCCAGTTTATTGATCGTCCCCGTATTGTTTGTTGAATGATTGATCTGTCCCACAATTCCTCCGGAATATGACGAAGCTGTCATTTGGGCGATGGATATATCAATCGTATCAAAAAAGAAATTAGCACTCTGAATATTTCCGACAAGTCCGCCGCAATAATTTCCTTCACATGTCAGTTTATTGATATTAACCTCGGATTTAGCAAAAGATAATCCCCCCGAATTCATCTTTCCGATAATCCCGCCGACTTCCGAATTCCCCGCCACATCGACTTCAGAAACTGCCAAGTTTTCTAAATTGATTGCGGCATTACACATCCCGAAGAGCCCGCCTACATTATTCTTACCATGAACAGAAATGTTTTTGCTTTCTTTTACTGTGACATTGGATGTCTGTACCTGCCCTGCAATACCACCTACATATTGAATATTGTAATTTTCTCCTATAGAGATATTGACATTTTCGATATAAACATCATTAAGCGAGGACGCAGCATCTACCATACCGACCAGACCACCGATATTCGGTCTAGTCGAATATGAAGCCAGGGAACCGCTATAACCGACGTTATTTAACTGAGAAGATTTCATCTCATTTGTGATGCTTCCTCTGAGTTCAACATTTGTCATAAGTTGGTTATTAAAATCCAGGTCGATGAGGAGATCTTTTATAGTACAATTTTGTAATGTTTCGAACAAAGGCGCCGTTAAAATACCTCTTTTATCATCTTTAACAAATTCAAATTTTGCATTATCGACACCAACAATTTCCGTATTTTGAGGTATTTTTAGAGGAATAAATTGAATTCCGGGACGCCCGTCCAAATAATCATCCACAATATGTTCAACGCTCATTCCCATATCAGCATTGGACATATCTTTGTAGTAGAAGTTAATAGTACCATGGATTACGATTCTCCCCGGGGGGTATTTTTCCAGGCGTTCGTTGGTTAAAAAGCTTCCAGGATAGAGATGTATTTCGTAACCTTCTATACGTTCATCCAGTTCTTCTCCCGATTTATACGAAGCGCAGGATGCCATACCAACCGTTTTGTAATCATCTTCATTCTTAATTTCTGGATTAAACGGGCAGACATCATTCTCATCGAACTCGCCATCGCTATCGGAATCGGAACCACACTCGGAAAGGACGACCTGGCAGTTCATGCATGAAGCAATACCGGCCAGTTTAGGATCGATACCTGAACATTCGACGAATTCCCCATCGCACTCTTCGCCATCTTCAAGCAGATTATTGCCGCAAACCGATTGAGGCGGCGGGTCATCGACGGGTGGGTCGTCGACAGGCGGATCATCGACGGGCGGGTCATCGACGGGCGGGTCGTCGACAGGCGGATTGACGACAGGCGGATCTTCTATTGGCTTAGAGACCAGTGGTTCGCATTGTTTGTCTTCATCGTACCCACATCCACACTCGCCAAGTTCCTGGTGTGTTTCATCAAACGGGCATGCATCCTCGCCATCGACCACTCCATCGTGATCGGAATCAAACAGCGGATTGTTCCAGGAACAGACATAAACATCACCTACGACACAAGTACAGCTGGCTTCGCCGATGGATTCGTTATAATTTACACCGCAACCGCAGACTTCATGCGCGGACGTATCATAATCACGATTGAAGGGACAGACATCATCGTCGTCCAGTGTACCGTCCTGATCAGCGTCCCTGACAATATCGTTGAGCGTACATCCGGCAAACGTAGATAACAAGGCCAGCCATGCCAGTGTTTTTGTGGATTTCATCACGATATCCTCCGGGATTTACCAGGAAAGATCAGGAACATTGTAGGATTGTCCATCGCTGAACATCACCTGATCGGCAGAGACAGACCAGTTTGCCCCATATATTTTGGCGGTAGCATTCATCTGATCTAACGCCGATGGCAGTGAAGACTGATCAATTGCTTGTAATCCTGATATTGCATCAACACGATTTATATTAATCTTAGAAAAACCGTTCCAATAATAGCAATTAAATAAACTCACAAGTCCACTTGAATAGCTCGGTGCAAATGTATATAGACGATTATAACCACCATTACTGGAGTTCCTGCCATCAAAACTATAAAATGTCGACATAGAAAGAACGCGATCTGCCTTTAATTTGGTTTGATTCAGATTATAGAACCAACCACCATAATTCGAGATATACGAGGAAGATGTGTATATACAGGTGCGTGCTAAATCTACGATGATGCTCAGAACATCTTCGAGTTTTAAAGTTAATTGACTCGAGTTATTCGTCGTTCCAATAAAGCCACCGCCTCTGTCATAATAATTGTAACTGTCTATTCTCGATTTGACCTTATTGAAATTAACCGTTCGATCGACCTCAATATTATTCAATATTTGTCCAATGAATCCTCCGGCAAAAATTTGCGTCGAGCCCATATTATTTTGTTCTATTCTATTCACCTGATGAGAAATTTTTTCGAACTTACTCACAATACCGCCCTGATTATCTGCGACGTAATAGATCCCGCCAATAAAGCCTCCCAAATCACCTGTTGTCGTGGAGACCAGCTTTGTCGTCTGAACGACATCCGAAATATTGAATCCCTGTGTATTCAACATTCCCATAAAACCGCCGCATCTGCCATTTGCACATTTTACGTTGCCGACATCGAACCTGGCATTGTTTACTACAAATTTGTCGATATTTTCATGGCTTTTACCGATTATACCGCCGGTTTCAGCATAGCCTGAGACATTGTCAATCTTAATATTTTTAAACTTATTAACCTCAATACCACTTGCGATATATCCGACGATTCCCCCGACGCCCGTACACGAATTTGCATCCACAGCTTGTACGGTGATATTGTTTCCACTCATATTGAGCTTCGTCACACCACCGAACAGGCCACCAAACTGACTGCACGTAGTTCCATTGAGATCAAGTTTAACGCTTGTGACGCTAATTTTGTCATTACCATCGCCGCCCAGATTTTTGAAAGTGAATGCACTCTCCAGTTTATCTTCGGGATAACCGCCGACCAGACCGCCAACCGCCTGTCCGCCTTTTACACTATTGATATCCACATCAGAAATGACATTGGAAAAGATGCCATTGGTTCCTCCGACAACGCCCCCGACATATTTATAATTACCAGCTTCGACAGAAGTAATTTTGAGCGTTCTAGCATCCAGATTAATTTGTGTATTACTATTGCCGATGAGACCACCACAGTAATCATTGTTATTTGGTGTTGCAATACAATACACTTTATAGATCGATGCATCTTGCACCTGATAATTTGCACTTCCTGCGCTATTCGAGCCAGTGATGCCACCGATATTGGAGCCTTCAGAACTAATATCCTGAACAATGATCTTGTTAACAGTCATCGTGCCACTTTGTACGACTTCACCTACAAGTCCACCCACATTTGAGCCCAGCGCCTTGACCTGCCCGACATGAATGTCCTGCATCGTCATTTTCTTGCTGGTATCGACTTTGCCAAACAATCCTCCTACAGCCGTACAATCTGCGGTTGCGTCTATTTTTTGGATCGTCACAGGGATCTCGTCCGAGGGTTGTTCAGGTCGAGGATCATCCGGATTGGGATTCTCTGGATCATCCGGATTGGGATTCTCTGGATCATCCGGATTGGGATCTGATGGTATTTCAGGCCTGGGCTGTTCGGGCTGTGTAACCTCAACATTGGGATTCTGAATCATATTTATTTCGGACTCACGTACGATTCCAATTACGCCGCCGACAATCCCTTGGGAGGCCATCAATGTGACATTGCTTGCATATAATTTGTCTGCGGAAGAATCCTCGAGCAAGCCTATTAACGCCCCGATCCCCACTTCGCCCCGATTGTCTGTTTCGGGATCGGATGACGACTGCGTTTCGACTGTTGATTTTGTTTCAAAATTGCCCGAATAGCCCACATTTGTCAATTTTGCATTTTTAACTGTATTTGCCAAGCCACCGTATAGTTTTGAATTGGGATCATCATTGTAAAAGTCAAGATCCAGGAATAGATCCTGAATAGAGCAGCCCGTCAGATCCTCAAACAGCGGACTCATTAAGCTGACGCGCAAATTCTGATCGAGTATTGCGTTATGCTCAGTAAATTTCAACGTGGCTTTTTTGCCAAGATATTCCATACCAACCATTTTAATATTATCTGGCAGTTTAATGGATGTATTGTTGACGCAATTTCTGTTGCTGCAAGCCTTTATGTCTTCTCCTTTCCAATCCTTTAAGTCGATTTCGCCATGAAAATTAATTTGTGTAATTCCATCAAGCGCATTTTCCTCGATAAAGCCGCCAGGATATATATCGAGAATTGTTCCTTTGTGAGAATTGCATGAATTATTGCCGATTCTCTCATAATCTGAATCATTTATGATATAAGGATTATAGGGGCATCGATCTTCTTCATTTGACGTCCCATCTCCATCCCAATCGTCATCGGTAGGATTAAACACTGGTTCAGGTTCAGGCTCTGGATCCGGGTCGGGATCGGGATCCGGGTCG
>DGWW01000296.1 GCA_002395385.1 Myxococcales bacterium UBA4248
AAGAAGCTCTATCGTTCACTGACGCCGCGTCTCATTCGCATTGGGGATTCGGAAGCTCGTGAGAAGCTCAAGAGCCGTCATGGCCTTGTGATGATGCCGAGTTTGGGTCGTATTGAATGGCTTCAGATTGTGTCTCCGGAAGTTTACAGTGAGACTTACAATCCCTCGGAATTAATTGCAGCCCCGGGCTATCAGACAGAGATTTGGGACGATGGTGCGCTCTTTATGCGTGTCTATGATGATCCCAATGACTGGGATTCGGAAGACAATATTTCGCAGGCGAACTTTATTCCTGGTTTCCTTGCGGGTGTTGCACGTATTCACGATCCCGAGAAAGAAAAAGAGACTTTGCGTGAGCTTGAGCGCATTTGGACGCGTGCCGAAAAAACGGCAGAGAAAGCTTACGAAGTGCTGGATTCCGATCCCGACAATGTGGCCAAAGTGGAGGCGCCTAAAGCTGCGCAGCCCGCAGCTCAGGCCAAAGTGGCAGCCAATGTCGAGAAGGCAGCGGTTGCACTCGAAGGCGGGGACGAAAAGAAACTTTCAGTCGTTTACACACGCCTCAAAGCAGACTTCAAAGTTGAAGAGAAAGATATTGTAAAATGTGGTCAGGAAGGTCCTTGCACGATCTTTAAAGTCAAGGCTGAACGCAAACCGATGTTCTATGTGACGTATCAGGATGCTGAACGCAAAGTTTTCATTCTGAATACGCCAGAAGATCTTGGACGTTTCCTGTCTGCCAATGGCTGCAGCATTAAGACTCTTTTCTTTGATAAAATTAAAACGCTCGTTCGGACGTACTATCACCCCGACTATCAGATGATCGATTCGCTCGATGAATTGCCCGATACGGTCGTGCGTGATCGCAGAATGCCCGAAATGCGTGCAGCCTTTAAACCGGCTGAAGTTGAGACGGTCAATGGCAATCAGACTCTGACTTTCTGGTTCTATAAACCGGAAACGATGGGCCTCGAGACCCTGACTATGACGCAGTTTGATGAATGGCCGATGCAACTGGATGCCAAGATTCAGTGTACCGATATGGAGAATGAGCCTGAAGCGAAGCCAGAGCCTAAGGCCGCGGCCGAAGCTCCGAAGAAAGAAGCCGAAGCTCCGAAGAAAGAAGCCGAAGCTCCGAAGAAAGAAGCCGAGGCTCCGAAGAAAGAGGCCGAAGCTCCAAAGAAAGAAGCCGAGGCTCCGAAGAAAGACGAAGACGAAGTCATCAAAGCCGACACATCCGGTTCAAGCTCGAAAGCTATTGTTCCTGCCAAGAAAGAGGATGAAGTTCCTGCCAAGAAGGAAGATGATTCCTCGATGGGTGCTGGCGGCAAGTTCCTCATTGTTCTTGTCGTATTAGGCGCCATTTATCTTGCATTGGTATTCGGCATGTGTGATGGCGACTGGTCTTTGACCAAGCTCATTGACATGTTTATGAAATAATTGCCACACATAGGATGTGACATTTGGATGCCCGGCAGCTTAGGCAGCTGGGCTTTATTTTTCTCTTTTTTAGGCCAGGTGATTATGGGTGCTCTCGAAGGAAGCCTTACATTTAAGACATTTTATGTCAATGGTGAGCCGCCTAACAATTTTCATGATCCTTACATGCATGCACTTCAAAGCCATTTCTTTGAGCCGTTGAGCCCTGTGGGGGAAGAAGAACGGTCGGTTGGCTGGGTGCCTGCTCAGGATCCGATTGCAGAAGAATTTCGGCGCGATCAACTCTTTTTTAATCAATACATCGTTTTTGCCATGCGCATCGATAAGTGGGCCTTGCCTTCCGCATGGGTCAAAGCCATGCTGAGAAAAGCGCTTGCCGAACGCATGCCAGAACTCACGCCTGAAGAAGCTCAGAAACAGAAAGAAGATGGCAAACTGCGCCCGTCTGCAAAACTTTCCAAACGAGAAAAAGACAAGGTAAAACTGGAGGTCGTCACAGACCTGAAACACAAAATTTTACCCACGATGAAAGTGATCGATGTCGTTTGGGATATTAACGAAAGTATGGTTCGCTTCTGGTCTACCTCTCAGTCCGTATGCGATGAATTTGTGGAACTTTTTGAGGCTACTTTTGGGCTGACACTCGATGCGGATTCTCCATTTTTAATGGCAAAGCATCTCGGTATAGGTGAAAAAGATCTTGAAACGATGGTCGAAGCTGACCCCTGGCTCCCTGTTTTTGAGGATAAGTAGTAGACGATGGATCTGTTTGAACAAATAGAGCGTACACGCCATTTGGGTGAGCTTTTTTTGCTTTGGCTGTGGTATCATTCGGATATTGATGACACGATTTTTTATTTGAGTGACAACAGCGTGTTGACGTTGGCCATTGATAATCAGATCGTGCTGGAAGCTAAGCTGACTGAGGCTGAAAAAACGGTCCTTTCGGGAGGCGCACCCTCCGATAGCCGCGAAGCATTTGAAGCTTTGCGACAGGGAAAATGCGTTTCTCAGGCAAAGTTTCGCGTTCAGCGCGATGAAAAAGAGTGGGTCTTTACGCTGAACGGTGCCAGACTTGAAATGTCTGGGTTAAAAATTCCGGCACTGATGACGAAGGCAGAGGACGATAAACTCTATGAGCGTCAGGCTTTGATTGAAGAAATCGACGCGCTCGTTCGCGGGTTGTATGAAAAATTCCTCTCAGTACGTCTCGATAAAGAAGGCTGGAAAATCGAAGAAGAGAATTTATTGGATTGGATAACGCGAAAATCTCAGGGCGAAGAGTAAGGCATGGAAGCCATTTTTAACGATTATATTTCACCTTTTTTTGGGGCGATATTACAGGGAATTACAGAGTTCTTGCCTGTTTCGAGTTCTGGCCATCTCGTTTTGCTGGATGAGATTCTGCCACTCGATTCGGGCATGCTCTTCGATTTGGTGTTGCATTTTGCCACACTCATGAGCGTCGTCGTCTTTTACTGGAAAGATATTAAATCCATATTTTTAGGCTGTATCCACGAATTTGGAAAAGTCGAAGAACGTCCAAACCTCAAATTCGTTGGTTTTTTGCTGGTGGCTACCGTCATTACAGGTGTCATTGGCATTGCCCTGAAAGATTATGTGGAACATCAGCTTCGCAATGTCATGATTGTCGGCGCACTGCTCATCGTGAATTCTTTGATTTTATTGGCTTCACGCAAGCAGGGGTTGTTCAAACTGTCAGAAGGTAAGCTCAACCTCAAAACCGCTCTTTTAATTGGATTGGCTCAGGGCGTTGCCGTTTTGCCTGGCATCTCGCGTTCGGGGTCGACCATTACGACGGCATTGCTCGTGGGGATAGAATCGAAAGAATGCGCCAAGATCAGCTTTTTGCTTTCAATTCCCGCAATTTTGGGTGCATTCATTTTTAAAATCCCTGAAATGAAAAATTTGCAGATTGTCAATTTGGGGGTGGTATTGGCTGCGGCTGTTGTTGCATCGATCGTGGGGTATTTTTGTCTAAAACTCCTCAACAACATGCTGAAAAAAGCGAACTTTTATCTGTTTGCCCCCTATTGCTTTGTGGTTGGACTTTTGGCGCTCATCGTGGGGATATGGATCTTGTAATAAAAATGAGTATCCCACTGGCATGAATTTGGAATCTCTATTATAATCAGTTGACGCGTTTGCTTTGAGGCGTTTTTTATTCGTTCATGAGGAGATAAGGATATGAAAAAAGCTGTATCTTTCTTAATGTTGCTGGTTTGCACGATGTTGATGTCGACCGTTGCTTTTGCATATGAAAAAGGTGATCGCGTTCTGGCATTGTGGGAAGATGCCTATTGGTATCCCGGGACGGTTCAGTCGGTGGATGGCAATGTGGTGCTGATTTATTTCGATGATGGTGACAAAGCCACCGTGGATTCGGAACGCGTGAACAAGTTAGACTGGGCGGCCGGTGACAAGGTGGAATGCCGTTGGCCAACCGATGGTATCAATTATCCGGGTACTTTTGTCCAGGTCGGCAAGGATGAAAAAATCCGCATCGTCTATGATGATGGTGACAAGGCCGATTTGACGGTTTCCTGGTGCCGTCAGAGCCGTGCAAGCCGTCTGGTCGGAAGATAAGACCTAGCCTTATGATAGGGTGAAATTTGGCCGTAAGGATGTTTTTTTGAACTGCATCCTTGCGGCCTTTTATGTATTGGAGCAAAGCCATGTCAGAAAGTTTAAGCAATGCGGAATTTGTTTCAGTGGACGAGGCAGAGGGCATTTTGGCAAAAGCCGCCTCAATGCTCGAAGGTGATGTCGAAAAAAATTCACAGGAAATGTGGCAGGAAATGTGTCGCGATTTAGGGCGCGCGGCCCGCGCGACATGGTGGCGTTGCGATTGTGGCGTGGTTGAACCCGGTGAAATCGAGTTCGACGCCATTTGCAGCCGATGCGGGCAGATGCACCGGCTTCCCGATCGGCTTTCGCGTGCCCCATGGGCTTTGTACGTGCCCTGCTTGCGCCATGCGTTGGGTGAAACCTGGTTCGATCAGCTTGCCGACTGGATGGCATCCCGTCATTTGGGAAATGTGGGAACCGAGGATATCCCGGTATGGTTTGGGGATCTGGTCGGCAGCGCGTATCCGGCACAGCCGGATAGCGATGCGGGGGGAGCGGCGTATGAAATAGGNNACGCGAAAGAAAATAGTACTTACCCTGTTTGACCATCCGATAAACCAAATCGATTTTGTCGATGTAAACCGCCTGGCGATTGCGGATATCTTCAAATGTCTGAATCCCAATGGGTAAATAACGTTCCTGCACGGCAAACCTCCTTCAACCTCAGACGAAAGGGCAAGTTCTCTCCCTTGCTCCATCCCCACTATAACTCGGCTTCACGTGAATAGCGAGGGATTTCACGCTCGGGCGAGCGCCTTTCTCTTTCGACGGAAACCGCGAAACCTTTTCTCCGCCCCCCCAACGCATCCCCCTGCCGCGTATGCCTCCGGCATAGCGGCAGGAAGAGCGGCGTATGAAATAGCCGCGCGGGGGGCTACGTCCCCCGACCATAAAAATACACGTTGCATACAGTGCATCGACGGGATGAAAATTTTCGAAACAGGTGAGGTGATCGGGCTTCAGTGGATTGCACTGCCTATGATGTGAGGGAAGGTGAAAGCGACTTGGGAAATAAGTCCAGCCCCCCGGCTGAATAGTAACCGTGAAAAGATATAAAATTTAGACGCACCTCGATTTGTCGCTCTTATTTTGGTAAACAGGTCATAGCTTCGCGCAAGTGCGCTTTTAGAGGGATTGCCGTATGTCATACCGAAAAATTCTTGCAGTATCTGTGTTATCTATTTTGACGATTGTTGGCTGTTCAGAATCATCTGGACAAAAGGATTATGCGGATCGATGTGGCAATGGTGTCCTCGATCCTGGCGAGCGATGTGATGGTGCCTTGTTTGCCAGGGGCGTTCAGGCGTGCCCGTTTGGGCAGATTGGCGACGTCAGCAAAATTACTTGTTCTCAGACGTGTGAGGTCGTGACGGAAGGCGTCTGTATGCCTTCTGGTTCATTCGTCTGTTTCGATGGGCATACCCGGTGTGTGGTCGGTGAACCGGCCAGCATAGAGACCTGTCATGCCAATGCATGGGAAAAGTCCGGCTGCGGTGAGAATCAGATTTGCGAGAATGGGGTCTGTAAACCTCAAAGTGAGGCAATTTGCAATAACAATGGGGTCCTGGATTCCGGTGAGGATTGCGATGGTGAACAGTTTGCTGCGGGAAAAGATGCCTGTCCAGAGGGAATGACGGGCAAGCCCGTATGTGGTCCGGGGTGTCAGGTCCTCGTGGATGGGTACTGCATTTCCGGGACATCGTATCCTGAGAATTGCGGCAATGGCGCACTGGACGCTGGTGAGGAATGCGATTTTACTGCGGATGGCTCGGAAGCTGTTTTTGCGGATGGCAAAGCTGTCTGTCCGGCGGGGCAGAGCGGCAAACCCTGGTGTGATGCCGGTTCGTGCACGGTCAAACTGGACAATTGCAAGACGGGCGATTCGAACGAAAAAGAGTACTGCGTTGGGGACGTCTATACTTTTTGTGTAGGTGATGAGTGTGACACCCAGGACTGTGCGGCGACCGGCAAAAAATGTGACTCTGCGAATCCGGGATGTGTCGCGATGGATGAGTTTAAATGTCAGGATAATGTCCTGCTGTGGAAATCCGGCGACGAATCTATCGAGGAGAATTGCACGGCATTGGGGGCCCTTTGTGATGAAGCCAAGGGAGAGTGTGTTCCGACGCCGTTCACATGCGAAGGCTCGAGCATTAAACTTACGGGCAAAAATAACTCTTACGATTGTAAAGAGAATGCCAAATCTCAAGATAGCAAGAACAAGATTGCATGTTCGGAGGAAGTTGGCTGTACGGATGTTTATTGCGATGGTGAAAAACTCATGATGTGCGATGCCGGCAATTGTGAGCTCGTGTATGACTGTGCTCTGTCGGGGGCGCATTGTTCTGCAAAGAACGAAATCTGTGTGTGTGATTCATTTGTCTCTAAATGCATACAATACGGTGGGGCAACCTACCATGTCATGTGCGATGAAAAGGAATATTTCGAGGAGAAATGTACCTCAGCTCAGATATGCAGTGAGGATAATGGGTGCGAGGGTAAATCCTCTGGCCCCAATCAATGCGGCAATGGAATTATCGATAAGGAGAACAATGAGCTCTGTGAGGTGATCGATGGCACGCTGATTTGGGATATTCCTGTTCCGTCCTGCAATTATTACGACAATAATAAAGTTTTTGTTTCGGGGGAACCCGCCTGCCATAAGACCAAATGCACCGTCGATGTCTCCGGCTGCAAAGAAGCCACAGATGCCGATTACACATCCGTCAAATCCTGGAGTATCGCGAGTTCAAAAGATTTCGATACCATTAAAGGTGACAAGAGCGTTCAGATTCACAATGTGGATAATTCGGGATTCCAGACTTCCAGATTTGAAGATGGATGGCAGATCGGCCCGTGGGTAAAAGGATCAAAAGCAAATTTCGATGCATATATGCGGTTCACCATTGGTGCCGTCTCTGGCAATGCGATTCTCGTGGCACTCGACATCAAACGCAGCAAGAATGGCCCCAAGAATATTCAGCTGCAATATTTGGATGGCTCGACGGTTTTGGGCACTTCCGATCCCAACGAAGTGACTCAGTCCGTGCAGACGATTAAATTCGTCTACAAAGCGAGTAAGAAAGTGAATGATTTTTCATTTAAACTCACCGGTTATAATGGGAATGGCACACTCACTTTAAGCAAGGTCGAAGTCAAATCTGTGAATGCAATTTAGAGTAACAATTCAGCCCCCATGCTCTAATCTAATGGACTGAAGCTGAGTCAACCCAGGCCGAAGGCAGCAGGCAGAAGGCAGCAGTAAGTATTCTCTGATAAAAGATAAGAATTCCGACAATAGCCTGACCTCTGTGTTTGAGCTTCTTCTGCCTGAGGCCTAAAGCCTAAAGCCTTGAATATGTAAAACCGTGGGAACAAGTCATGGGCCTGGGGCTGAATCGTTACCATTGAGATCATTTTTTTCGCATAAAATAGGCGAAATCCTCATTCGGATCGGGTAAACTCCATCGGGCTTTTTTGCCATTGTGTATGGATGATCCGATATGAAAAAGAATTGGTCTTTAGTTGTTTGTCTTGCTGTTTTAGGCATTTTGGGGTGTAGCAGTGAATCGGACGATTTGGGATTTTCGATTTATGCAGATCCCGTGCGCACGCACGCCCCGGGGGATATTCGTTTTGAGCTGACCCGGGATGACGGCAATCCTGTCAATGTTTGCACGGGAAGCTGGAATTTTGGTGATGGTATCTCGCTAAGCGGTGATTACGAAGCAACCCATCATTATCGCGAGTCTGGCAATTACAAAGTCAAAGTCGATCTCGATTGCAGTGGTATGAAGGGACATGCTTCGACAACCGTCGAAGTCTATGGCACGGTCGATTTGTCCGTTTCTTCGGTCGATGCAAGACCGCTCGATCTGAGTTCGGACGGTACATTGAATGTGTCATTCCAGGTGTCCAATCTGGAGGACGAAGCGCTTCGTGTGCCGGCTTATGTCGATATTTATCTCTCACAGTCAGCTTCCGAAACCGCCTATAAAGAGGCCGGTGCTGCTCTGATTTACCGATATACACTTCAGTCGTTGGCGGCTTCGTCCAATGAAGGTGCCGTTCAAAAAGTGGAACTGGATATTCCTCTGGATGCATCCATTCGAACCGGCTCCTATTATGTTTCGGCGGTTGTCAATTCGGATGCCCGCATCGGTGAATCCAATTACGAGAATAATGCATCCTATTATGGACAGAGTATTACCATTCGCAACCAGGCAACCGATGGGGCCGATCTGACTCCCGTCAGGCTGCAGATTTCTCCGGCAATGACCTCGCGCCTGACGGCGGCAACTGCCCAGTTTGAAATACTCAACCAGGGATCGACGACAGGGGATACATTCCAATATGAAATCTGGCTAGGTGCAAAAGATAATGCAACCGATATGACTGGGGCCGTCAAAATTCACGAATCCTCGATTGAGGGGGCGATGTCCGGGGTTGAACAATCCGTTAAGAATGTCATGTTGTCGGTGACACCTGCCATTTCAGAACCTGGCTTGTATTATTTCTGGCTGGTACTCGATACGACTGATGTCGTTATCGAACGCGATGAGAGCAACAATACAGTTCGCAGTCTGGCACCGGTTCAGGTGACGAACGAAGCCTCGATCGATGCCGACATCGTAATCGAAGGCGTGACCTTTACGCCATCGACCTCTAGCCCAGGAGGGACGTTCAGTGCCACGGTTGACCTGTACAATCAGGGATCACAGCCGACGGGCTCTTTCATTTGTACCATGTACCTTTCGAGCGATATGTCGCTCGATATCGATGACGATCCCATCGTCGGCTCTATCAATGTCGATGATTTGCCTGCCCTCGGTTCGCGTCAGTTGACAGCTATCATGGAGACAGATACCGGTATTAAAACCGGAAAATACTGGGTCTATGCCTTCTGCGATTCGAGCGGTATCGTGCCCGAAGCCAACGAGGACAATAACATCCAAAAGAGCGAATCTCAGCTCAATGTGGCGAGCGAATCCAATATTGACCTGGTGATGGGAATACCCAAACTTGAATCATCCGACACGCTAAAGGATGGCAGCAATGTCAGGGTTTCGGTGATTCTGTGCAACAAAGGGACGACGAGTGCCGGTCCTTCCTACTTCTCAGCAGTGCGTACAAATCTGTGTGACAATAGCCAGCTCGAACTTGAACATCTGCTCATCGAGGGACTCGAAGCCGGAGAGTGCAGGACACTCAATGTCGATAAACCGCTCGTCTGCGATTTTTGGTGCCCAAATTACAAGCTTTCCTTTGCGGCAGATGCCACCCTTCTCGTCGATGAAATCAACGAAGAGAACAATACCGCCGTTTTATCGAAGTCTATCACCATGACCGGCGATGACTGTGTATGTGCCAGCGATGCTTACGAAATTAATGGCTCACTCGCCATGGCCAGTACAATTCGCGACATCGACGATGATTTGACACTTTGCAAAGGAACCAATGACTTCTTTAAACTCGATATTGCAAACGGCGAAAATTACGAAATCATGCTCTCGCACGATTCTTCGCGGTCTGCACTCAAGGTGGATTTCTTTCGGGGTTCGGAATTGGTTTCGACCTATACGGGCGGGGATACGCTTTATCTTTCGGGTAATCAGGTCACTGGCATCGATGAAAACCCCATTTATTTTCGGGTATCTTCTGCACGGGAGCTGAACTCGGATGCCAATCGCTATCACCTCAAAACCAATATTTACGGGGTGGGGCAGGGGATCGATATTGCCGCGTCCAATCTTATCATTCCCAATGGAATGCTCGATGCCTCAGACAACCAGATGGTTACGGTCGATATTGCCAATCTGGGAAATAAAAAATCCTCCGATTTCTTCATCGGATATTACATTTCTGAGACTTCCGAAATAGATGACACTGCGTGGCGCATTGCCCGGCAGTCAGTGAATGCACTCGCTGCCAAAGAGAGCGTCACCAAAACGATATCACTCAAACTGCCTTCGGATATGCCCGGCGGATATTATCATCTGATTGCAAAAGCCGATGATGACAATGCCAACACGGATATTCGTCCTACGAACAATCTTGCGCGAACTTCCGTATGGCATTTTGAACGGAGCTGCTGGGACACCCTCGATCCCAATGAATCGTTCGAAACCGCACGCAAAATTGAACTCGTCGATGGTGCCTATCATAAGGATGAACTGGCCGTCTGTCAGACCAATGCCGATTATTATGCGTTCGATGTCAAACACAATTCGACGCTCGACATTGCGGTTTCGAGCACCACAAAAGGCGATTTCGATATTGTCCTGTTCGATGCCTTTGGCAATGAAATCATCGCAAGCCGTACCGGAGCTGTGACCGAATCGATTCATCGCGATTTGATCGTCGGTGATCAGACGCTGTATCTCCATGTGTTCATGCCCGAAAACATCTACAATGCCTCCGAACTGGCTTACAGCCTCGATATCAAAACGGGCGACGCCCCCGCATGGAGCCACTGTGATGCGACTTTTGAGCCCAACAATTTCCCAAGCGCATCCTCCGATCTCAGGCAGGCTGCGACTTCGGGTCAACAGGCTGCCATCTGTCCCGCAGCGGACAATGATTATTATGCTATCACACTCGCCGAAGGTGAGCGCCTCCAGGTTGGTTTTGAAACCGAAGCAACGGGATTGCGTGCTGCCCTCTATCGCGGTTCGGATTTGACGTTTCTTGGCATGCTGACCAACCTCAAAACACAGACTTTCGATTATACGGCAATCGCAGAAGACACTTACTATTTGCGCGTCTTTACGAATGCGACGGATGCCAAGGAAATGACCTATCGCTTAAAATGGCTCGGCGAGGAAACCGGCAGCTGTGATTTGGCGGTATCGTCACTGAGCTGTACACCGCAGAATCCTTTTGCCGGCGGTGCCATGACGGTCGACTTTGATGTCAAAAACATCGGTAAAAACGCTGCTGAATATGAGGCCGAGATTTCGCTTACGACGGCGTCTCGCAGTGCAACCCTCGGAAAAGTCAATGGTAATCTCGATCCCTCTGCGACAGAACATGTTCGGCAAAAATACGCTATTCCCACGCAATTTCAGGGCAATGCAACTTTGTCGGTATATCTGATGGCCTCGGGAGATGTGGCACTCGGCAACAATAAGGCCTCACAAAGTATTCAGATTGCATTGGCATGCCAGAATGATGCCTCTGAACCGAATGATAATATTCTCAAGGCGACGCAGCTCGAAACGAGTTTTTCGGGCATGATTTGTCCTTCGGATGAGGATTGGTTCTCCCTGACGCTCGACAAGGATGCCAAAGTGTCGCTGGCATTTACGCATACGCAAGGCGATCTTGATCTCTACGTCTACGATACCGATGGCAGCGAAGTCGCAACGAGCGTAACCGCAATGGATGCGGAAACCCTCGAATTGGCGGCGGGGGCCTATTATCTGCGCGTTCGAGGTGCCGATTCGTCGGTGTCGAATGCTTACACGATTGCTGTTGAATCTTTGTAGCGGGGGGAAGTGTCCCCCCGCGCGGCTATCGCAAGCGATACGCCGCTCCCCCCTCTGCTGTGCGTCATTCCCCAAAGACAGCCCTGCCGTAACGGCGCGTCAGCGGCGTAAGGCAAGGGCGCGCCGCTGTATGCCGAAGGCATAGGCGGCCGACACATCCATAAAAAAATCCCATGGCTAAAAAACGTTCTCTCTCTAAAAAAACAAAAGTCAATCCCGTTAAAACACAGCCACAGACAGCCGATGTGCGCGAACTCGTTGCCCAGGTGCAGCAGGATCTCAAGGACAGTCGGTATGAAAATGCCCTCAAAGGCGCACAGGAACTCGAAAATTTGCTGCGAACCGACGAAGATGGACAGACGATCTATTTGACGTCGATGGTCTGGCAAATCCGCGCCATGCAAGGACTTAAGCGGTCTGCTGACGAAGTTGGCGCTGCGGCGGACCAATATGCCAGTGAAGCCGTGCGGCTCGAAGATTTTGCCCGTGCCGTTCAGGCATATCGCATTCATGCACAGATAAAGATCGACGAGGGCGCCTGGCTGGCAGCGACAGAACAGCTCGAAGCAGCCTTAAATCTGGCGATTGAACATCAGATGGGGCGCGAAACGCTCGAAATTTTGATGCATTTGAGCGCTATCGAACTCAAAATGTGTCATTACGTCGAGGCCATCGACTACCTTTCGCGCGCGATGAATGCCATACAGCCGGCGGGCGTCGTTCGGGAGGATTTTAGGGAATTGTGTGCCGTGGGCAATCGGCAGCTCTGTGAACTGTACGACACGATTGGCGATGGGCAGCGAGCATGCGATGCCCTCGAAGCCGCACAGAATGCGGGCACTGACGACCCAGAAGAATTGTGGATGCAGCAGCTCCTGCTGAGCCGCCTCGATTTGCGCAGCGGCAATGCCGATGATGCCTGTTCGCGGCTCGAACGCGTCGAATCCGAAGTGAAAAAGGCCGTCCGCGAAGGCAAATCGCGTCCCGAACAGGTGGCCATGGTCGAACTTGAACATGCCCAGGCCATGTGGGCTCGCGCTGAATTTCAGGAAGCACTCGACAAATTGTCACACATTCCGTGCGATTCACGCCCGATAAAATTGGCAGTCGTGCTGACGCGGTTCCAGTGGGCCGTCGAAACCGGAAAGCCAGCCCTCGACCCCGAGAAGGAATGTGCCGATTTTGGCGCGGCATGCAACGAAACCGGCGAAGATGTCGATGTACAGATTTCGCTTGCGGCGGCTTTGGCACAGGCATCCTGGGAAATTGAAAAAGGCCACTACGAACCGACTTTCGAAAGTCTGCTCTACATCGCACAGGCGGCGGCTTTTACCCAGCTCGTGCCCTTTGCCACGCGCGCGCTTGCATTGCGCAGCGAACTCCATTTTGCCCAGGGGAATTATTCCAATTCGGCCATCGATGCGCAGAATGCCTGCGAAACCTTTGTCGACCATGTCGATGATGTTTCGGCCAGACAGGCAGCTGCCATGATGCTGCGGGCGCAGTATGCCGAAGTTTTGGCACAAAATCCTGATGCCGACCTCGATGATATGGAAACACAGGCATTTGAACAGCTCTTAAAGGATTTTGACCGCTTTATGTCGCATCATCATATCTCGGCCAGCATCTCTTTGGGGCTCATCCTGGCAAGGATTGCCCGCATGCGCAAGGATGAAGCCGAGGCACAGCGCATTTTGCTCACCCTCGGCGTGTATGTCGAACCGCAATGGATGGCACATGCCGCAATGACCTATTACAAACTCCTGGGTGAGCCGGCTGCCCTCGAACGCGCACAAAAGATCGCCAAACTGAACGGCTTTGCGTCTTAGTTTTTGTCATTCAATTGCGCATTGCGCAATAAAACAACAATTCCGCATTCCCCCACACCCCATTGCGCATTCATTCCCATCCGGGCGCGCCTTCGGCACACCCGGCTATTTCTTACGAATGAAACGCCTTCCAGGCGTATCGAT
>DGWW01000170.1 GCA_002395385.1 Myxococcales bacterium UBA4248
GATGGCTACGTTTACGTCGATAAAACGGAGCTGGTTTATCGGCTGGCGCATGGTTCAACATTCAATTTTCTGGCACGCCCGCGCCGATTTGGAAAGAGTTTGCTCGTATCGACGCTGCAAGCCTATTTCGAAGGCAAAAAAGAGCCATTTGCCGGGCTCGCCATGGAAAAGCTCGAAACCGAGTGGATTCAGTATCCCGTGCTGCATCTGGATCTATCGGGTGTCAATTATCATGAAACAGGCTCACTTGAGAACTTATTGCATGTTAATCTGAGTCAGTGGGAAAAACTTTTTGGGCGTGATCCGAATGAAGATAAGTTTGGTATGCGATTTATCGGTGTGATTAAACGCGCGTTCGAACAAACCGGACGTCAGGTCGTTCTGCTCGTCGATGAATACGAAAAACCCGTACTCGATACAATCGGCGATCCGATACAGCAAACGCATATTGACACGCTGCATGGATTCTATGGCGGTATTAAACCGTGTGAAAAATATCTCAAATTTGTTTTGCTCACAGGTGTGACAAAGATCGGTAAACTCAGCGTTTTTAGTGCGCTGAACAATTTGAACGAAATCACGTTTGACCACAGTTTTACATCATTATGCGGTATTACAGAAAAGGAGCTGCATCCACTTTTTGACGAGGATATACATAATTTGGCAGTTGCAAAGGGCACCACCGATGAAGAAGCGTGCCAACAGCTCAAAGAGCGATATGATGGTTACCATTTTAAAGAGAATACAGACGGTATTTACAATCCATTCAGCCTGATTACGGCATTGCACAAGCGCGAAATTGGCAACTATTGGTTTGCATCCGGCACGCCGACCTATCTTGTAGAACTATTTAAAAAGAATCACTACGAAATTGGTGCCATCGAAACAGCTTCATATAGCGAATCAGAATTGAATGAAGTCGATTCGTTCAACGATGACGTGATTCCGCTGTTGTATCAAAGCGGGTATCTTACACTCAAAGAATATAATCCTGAATTTGAAAATTATAAGCTCGGCTTCCCAAATAAAGAGGTAGAAAAGGGGCTGCTGGATTTCTTTATTCCATTTTATACAGGACATAAGCCGAGGTCAGTTTTTGACGTTCGCAGATTTGTAGAAGATATTCGTTCGGGCAATGCCGAGTCTTTTTTGATACGGCTGCAGTCGCTGATGGCGGATGTGCCCTACGACATCGAAAGCGATCTCGAAGTCCATGTGCAGAATTTCTGCTTTTTGTTGTTCAAACTCGTGGGCTATTACGTCCATGCCGAGTATCATACCAATATCGGCAGAATTGATATCAAATTCGAGACAGATAAATATATTTATATTATAGAATTCAAAAAAGACCGATCGGCCAAAGCCGCCCTCAAGCAAATCAAGGATAAGAACTACTTTTGGCCGTTTATGAGCGACCCGCGCACGAAGTTTCTCATTGGGATGAATTATAATTTAAAACAGAAAGGCGCGGGGAAATTTATCATCGAAACGGTTTGATGGGAGGTGTGCGGCGTATCGCAAAAAAGTTTAAATGATCGTAATTTCATCATTGAATTGTTATCATTTTTTATGTACCTGGCATCATTAAGCGTTGGAGTTTTCATGGATACACGATTAAAACCGTTTGCAAAATATATTTGGTGGAAGACACCAGAAGAAGCCTTGCGCTTCCCAAATCGGTTGATCGCACGAGTGATGGATCGTGGTTCGTGGGATGACGTCTGTGCTTTAATCGATTGTGTGGGTAAAGAAAAACTTCTGGATGTCCTGCGCCATGCCGAAGTCGGAGAATTTGATCCCAGATCATGGGCATATTGGCACTATCGACTCACAGATATTGAACTTGGAAAAATCCCCCCCATGCCAGTCAGGAGATTTGAATGAATGGATTACATCTAAATATCCTGTCGGATGCGCAAAAGGAACTCTGGCTGAAATTTAACACACTCGCAAATATGGGGTTTACTCTTTATGGTGGAACCGCACTCGCTCTACAGCTAAATCACAGGCGTTCGCTTGATTTTGACTTTTTTTCATCAAAACCGCTGGATTCTCAACGAATTCTTACCAGTTTGCCTGCCCCTGATACATTGAACATAGAGCGTGATGAAGAAAGAACGCTTCAACTGACGACACAATCTGGGGTTCACATATCTTTTTTTGGGCACTTATCGATTTATCGTGTGGGGACGCCGATTATATCAGAGGACAATGGTATCAAAATAGCATCATTAGATGATTTAATGGCCACAAAACTAAAGGTTTTATTCAATAGAATAGAATGTAAGGATTATAGAGATATTGCCGAAATGCTTAGACATGGTGTAAGCCTGTCGCGCGGTTTGGGCTATGCAAAAGCGATCTACGGAAATTCTTTTCAACCCATGATTGCATTAAAAGCGATGACTTATTTTGAAGGTGGTGATTTGTATGATCTATCCGAGACAGACAAAAAAACACTACTGAATGCAGCCAAAAGTATAGATTCTATTTGCGATATAGATATAAAATTACATCAGTTATAATACTTAATTCTAGCGCGGCGTATCGCAGATAGCCGCGCCAGCGAGCCGTATGCGCTGCAGGCGCATAGGCGAGTGGCGAGCTGTAGAGCCGTGTCGCGACACGGCTCTAAGCGAGCGTCATAAATAATATATCATTGTTTAATATATTATTATTTTTTAGGCAGATAGACGATGCCCATGGTGTTGACGGTATCGAAGTCTTTGGGATCGAGCGGGAATCCGCTCGGGCGCAGGTTATCCGTACCGCCGGTGTAAGGATGATAATAGGTTTCGTTCTGGTGTGGCCAAAGAATGGAACGTCCTTCCTTGAGGTCGTAGGTTGCAATGTCGCGATAGTGCCCGAGCGTGTTCTTGGTGGCTTTGCCGCCATCTTCGGTGCCGTCGCCAATGCGGGTGAGCCACAATGTATTATTGCTCACAGCCATTTGAATTCTGGCTGGTCGGAACGTTGTGACAGCTCCGTTGAGATTATTCGTCCACTCGCTGAAATACTGCGTGTACCAGTGCTGTTGGATATCGAGGCCGAGGTCGATGGCGGGTGATTTGGGATTGCCGTCGCCGTTGTTGCCTTCGTAACCGTCGATATTGCGGTTGAACTGTTCATCGGTTGCATATTTGGGCTTGTCGCCTGTAACATCGAGGACGACGGCCAGCGTGCGGTTCGACGATGTATATTTATCTTCGGTACCGAGTTTTGTATATAACATTGTGGCCGACGGACCGGAGGGCATACCATAAAGATATTTTTTATCCGGCGAAAGTACCCAGTCGGTGATATAGACACCGAATTGTGATGTATCAAGATTCTTCTGGCCCGGAGCATCGCTGAGTTTCATGCTTTCGGCAGTAATTGCACCAGAAGCTGCATCATATTTGAGTTTCCAAGCGGCTGCCAGAAGGCACTTGCTTGCGATGAGCCATGCTTCGGTGTCGGATTTTTCGATGAGAGCGAGGGCCGGAACATTAAAGAAGTAATCATTGACTTTGCATTCGGTCTTGTCACCAGTTGCAGTCGTCGATTGTTCCCAATAGTCACCGCCCGCGATAAATGTGCCTTCTTCGCCTTTTTTCGAAATGGCCTCGAGGAATTCATCGCCGGCTTTGGTCATGAAGATACAAAGATCTTCGCCGCCGCTGCAGATGCCGCCGTTGCTGCCTTTGTGTTTGCCGTCGGCATTCAGGTTGCCCTGAATGGAAAGGACTGTATCGTGCCAGACGACGAGGCTGTCGGTGTCATGCAGATAGGCAATCGGATCGACCATGCACGCGCCAGTGGTTTCGCTTCTTTGTACACAGGGATCGTGTTCGATGTTGGCTGTATTGTCGAGAACATCTTTTACCGATGGGATATAGACGACATTGCCTGCACCCGGTTTACCCTGGAAGCGCGACCATGCATACATCTTGCCGTCTTTGACCAGACCGCGGCACAGAGCTGTATTGGATGAATGATCTTTTAATACGACGTGTTTGTTGCCGATCTGCTGTTTCTTTTGTACATCGAAGGGCACGGCGATATTATCTTTTCCGTTGCCTTTCAGATTGTAGATAACCCACACGGTTGAACCATCGCCGCCGTCCATCATGCCGCAGGGAACGCCGTTAATCGCAGAATCGTCGCTGTCGACCAATGTATAATCGAACATTTCGCCATAGGATTTCTGAACCGAGAAATCGCTCAAATCGACGATGCGCAGACCACCTGCTGTACCGACGGCGATATATCCATTTTCGGTACGTGCATCGATGGAGATATTTCTTTCGTGATAGTGTGCCAGTACGAGGTCGCCCAAGTTTTGTGTACATGCGGCATCGTCACATTTTTCTGGAATGGTGACTTTAATCGTCGAGGGCTGCGGATAAATACCTAATTTATTCTTATCGGTATTCTTGGCATAAGCATCGTAATCTTCTTTCGAAACGAGCATTCTGTCGGTTTCGCTCACGATGCATCCCCAATCCTCGCCATCTTTGCAAATCGGATTCGGATCTTTATAGCTGCGGCCATTGGCAGCGGAAATGACGGAATCCTCGAATATCATCATATTCCATGTGCCAGCGGGCAGATTGGACATGCTGATGGTCGGTCCTGTACCTGTCTGAATTGGCTTGCTTTTCCAGCCATCGGCTTCGGTTGCAGCAATGACATGTTCGGGTGCTTTACAAGTCGGATCATCTTCCTTGCACAGCATGATGACAATTTCACCAACGCCGGAACCGGAGGCATTGGCGGGTTCGGGCAATACGGTCTGCCATTTCTGAATTGTCATGTGTGTGAGATAGCTGCCATAGCTCAGTGAGAATGACACTTGAGGTGCTGCGGCTCCCGGCTGGGGATCGGCAGGACCGGGTGTGGGATCGTCAGGGCCGGGTGTATAATTGGAGTTTTTAATACAATGGTTTTGTGAACACCAATAGGCGGGATAATCGCAATCGTTATTGGATTGGCATGGAATGGGATCATCCTTGTCTTCGTCGCAGGCGACCAATCCCAGGGATGCAAAGGCTAGTAGTGTGATGAAAAGATGTTTTTGGGGCATTGTGTGTTCCTTTTGTTTTGGTGATGTGGATGATAAATGATTTTGATGATGTGCGCGGGCTATTTGCTTTTCGCAAATACGCCCTGTGTGCCGACCTATGCGCGCAGCGCATACGGTCGGCTGTCTGTGCTGTGGGGTGTACTGTGCTTACCCACGGCTATTATCCATCGCCCCTATGGGGCGTGCATTACTCTAATTACATGTACTCTTGAGGTCCTTGGCAGTACACGTGCTGGGCAGATTCGGGAATATTTGTTTGAGAATCGTATTGACATTGTCACAGTGATAAGCAGTGCCCTCAAATAGCCTTTTTACTTTATCACATGACTTGATATTGACTGCAGGCGTCTCGGGGTTTCCTACTTTATAAAATGCATCGTATGCAGTTGCGCCATTAAACATATCGGCCATATCTGTGACACTGCTCAGATTCCAAGCGGAGTGTGGCGATTTTGCATTGATGGCCCCTTTGAACATGCTATTCATATTCTTGACGTTTTGGGTATTCCACTCAAGAAGTTGTTTGAACTTTGTCGCACCTTCGAACATGTTGGCCATGCTGGTGACTTTGCCAGTATCCCATTTGTCAATCGCACCATTGAAGTTTTCGGCATACATAAACATGCCACTCATATTGGTGATGTTGGAAACATCCCAATTTTTGAGTGATTCATTATAATTTTTTGCAAAAGCAAACATATTATGTATTTCTTTGACCATGCTCATATCCCAGAGTGAAACACCGGAATAGAGTTTTTCGCAGGAATAGAACATATTCCAGATTTCGCCGCAGCTTTCCGTGTTTTTTTGGCGACATCCCAACAGTGTCGCATCGGGGATATCGAGCGTCGGCAGGGAAGCAAGATTCTTCGCCGATGCAAAAGCATTGCTGCCAAGACCTACGGGACCATAAGAAACGACTTTGATGAGTTTGAGTACATCATCCTTAGGCATACAGTCTGAACCGATATTGCCTTCGCCCATGCACCAGTCTGAATAGGTACCGGTTATTTTGACGTGTTTTTCACCAGCCGTCTTGTATTTATGTGTGAGCTTTCCGTATTCCGGGCATTTATGATATTCTTCGACAGCAGAGCCGTCGCCCCAATCGATTTTAAAATCACAAATGCCGGTACTCATGGGCATTGTGAGTACTTCGTTGGGCGTTGTTATCTTCCAAACGGTTTCGAAAGCTTCTGCCGCGCAGCGACCGTCGGGACGGCATATAAAACCATCCATGCAGTCGATTGTTTCGTTACAAGGGGTCGAGCATTTGCCGATGAAGCTGTCGCAGTAGCCGGAGCTGCATGAGAGATGAGTAATACACTCTTTTGCCAGAGCAATCGTTTCGGCTTCCTTGCTGTCTTTGAGGTGATTGCCGTTTTTATCGGCATCCTTGCAATCCGTCCATTCGCCAGTAGTTTTGTCGCATGAACAGTCTTCTTTACCCTGTGGCATGTCAGTTGGGCATTCGATTTCGGTGACAATATCCTGACAATTTTCCCACACGCCCGTGGTCTTGTTGCATGTGCATTTTTCTTTGCCTTCGGGCATGTTAGCCGGGCATTCGGTTTCGCCCGTTGTGATGTCCGTGCACCCCGTCCATTTGCCTGTGGTTTTATCACATGTACAGTTTTCTTTACCTTCTGGCATATCAGCTGGGCATTCGATTTCGCCCGTTGTGATGTCCGTGCACCCCGTCCATTCGCCTTTGGTTTTGTCGCATGTACAGTTTTCTTTACCTTCTGGCATATCAGCTGGGCATTCGATTTCGCTCGTGGTGATGTCCGTGCACCCCGTCCATTCGCCTGTGGTTTTATCACATGTACAGTTTTCTTTACCTTCTGGCATATCGGCTGGGCATTCGATTTCGCTCGTTGTGATGTCCGTGCAACCTGTCCATTCGCCATTGGTTTTGTCGCATGTGCAGTTTTCTTTGCCTTCTGGCATATCCGCCGGGCATTCTTTGTCCGCCGAAGCGATTTCTTCACAATTTATCCATGTTCCATTGCTATTGTCACAAGAACAATTCTTTTTGCCTTCGGGCATCGCACCGGTACATGCAATTTCACCTGCGCCAATATCTTCGCAATCAGCCCATGTTCCGTTCGTTTTGTCGCATGTACAATTCTTCTTGCCTTCGGGCATTGCGCTGGTGCAATCTTTATCGCTTGTGGCGCTTCCTTTGCAGATATCGAATTGCTTACATGTATCGGCATCGCAGTCTTTAAAACCGTCGCCGTCGTTATCGATGCCGTCCGAACAGAGTTCGGTGGTCGTTTCGGGCACTGGCGCACCGCTTTCTTCTTCGGTATCACCGCTGCAACCGTACATGAGTCCAGCAATGGCGAGTGTTGAAACCAATAAACGTGTAAATTTCATATTTTTCTCATTATGTTTTGTTATTTTACCAAAAATATTATGGTGAAATCATTGAATGATGATTGGATGGACTCGGGCTACCTCGCTTTTAGGGCGACCACAAGTGATCACCCTAAAAGCTCGCTATCCCCTGCGTGCTCGCCTATCGGTGGCAGTGCCACCGATACGGCTCGCAATAATATTATTTACATGTACTCTTGAGGTCTGTGACGGTGCATGTATTTTCGAGGTTAAGGAAGAATGATCCTTTACGCATCGTTTTGAGTGCATCGCAAGAGACTGCAGTGCCTTCGAAAGAGCTTTTCACTTCATTACATTTTTTAATCTTGGATGCTGCAGTTGTATTATTATTTTCGAAAGCATAACTATATGCTGTGGCGCCATTGAACATGCTGGCCATATTGGTGATATTGCTCATGTTCCATTTGGCCAGTGATTTATTGTATTTTTTTGCTCCTTTGAACATATTCTGCATGTTTGTGACTTTCGAAGTTTTCCAGCCGCTGATGTCCTGGTTGAAAGCTTCTGCACCTTCGAACATGCTGTACATGGAGGTAACTTTAGCTGTATCCCATTTATCAATATAGCCGTTGAATTTTTCGGCATAGGCGAACATACCCTCCATATTGGTCATATTGGAGGTGTCCCATTTGTTGAGTGATTCGTCATATACTTTTGCACCCGAGAACATATTGTGCATTTGTGTGACATTGCTCACATCCCAGTTGGCGAGTCCGGTTTTGAGTTTTCCACAGGAAAAGAACATATCCCAGAGTTCGTTGCATTCTTTATTCTGTGCTCTGCACCCGAGCAAAGTGGCATCGGGAATGTCGATTGTCGGGAGTTTTGCGAGGTTTTCGGCAGATGCAAAAGCAGATGAACCGAGGCCGACCGGACCATACGAAACGACTTCGATGAGTTTTTTGACGTCCTCTGTGGGCATACAAGTGGCGTCTATATGGCCGGCCCCCATGCACCAGTCCGAATAAGTACCGGTGATTTTAACATGATAGTCGCCTGCTTTTGTATATTTATGTTTGAGCTTTCCATACTCGGGACATTTTTTGAATTCTTCGGGAGAAGATTCATCGCCCCAGTCGATTTTGAAATCACAAACGCCGGTGCTCATGGGCATCGTGAGTTCTTCGTTGGCAGCAGAAATGTGCCACACTGTTTCGAATGCTTCGGCTGCGCAGCGGCCGTCTGGACGGCAGATAAAGCCATCCATGCAATCGGCAGTATCTGAGCATCGCATCGCGCATTTACCGATATAGCTGTCGCAGAACCCCGATGCGCATTCCGAATGCTTGATGCAGTTTTGGGTCAGACTGATTGTCGCCGATTCTTTGCTGTCCTTCATGTGGTTGTTATTTTTATCGGTGTCTTCAGCTGCAACATCCACGCAATCTTTCCATTCACCTGTGGATGTGTCGCATGTGCAATCTTTCTTGCCTTCTGGCATTTCGGCTGGGCATTCCTTTTCACCCGGGACATCATCTTTGCAATCTTTCCATTCGCCAGTGGATGTGTCACATGTGCAATCTTTCTTGCCTTCTGGCATATCGCCTGTGCATTCCTTGTCACCCGAGACATCATCCTGACAGTCTTTCCATTCGCCAGTGGATGTGTCGCATGTGCAATCTTTCTTGCCTTCTGGCATATCGCCTATGCATTCCTTGTCACCCGGGACATCATCCTGACAGTCAGTCCATTCGCCAGTGGATGTGTCGCATGTGCAGTCTTTCTTGCCTTCTGGCATATCGCCTGTGCATTCCTTGTCACCCGAGACATCATCCTGACAGTCAGTCCATTCGCCAGTGGATGTGTCGCATGTACAATCTATTTTGCCTTCTGGCATGTCAGCCGGGCATTCTTTTTCGGTGACATCATCCTGGCAGTCTTTCCACTCGCCAGTGGATTTGTCGCATGTGCAGTCTTTCTTGCCTTCTGGCATTTCGGCTGAGCATTCCTTGTCACCCGGGACATCATCTTTGCAGTCTTTCCATTCGCCAGTAGATTTGTCGCATGTGCAGTCTTTCTTACCTGCGGGCATGTCGCCTGTGCATTCCTTGTCTCCTTCGGCGCCTTTGCAGTTGTCAAACTGCTTGCATGTGTCGACATCGCAGTCTTTAAGACCATCGCCGTCGTTGTCGATGCCGTCTGAACAGAGTTCTGCTGTTGTCTCGGGAACGGGAGCACCACTTTCTTCTTCGGAATCACCACCGCATCCATACATCAAACTGGCCATCGCAAGCGAAGCAATCAATAAGCGTGTAAACTTCATACTATTTTCCTTAATAGTGTTGGTTACGCCGAATTATCATCGGCAAATAAAAGAATAGTCAAAGGAATATCCTTTTCCCATTTCTCCAGTCTAACGATTCTATTTAGGAATTACCCCCGCCGATCGGGTAGGTTATAACTATTTTGTGTTTTGGTTATGTTTATTATACCTGCACTTATAAAAACTCCTCGCCATTGGTGCAAAAGCGAGCTATGGTG
>DGWW01000171.1 GCA_002395385.1 Myxococcales bacterium UBA4248
ATTGTTGCAAAAGCGAGTTATGGTACAAGCGAGCCGTAGAGCCGTGCGACCCGCACGGCTCAAGGCGAGCGATCCCCCCAAATCATGGAGGAAATCATCATGGCACATAAATTCCCGATTGGCATCCAAACATTTGAAAGACTGCGCAACGATGGCTGCGTTTACGTCGATAAAACGGATCTGGTCTATCGGCTGGTGCATGGTTCCACATTCAACTTTTTATCGCGCCCGAGGCGGTTTGGTAAAAGTCTGCTCGTATCGACGCTGCAAGCCTATTTCGAAGGCAAAAAAGAGCTATTTGCCGGACTCGCCATGGAAAAACTCGAAACCGAGTGGATTCAGTATCCCGTGCTGCATCTGGATTTGAGCGGTGCCACCTATAACAAACCCGAAGCGCTCGATAACCTGCTGAACGAACACCTGGTGCTTTGGGAGCGTGTTTATGGCACGTCCGAAACAGGCAAAGACGCGGAAACCCGTCTAAAAAGCGTGATACGCAGAGCTGTGGAAAAAACGGGGCGTAAGGTAGTTTTGCTTATCGATGAATACGAGAAACCAATTCTCGATACCATTCATAAACCAGAACTTCAGGATACTTTTCGCGAGATGTTGCATGGGTTTTATGGGTGTATTAAACCTTGTGAAGACATGCTCAAATTCGTATTGCTCACGGGGGTGACCAAAATCGGTAAGCTCAGCGTCTTTAGTGCGTTAAACAACTTGCGGGAATTGACATTTCTAGGGGAGTTTTCGTCGCTATGTGGCATCACCGAAAATGAACTACACAGCGTTTTGGCAGAAGATATTCATGATCTTGCGGTTGCCAATAAAATGACAGACGAAGAAGCCTGTGCGCGTTTAAAAGAACAATACGACGGTTATCATTTTAAGCGAGACACCGAAGGCATATATAATCCGTACAGCTTGATCACGGCATTGTGTAACAAGGAAATCGGCAACTACTGGTTTGCATCAGGCACGCCCACCTATCTTGTGGAATTGTTTAAAAAGAATCACTACGAAATCGGTGCGCTCGAAACCGCCTCATACACCGAATCCGAATTGAACGAGGTCGATTCGTTCAACGATGACGTGATTCCGCTGTTGTATCAAAGTGGCTATCTGACGCTCAAAGAATACAATTCTGAATTTGAAAACTATAAACTCGGTTTCCCAAATAAAGAGGTAGAAAAGGGGCTGCTGGATTTCTTTATTCCATTTTATACAGGACATAAGCCGAGGTCAGTTTTTGACGTTCGCAGATTTGTAGAAGATATTCGTTCGGGCAATGCCGAATCCTTTTTAATACGGCTGCAGTCACTGATGGCAGATGTGCCCTACGATATCGAAAGTGATCTCGAAGTCCACGTGCAGAATTTCTGTTTTCTATTATTTAAACTCGTGGGCTATTACGTCCATGCCGAGTATCATACCAATATTGGCAGAATCGATATCAAATTCGAGACGGATAAATACATTTATATCATCGAATTTAAGAAAGACCGATCTGCCAAAGCCGCTTTAAATCAAATTAAAGATAAAAACTATTTTTGGCCGTTTATGAGCGACCCGCGCACGAAGTTTTTGATTGGAATGAATTATAATTTAAAGCTGAAAGGTGCGGGGAAATTTGTGATTGAGACGGTTTGATATTGTTTGGTGCGCCGTATGCCGCAGGCATAGGCGCGCCAGCGAGCCGTAGGTGCGTGTCGTGACACGCGCCCAGGCGAGCGCAGATACAGCAGCGCCCGCGTATTGGCATCGCCAATAGCGGGCACCAGGCGAGCTGTAGGTGCGTGTCGTGACACGCGCCTAGGCGAGCGCCTTTATTTAATGACGATGCCGAGGCTTCTGGCGACGGCGGCCAGTTCTGTGCGCGTATGCATGCCGGTTTTTTGGAGCATATTCTGCACGTGATATTTGACGGTGCTTGGGGCGATGCCGAGACGCTGGCCGATTTCGGCATTGCTGTCGCCCGTGATCAGTTCGCGCAAAACATCCAGCTCGCGCTCCGAAAAATCATGGTTGTTGGCATTGCCGATCTGAACGAGCGGAGGCATGTCGGGGAAGACGCGTTCACCGGCCAGGGTGCGTTCCATAACGGTGAGAATAGGTTCTTTCTGGGATTCCTTGTACCAAAAGCTGTCCACGCCAATTTCGCGGGCGCGTTTTAGCCAGGATGCCTCCGGCATGCTGGTGACAATAATGATTTTGATGTTGGGATATTTCTCTTTGATGTTCTCTGCGGCATCCAATCCGCTGCTGCCATGTGCTGTCATCACGTCCATCAGAATGAGATCGAGCCGCATGTGTGTGCAAAAATCGATAGCAAGTTCCGCGTTGCTGATAGACCCAACGAGATCGTAGCGAGGATCTGATTTTACAAAGATTTCGAAGAGCTGCCGGGGCATCTCCTGATCCTCGACGATCAAAACTTTATACTGCATGGCGCAAAACCCTATATTGCATGGCGACAATTCCTTTGTGGTGAGCATGCGTGAATAAACGTGCAATCTATACTTCTGACTATTTTGCAGTTTCAAGGCGTTCGACTGCGATTCACGCAATGACATCAATTGAAAATACTATTTTTCAAGGATGATTGTCCCCCGCCGATCGGATAGGTAAAACCATTTTTGACATGGTCATTTGGGAATGCTCACGTCGATACAAAACGCGGGGTTCGTTTCGATTTTCATCCATCCACCAACTGATTCCAGGCGACGGCGCAGGTTTAAGAGACCGCCGCTCGACGCGATGGGTAGATCTGGCGTTTTGCCGTCGTTCGTAAATTTTGCCTCAATCGTATCGCCGGTCTCACAGATGGAGATTTCGAGCGTCTTTGCCTGAGCGTGTTTGATCGCGTTTGTCATAGCCTCGCGGGCGGCGGCAAGAAAGAGCGATTGCACCGTTTGGGGCAGGTTCGTTGGTGAACCAGTCCAGACGAGCCGGATACCGATGGCCTCGGCAAGAGTGTTGAGATCGGCAACTGAGCTGTCGAACTTTCGATCTCCGGCTTCCTTGCAGAGCAAAAGAACATGTCGCCAGTTCCGCAGAATCTCGTGACGGTCGGACGTGGGCGCTTCGTTAAGGGACTTCTGAGTGGTCAGAATCATGCGGTTCATCTCGTCATGGATGTTGATTCTCGCCTGCAGAATCTCTTTCTGTTGCACCGTATCCGCGATGGTTTCACTGTAGGCTCTCATATTTTCGGCCTGCTTTCGGATGCGTTCGTTTTGAGCTTTGAGCTGTTCGCTTTTTTCGTAGAGATCCGTGATGTCGTTTGCAATCAGCTCGTGCAGCGGCGCCCCCCGATAGGTGAGCAAACAGTGATGAAAAGAGACCGCAGTGCCGTCAGAGAGCAGATGGTGTGGCTTTGATTTGACAGAATCATAGAACTGTGCGCCGTTTTGCAGGGCATGCCCCAGCAGTGCAAAACAGATGTCGTTCATGCGATGATTCGATAAAATGCAGTGCCCATCGTCGAGATAAAAGCAAATGCCGGCAGGAAGCTCATCCATGCTCTCTTTGATCGATGCCTCGCTGATGTGCGTCTTTCGCCAAAAAAAGATGTTCCGATACAACAGCGCACAGAGCAGCGTCAGAATTGCGCAGGTCGCCAATAGAACGATACAAGGCATACTGAGAAATTGCCTGGCAATCGCGTTCCCCATCCCATACAAGCGTTGCATGGTGCCATCGCGGCAGATGTGCATGACGAAATACGCCACGAAAAAGCACAGGCCCGGCGCAATCGTGATGCGATAACGCCTTTGACGAAAGAGCATGATCACTTCGGCAATGAACCCAAGACAAAGCAGAAGCGCCCAGAATGCCGTGATATTCTGCGCCAAAACGGGGATGTCATAAAAAGCAGTCATGCGCGATCACCTGTTTTTACCAGAAGTATTTGGATATATGAGACATGATCCTCTGTTGTTATTGTCATTCCTGCGTCGTCAGGCAATTGAAGCTCTGCACCTTCCATCATGAGCTTTAGTGCACCGTCCGCGAATAAGACCTGTATGGCGCGCAGTGACGGAAGTGCCGCTTCCAGAAGCTGTTCGAATCGTATATAAGTCGAAAGCGCACAGGATGTCGTAATGAGAAAGTCGTCACAGAGGGATTCTTCCGTTTTGACGCCAATATCGTGGAGCGACCGCAGAGATTCCCGAATGGCAAGCGCAAGTTCCTGACTATTTATCGCGGTCTTATCTGCAGACAGAAGCACGAGATTGGCGTAACGTTTGATGTAAACAGCAAGCAGACAGATAATTTTTATATTAGATTGATATTCATCCCTCATTGCAGTTGTATTTTGTTCTATTTTATCTACGATTGCTCGTATTTGACTTTGTTGTGATGCGGTTTGTTGGGCAATATCATCATATATTTTCATCTTTGCATCGATTTTTGCGCGTTCTTCTTTTAATTCATTTTGAAGACGCAGAAGTTCAGCTTCTTCGGCGAGTAACTCGCCATTTTCCTGTAATTCCTCATTAATTCGATTGAGTGCAGAGATGTCGTCTTGCCAGTAGACGAAGCCGCCAGTGATGACGTTTCGATGCAGGCGCGTATCTTGGTCGAGTAAAATACTCGATGGGGTGGCCAGTTGTTCTTGCGTCAGCGGTGCGGCATTCATGCTTTTGTAGATCACGTTCAGATGTTTGTCTGCGATTTGTGCCGCGAGTTTAGATTGCTCAAAAAGTCTGCCGTAGCCCTCGTTGGATGGTATGAAGCCGATGTAAATAAGACTGAGGCTGATGCCGGCCACGGTAAAACAAATGGCTTCGGGAAGTTCTCCAAACAGCTCTCCATTCATACGTGGCCAGGCATCTATGACATACAGCGCCGTGTAGCATATCCCAAAAAGTAAGGGCAGTATGGGTACCCATACCAGTCTGCGGTTTATCGAGACGCGGCATTTTTTAAATAGAATATAGATAGCGCCGATGTACAAGAGCACAATCCAGGTATAGACCAGATAATGCATTGGCGCTCGGTTGTAGTGGGTGTCCCAGTCTTCAAATCCGGGTTGAAACCGAAACACGAGCTGGTGCAGGTCATTGGTGAGCACCAACGTCGCGAGAATGAGTGTCACACCAATGATGATGGCGTGTTTCCATTGCAGTCTGAACTCGTCATTCGCGCCCACGGATTGCGCGGCAAACAGCGAAAACAGCGGAATGAACAGCGCGGGAATGTAATACATGTACCATAAATGGCGGGCAATGATGTCCGTCTCGGCAAAAGCGATGTATTTAGCGCCGCGAAAGACGATCCACAGCGTGATGAGCCATGCAACGCTCACCAGGTACCGGCGTGTGTGCCGATCAATAATACTGTCGGAAAAATATTGTGTCAGCGACAGAGAAAGCCCCATCAGGACGATGGTATTTCCATTTCGAATCAAAAAAACTGCGTCGTCTGGCGTGAAAATGTTGATGAATGATACAATGATGTACAACACGGCGAGTTGCAAAAGCATCTTCAGTGATCTCTTTGCCGTTGTCATATCATCTTGCCTTGAAACAGAGACGTTTCTTGGAACGTCTTTACAGCTTTATTTCTTTGGTTGCTCGCCTAGAGACGTGACCTCACCTACCCCCCAGCCGCGTTGCGGCTGTCCCCCCTCCCTCTCCCAAATGGCGAGGGAAGGGGGAAACACGTCTCTACGGCTCGCTGCCGCCGCTATCTGCGATACGCGGCGGCTTTTCATATAACAAATCAATTGATGGATTGCCAGTTCTAATCGGGAGCAGGGATCAGGGAACGTAACAGTTCAGCCCCATGTCAATGTCATCATCCGTTATCAAAGAAATCCGCGGCATTCGGCACTCGGCATTCGGCAATGGGACAGTTCGATTCATTTGCCGATTGCCGTTTGCCGCGTCTGTGCAGGCTATTCGGAAAATAAGAATTACTTGATGGCTGAATAGATACCAGGGAACAGGCTTCAGGCATCAGAAAGCCGCCATGATGCGTCGTTCGTTGCGGTTCGCTTCGCATGCATCCACACAAAATTCCCTCGCCATTGTTGCAAAAGCGAGTTATGGTGGGAGCGAGCGAGTAGAGACGTTTCGTGAAAC
>DGWW01000169.1 GCA_002395385.1 Myxococcales bacterium UBA4248
CCATGTTCCGCCAATGCATTCACACCCAGTGGTTCCCATAGGCATGGTCGCTTCGTCACATTCGTTCGCATTATTATTACTGCTGTTGTTCTTACGATTCGAACTGGAATCATCACACCCCGCAGCCATCAATAAACAGGTTAATAGTATGGTTAGTGCCTTTGCGCCATTCATATCACGTGCAGGATCGCTTACATGCGCCCTAGATAATCTTTGCTTTATATTGTTCATGAGTTTTTCCTTATGGAATGGTAAACAGCGACGAGCTATGGAACATCGCTATACATGAAATAGGCGTACGAGTAATACTCAATACCATTCATAAGATTAACATATCAGAAAGTTATATTCCACCGCCGATCGGATGGGATTGTTTGCATTTTTATTTGGTTTGGCTCGCTATTTTTGAGAGCCGTTTTACGGCTCTGCAAAAATACGCTCGCTGAACGCCGCTATTGGCTGCCGCCAATACGCGTCGTTCATTGCGGTTTGGTTCGCAGGCACCCACGAAAATATCCTCGCCATTGGTGCAAAAGCGAGTTATGGTGCAAGCGAGCGTAGGGGCGTGTCGTGACACGCCCAAAAGCGAGCCCCCCAAATCATGGAGGAAATCATGGCACATAAGTTCCCGATTGGCATCCAAACATTTGAAAGTATGCGCAACGATGGCTACGTTTACGTCGATAAAACGGAGCTGGTCTATCGGCTGGTGCATGGGTCAAAGTTCAACTTCCTTGCGCGCCCGAGGCGGTTTGGCAAAAGCTTGCTCATCTCGACGCTGCAAGCCTATTTCGAAGGCAAAAAAGAGCTATTTGCCGGACTCGCCATGGAAAAACTCGAAACCGAGTGGATTCAGTATCCCGTGCTGCATCTGGATTTGTCGGGGGTTGACTATCACACTCCAGGATCATTGCAGAATTTACTGCATGTCAACTTGTCAAAATGGGAAGAACTGTATGGAATCAGAGCCACTGAGACGGAGGCAGGCACTCGGTTTATGGGCATTATTGAGCGCGCCTTCGAGCAGACCGGGCGACAAGTCGTGGTGCTCGTCGATGAGTACGAAAAGCCCGTGCTCGACACGATTGGTGCGCCAATACAGCAAACGCACATCGACACGCTGCATGGATTTTACGGCGGCATCAAACCGTGTGAAAAATACCTGAAATTCGTATTGCTCACGGGGGTGACCAAAATCGGAAAACTCAGCGTCTTTAGTGCGTTGAACAACTTGAACGAAATTACGTTTGATCATAGTTTTACATCGCTGTGTGGTATTACAGAAAAGGAACTGCATCCACTTTTTGATGAGGATATCCATGATCTGGCAACAGTCAAAGGCATTACAGACGAAGAGGCATGCCAGCAATTGAAAGAACGCTACGACGGTTACCACTTTAAAGAGAATACGGATGGCATATACAATCCATTTAGTCTGATCCTGGCATTGCACAAACGTGAAATCGGCGACTACTGGTTTGCATCAGGCACGCCCACCTATCTCGTCGAACTATTTAAAAAGAATCACTACGAAATCGGTGCTATCGAAACCGCCTCATACACCGAATCGGAATTGAACGAGGTCGATTCGTTCAACGATGACGTGATTCCGCTGTTGTATCAAAGTGGTTATTTGACGCTTAAAGAATACAATCCTGAATTTGATAATTATAAACTCGGCTTTCCGAACAAAGAAGTCGAAAAAGGCATGCTGAATTTCTTTGTGCCATTTTATACAGGCCGTCAGCAGAGGTCAGTTTTTGACGTTCGCCGATTTGTAGAAGATATTCGTTCGGGCGATGCCGAGTCTTTTTTGATACGGCTGCAGTCGCTGATGGCGGATGTGCCCTACGACATCGAAAGCGATCTCGAAGTCCACGTGCAGAATTTCTGCTTTCTATTATTTAAACTCGTGGGGTATTACGTGCATGCCGAGTATCATACCAATATCGGCAGAATTGATATCAAATTCGAGACGGATAAATACATTTATATCATCGAATTTAAGAAAGACAGATCTGCCAAAGCCGCTTTAAAACAAATTAAAGATAAAAACTATTTTTGGCCGTTTATGAGCGACCCGCGCATGAAGTTTTTAATTGGCATGAATTATAATTTAAAATTGAAGGGCGCAGGGAAGTTTATCATCGAAACGATTTGATGTGGGTTAGTGCGGCGTATCGCGCAGGGATACGCCGCGCCTTCAAGTATTATAATTTTACGATTAAATCAGTCGCAAAAAGAAACCATAGATAATGCCCAGAGTTTATCCAGTCCCCAGGCTTTGAGGATTTTTGCGATATCTGTACATTTATAACTATTGCTAAACATTTTCTCAATATTTGTGTCTAATGATACTTTCCAGTTACTAATGTCTTCACTATATCCTCCCCATGTATCTTCAAACCCCCAACCATTACTAACCCAGCATCCGTTTAAGTAGAACATATATGACATATCTTTAATATTGGAGACATCCCATTTTTTGATTTCTTTTCTAAAACATGTCATTGAAAACATATGTGCCGTTGTTTCGACTTTGCTGACGTTCCATTTATCGAGTGATGAATTGTAGGATTCTGCATTTTCAAACATACTCTCCATATTTGTAACATTGCCGACGTTCCAGCTGTTGATATTTTTGTCGAATTCCGTCGCATAATGGAACATGGCTTTCATATTTGTGACGTTGGAGACATTCCATTTGTCGAGCGACTGATTGAATGCAAAAGCATATTCGAACATGCCCTCCATATTCGTGACCTTGCCGACATTCCAGTTATTGATATTCTGATTGAATGCGTAGGCACCAGAGAACATGTGCGCCATATTCGTCACCGCGCTGACATTCCAGGCGTCGATTTTTCCATTAAACTTTTCTGCGAAAACAAACATGTTGCTCATATCGGTCACTTTGCCGACATTCCAGCTATTGAGAGTCTGGTTAAACTCACGAGCTTCGTCAAACATGCTTTTCATGTTGGTGACTTTGGCAACGTTCCAGTTCCCGATATTGGTATTAAACGGTGTCCCTCTGAACATGCCTTCCATATTCGTCGCTTTCGAAACATTCCACGATGCCAGGCTGGCTGATGCATCCGAGAAGCTGATGGCATAATCAAACATATACGAGAAGTCTGTGACATTGTGGACATCCCACTTATTCAACTGCTGATTGAATGATTTGGCACCCGAGAACATGTGGCTCATGTTCGATACTACGGACACGTTCCAGTCATTCAGGCTCTGATTAAATGATGTCGCATCGCGGAACATATCATTCATGAAACGCACTTTGGCCGTATTCCATTTATCCAGCGGCTGATTGAATGCGCGAGCACCATAGAACATCGCATCCGTGCGGTTGACTTTGGCCGTGTTCCAGGTGTTCAACGGCTTGTCGAAACTTGCGGCCCCCTGGAACATCGAGCTCATACTGTCAACATTGGAGACATCCCATTTACTGATATCCTGATTGAATTTAGCTGCGCCTTCGAACAACGAACCCATATTCTGGACTTTGGACACATCCCAGTCTTTGAGCGGCGCATTGAATACTTTGGCTCCGGCAAAGGTGTGTGACAGCGAGAGCTGCTTGCTCACATCCCAGCGATTGATGTATTTATCGTTCAGTTTCTCTGCATTGTAGAACATATACATCATTTCGAGTTTGCTGGAATCCGGGATATCGACCCACGAGACTTTGGTCAGGTTTTTCGCGTTTGAAAATCCGCCTGCGGCGAGGCCGACCGGTCCGAACGATACGACTTCGATGAGTGCATCGGCACCTTTTAAGAAGTTCTCGGTGTTCGTGCCGAACGTCCATCGATCGTAAGTTCCGGTAATCTTAATATGATATTTGCCTTTGTTTTGGTAGGTATGGGCGAGGTTTGTGGTGGGACAGGTGGATACAGTCTCGGATTTTCCATCGCCCCAGTCGACGACGAAATTGCATTTGGAGGCTTCACTGGTCGGGAGCTCGATTTTGCCGTTGTTCGTGGCAACATTCCAGACGGTTTCGAAGGCTTCGGGGGCGCAGCGTCCGTCGGGACGGCAAATATGGCCAGTGATACACTGCGAATCGCTCGTGCATTTATTCATGCACGTGCCATAGTTGACGAAGTGATCGCAGAATCCCGAAGCACACTCCGAATGCTTGTTGCAGTCGGCATTCCACCAGTCGCCATCGAATTCATCTTTCATGTGGTTGCCGTTTTCATCCGGTTCACAGTAACCATTGCTGCAGGATTGCGGACACACGATGCCGGAATTGATATAGCGATCGACTTCACAAATCATTACGGTTTTGCCTTCACAGGTACGCATGCCATCGTAACAATAACGGCATTTGGTGTCTTTCTCGCACCCCAGCTCGCATTCCATGATTTCGATTTCATGATCGCTGTTACAGATTTCGATATTGCCATTCACGCATTTGGAGCCAGGCTCAGCGCATCCAAAACACTGGTCATTCGCACAGCCTTTGGGGCATTTTTCGGCAACCCATTGGGTCACGCCGTCTACTTTCTTGCAGGTTTCGAGGGATTTGCCGTCTGCGCTGCACCGCTCTGCGCCTTCGACACACGCCAGACAGTGACTGCCTTCGCAGCCGAGAGGGCAATTTTCGGTAACGAGCGCATTGTCGCTGCAATAGCTGCGCATCGAAATTGTACCATTGTCCTCACACGTTCCCTCGCCATTGGCTTCTTCGCACGAATTGCATTTGTTCTCGCCACAGCCAAACTCGCAACGTTCCTGCTTGAGTTCGGTGCCTTCGCAGTAAGCATACGTGCCCCCTACACATTCGGGCTCCATCCCGGGACAGCTCACCGTTTGGCAATTGGCAGCTTCTGCGCAGTCTTCGTCATCGCAGTCGGCATCCCCGTCGCCATCGTCGTCTGTCTCATTGTCGCAGATTTCCTTGGTTTCGCCCACATCATGACAATCTTTCCACTCGCCGGTCGCATAGTCGCAGGTGCAGTCTTTCTTGCCTTCAGGCATGTCCGCCGGGCATTCTTTGTCATCCGGGCCTAAATCCTGGCAATCTTTCCATTCGCCGGTGGATTTATCGCAGGTGCAGTCTTTCTTGCCTTCGGGCATATCTGTCGGGCATTCGATTTCGCCAGGAATATCATCCTGACAATTTTGCCATTCACCAGTGGTTTTATCACAGGTGCAATCCTTTTTGCCTTCGGGCATCGAAGCCGGGCATTCCTTGTCGTCCGGGCCCATATCCTGGCAATTGATCCACGTACCGGTGGTCTTGTCGCAGGTGCAGTCTTTCTTGCCTTCGGGCATGTCAGCCGGGCATTCTTTGTCATTTGGCCCCATATTCTGACAATTGGTCCACTCACCAGTGGTCTTGTCGCAGGTGCACTCTTTCTTGCCTTCGGGCATCGAAGCCGGGCATTGTTTTTCGTCGGTTTTGCAGTTGTCGAAGGCTTTACAGCTTTCTTCGTCGCAGTCTTTGACCCCGTTGTTGTCGTTATCCAAACCGTCTGCACACAGTTCGGCAGTATTTTCGGGCACAGATGGCTCACCCTTTGCCCCGGAATCATCGCTGCAGCCAGCGAGTGCCAGAAGACACGAAAAAACAAACAGATTCCGCATGTTCAGCAACTTTGCGCCTTTGATTAGGTGCGCACCGTTACCTACATGCCCCCCCCAGACACACATTGGGTTGCGTTCATGATTATCTCCTTATGGGATGGTGAACCGCGACGTTGCATGGAACGTCGCTACAAAATGGGATGGTGATAAAACCGTTGCATGGAGCGGTTTTAATATATAACGTTATTATAATAACAAATCAGTTGGCGGATTGCCCCCGCCGATCGGATAGGGGGCGAGATATCGTAACGATTCAGACCTGATCTGGTTTTGTTTTACAAACGGATTTGCTCAGTCCTAACGGCCTTCGCTGTTTTAATGCCGAATTGAATGACCAAAACCAAAGCCGTAGTCTGAGGCTAAAAAGTCTAAATTATTTAGAATCAACAATGATAATGCCAGGTAATTCCAAATTCCGAATTATCCAAGTGAGCATCGTTAGATGCGAACAAATCCGTTTGTAAAAAAATAATCGCCGTTATTGGACACAGCAACCCCAAAAATCCTCGCCATTGTTGCAAAAGCGAGTTATGGT
>DGWW01000354.1:0-22652 GCA_002395385.1 Myxococcales bacterium UBA4248
CATCTCGACCCACGGTGCCCGCAAAGGTCTCGCCGATACCGCCCTTAAGACGGCTAACTCCGGTTACCTCACCCGCCGTCTCGTCGATGTCGCACAGGATACCATCATCTTCGAACAAGACTGCGGAACCCTCGATGGCATCGAGATGACCGCCCTCGTCAAAGACGGTGAAGTCATCGAAGATCTCGGCGATCGCGTTCTCGGTCGTGTCGCCCTCTTCGATATTATGGATAACGATGGCAATGTCATCGTCCCCGCCAACGGCGAAATCGACGAAGCCGCTGTCGAAGCCATTCGTCATGCCGCACTCCGCAGCGTCTTCATCCGCAGTGGCTTGACCTGCCAGGCAGAACACGGCATCTGCGCACTCTGCTATGGTCGTGACCTCGCCCGCGGACGTCTCGTCAACCACGGCGAAGCCGTCGGCGTTATCGCCGCTCAGTCCATCGGTGAACCTGGTACACAGCTCACGATGCGTACATTCCATACCGGTGGTACCGCAAACGTCGAAGGCGTCGAATCCAGCTACGAAGCCAAGAACGCCGGTTTCGTCAAATTCTATTCGCAGTCCCTCGTCGATGCACTCGATGGCACATTCGTCGTCATGAACCGTAACTCCGAAATGAGCATCCTCGATGCCGACGGCCGCGAACGCGAGCGTTATCCACTCCGTTACGGTGCCCGTATCCGCGTCAAAGATGGTCAGGAAGTCAAGAAAGGACAGCTCCTCGCCGAATGGGATGCCTTCGCAAACGTCATGATCTCTCAGGAAGGCGGTATCGTTAAATTCGAACAGATTATCGAAAACCGCACCATGAAAGAGGAATTCGATAAGACCACAGGCCTTTCCCGTAAGACCATTATCGAAACCAAAGAAGTCGACCTCCTGCCGAGAATCGTCATTAAAGACAAAGAAAGCAAGAAAACACTCGCCGAGTACCAGATGCCCGTCGATGCCATTCTCGTCGTCAATGATGGCGAAGAAATCGGACCCGGCCAGACACTCGCCAAAATCCCACACGATGACACCAAATCCGGCGGTATCGTCGGCGGTCTTCCCCGCGTCGCCGAACTCTTCGAAGCACGCAAACCGAAAGAACTCGCCATCATCTCCGAAATCGACGGTTACGTCACCTACGGTAAGGATACCAAGGGCAAACGCCGCATCATCGTCACACCCGACGTCGGCGAACCCAAGGAATACCTCATCCCCAAAGGCAAATACATCATCGTGCACCCGGGCGACCGCGTCCAGGCAGGCGATCAGCTCATGGAAGGTTCGTCCGATCCACACGCCATCCTCGCCGTCAAGGGCCGCAAAGACCTCGCCAAATACATGGTCGACGAAATTCAGGAAATTTACCGCACGCAAGGTGTTCGCATCAACGATAAGCACATCGAAGTCATCGTTCGTCAGATGCTCCGTCGCTGCAAAATCACCCACGTCGGCGATTCCAACTTCCTCCTCGACGAACACGTCGATCGTCACCTCTTCGAACGCATCAACGAGAAAATCATCGCGCGCGGCGGTGATCCCGCTGTCGCCGAAGACCTCCTCCTCGGTATCACCAAGGCATCCCTCTCGACCGAGTCCTTCATAGCCGCTTCCGCATTCCAGGAAACGACCAAGGTCCTCACCGAAGCCTCCATCGCCGGTCGTTACGACGGCTTCTATGGCCTCAAAGAGAACGTCATCATGGGACGCCTCATCCCCGCTGGTACCGGCCTTCAGGCCTATCGCTACCTCGATATGATCGTCGAAAAGAAAGAAGATTAATTGGGGGTCGCCTGGCGACGTGTCGCGACACGTCGCTACGGCTCGCCTGCTCGTTATTGGCTGCATTCGCAGCCAATACACTCGCTTAACGCCGCTATCCCGTTGGGATACGCGGCGTTTTGTTTATCTGGGGCGCGGCCCTGAGACGCATAACGACACACGATTACGCTTGCGTGCCCATGCACTCGTGCACAAAGACATGCTAAATCGGTAGCATACTTGTTAGGAAATAATAATTTATCAGAATTAACAAAGATTATATAATAATGACATATATATTATTATTGTAACGATAATCCAATCGAATAACTTTCTTTTGTAAAGAAAATATTGATCTTGTTAAAATAATAGATAAATTTTTTATAAAGCAAGCATTTAGTCAATGCTTTGCCCTGTTTTATTTGTGCTTGGTTGAAAAAAGTATTTAAATGGAGGCTGTGTGAAAAAGATCATATTAATGATTGGCTGCTTAGTTTGTTTTCAAGCAAATCGTTTAATCACTGGGGATTATCGCATTGCCGTTCATAAAATTGCTGAGCGTGATTCGAATGCGACTCTAAGAATGTTTATCATGGCTTGGTAGCTTTGGTTTCTTTTCCTCTTCAATATAAGGAGAATTTGTTATGAAAAAAATGATATCTTTCGCTTTGGCATCTTGCTTATTAATGGCATGCGGTTCTAATGAATCAGAGTTATTGTCTGTAAACAGTCATGCAGTTGCTAAGCATGACAACACTATGGTAGGTACAGGCCAACAGAATTCTGTAGATAATAATAAATCGCCTGATATCAATAAATTAAATCATGGGCTATCCCAATACTGGGACGACTCATGTGGTAAACAAATGATTGATGTGGTGCTTGCATTTGACAATACCGTTATGGAAACTTCTTCACTTAGTTTTGTATTTAGTTACGAAAATGGTAAATATTATTTAAATGGTGAGGAAATGGACAAAGAAAAATGGGAAATGCTTAATAATGCAATAGATGAAGATATTAATAAACGAAATGCTGCCCTTTATCTAAAACGTTCAGAAATTGTTAATGCCATACGATCTATGAACCTGATTAATGATGAAGAGACTTACAAGCGTTTTCTAAATGGTTACGAGGGACTTGAATTGCATGATCTGGATGTGTGTATGCTTAAACAGCTTACAACTTTGCCTTATCTTATCGAGATAGAGCCTTATATTCCTAATATGCCGGGAATATAACAATATTAATAGTTCATTAGCGCCGCATAAAGGAGACGGTGAAATTAGTGGCGTATTGCCCCCTTAAAAAAAAGCCACTTATTTCACTGTCTCCTTGGGCCACCCTTGCGGTACGCAAAACGCAGCTATGTATTGGGTGCCCTTAAAATGACAATTCACTTTGCTTTGCGCCTATCATCGGATATTGTGTGCTCAGGCGAATAGCCGCTTACGGCATTCCCGCATTACGCAATATGGAGATCAGCGTCATGGCTAAACGATTCAACATTACGGGGCTTTGTCTTCCCGACCGTCACTACATGGTCGATATCAGCGAGCGCGTTGCGCAGATCAAACGGATGGTTGACGACAGCGAGTATTTTTGCATCAACCGGGGGCGTCAATACGGCAAGACGACGACGCTGAATATGCTCAAACGAACACTCGACCATGATTATTGTGTTTTTTTGCTCAGTTTTGAGGGATTGGCAGACAGTGCGTTCGAAAGTCTCGAACGGCTAGGAGCTGAGTTCGTGTGGATGCTGGCTCGATGCATCAAATATAGAATGGTGCAGAATATCAATGACGAACTCAGAGAATTGCTCAATGCCCTGTCAAAGCAGGAGAGCATTTCGGCGAGAGCGTTTTCCGATCTGCTGACAGAAATGAATGTCGTCGCGTCACGTCCTATTGTGCTCATGATCGATGAAGTGGATCAGGCTGGGAATTTCCCTGTATTTATCAAATTTCTTGGATTATTAAGAGATAATTATCTCAGGCGCGAAGCGTTACCCACTTTCCAATCCGTTATACTCGCCGGTGTGTATGATATCAAAAACCTCAAGCTCAAGATGCGACCAGAGTCTGACCATCAGTACAACAGCCCGTGGAATATTGCGACGAATTTCGATATCGATATGTCGTTTAATGTCGCCGATGTCGAGGGCATGCTGCGCGAATATGAGAACGATCATCACACGGGCATGAATATCCATGATATATCGCAGTGGATTATCGATTATACATCGGGATATCCTTTTTTGGTGTCCAAACTGTGCAAAACCATCGATGAAAAGAATTTGGGATGGAACTATGCGGGCATCCTGGAAGCAGTCAAACAATTACTCGTGGAGCGAAATACTTTCTTTGATGACGTCAGCAAAAAATTGGATGATTTCCCCGATATGCGACAAACACTTAAAGAAATATTATATCTCGGAGAAAGAGTACAATACAATGCATATAATAAATCTTATCAAATCGCAACCATGTTCAATTTTATCACCAACGATCACGGCGCAATTAAAATTTCAAGCCGAATTCTCGAAACATGGTTATATGAATTATTTTATGTCGAAGACGGAAAAGTCAGTGAACTAGCCTCTTTTGCCGGATTCGACAAAAATCAGTTTATCGAAAACGGTCAGCTCAATGTCGAAAAGATTATACAACGATTTATCGCGCATTTTCAGGATATTTATGGCGATCGTGATGAAAAATTCGTCGAAAGCGAAGGTCGAAAGTATTTTATGTTTTATATTAAACCGATTATCAACGGCGTCGGAAATTATTATATCGAAGCCCAAACGCGCGATAATCTGCGCACTGATATGATTATCGATTATATGGGGCATCAGTACATCATCGAAATGAAGATATGGCGCGGAGATTCGTACAACAAACGCGGCGAGCAGCAGTTATTGGATTATCTCGATTATTATCATTTGGACAAAGGCTATCTGATGAGTTTTTGTTTTAACAAGAACAAACAGCCTGGCGTACATACCGTTCACATTGGTGACAGAGAAATTATCGAAGGGATTGTTTAAAAGTCTTTTTGTACGCGGACATATCGGTTGCGCCGATATGCCTTGCGCCTCGGCCTATCGCTTCGCGATACGGCCTCTTGTGCCCGGCTATTTCATACGCCGGGCATTTTTGTATCAGGAGGCCGAACATGCCAAAACAATATGGATATATCCGCGTCAGCACAAAAGAGCAGAACGAAGATCGCCAGATCATTGCATTAACCGAAGCAGGAATCACATCAAAACAGCTCTACATCGACAAACAATCCGGCAAAGATTTCAATCGTCCGGAATACATAAAACTTCTAAAAAAACTCCATCGTGGCGATTTATTATATATAAAAAGCATCGACAGACTTGGCAGGAACTACAAAGAAATTCAGGAGCAATGGCGCATTTTGACCAAAGAAAAAGGCGTCGATATCTGCGTCCTCGACATGCCGCTGCTCGACACGCGCAAAGACAAAGACCTCACAGGGACATTGATTGCCGATATCGTTTTGCAATTACTCTCTTATGTCGCCGAAACCGAACGCGACATGATTCGTCAGCGCCAGAAAGAAGGCATCGAAGCCGCCATCGCACGCGGTATTCATTTGGGACGCCCAAAACGAGAACTCGACGAATCGTTTTTTGATGCACTCAAAGCCTGGAAATCCGGTCAGATGACTTGCAAACAGGCGGCTGCATCCTGCGGCATGCGTCTGTCGAATTTCCGCTATCATGCCGAAAAAACAGGAAGTCATATAGCGACAAAGAAGCGTCATAGCGAGCATTTATCGCAAGGTGCAGGAAAAGTAGACTTTTCCTGCACCTCGATTTTGAACTCGGTCTGATGCGGCAAACCCGCACCAGTGCTCAGAGTGCATTTTAACACAGCTCGTCATTTTGGCATACAGGAAAAGTCTAGGTTTCCTGTACATTCCAACGCTTGTGGAGTGTGAAAATGGGCGAGCGACAGGTGAAGTCGAAAGAACGCGTGGCGCAGCATGGGGAGGTTTTTACTGCCCAGCGCGAAGTCAATGCGATGCTCGACATGGTGCAGGATGAGACGGAGCGTATCGAATCGCGATTTTTGGAACCTGCGTGTGGCGAGGGCGCGTTTTTAAAGGAGATTTTAAGACGCAAGCTCATTGCGGTAAGGCAACAGCATGGCAGACGACATGCTGATTTTGAGTTTTACTCCATTTTGGCGGTATCGACATTATATGGCGTCGATATTCTGGCCGATAATGTAGAAATCTGCCGTGAGAATTTATATCAAATCTGGAACGAAGCCTATACTGCCGATGTAGAAAAGGCCAATGCCAGACTCAAAAAAGAAAGACGGCCAGCAGCAGAGCGCAACAACGATTTATGCCGCGAAAACGTCAGATTTATATTGAGCAAAAATATCTTATGCGGCGATGCACTCACGATGAAACATGCCGATGGCTCGCCGATCATCTTTGCCGAATGGAGTTTGCCGCGCCAGATACAGCGCAAGGATTATGCGTTCGACAAGCTTCTGGATGGTCACAACGAACAGCTTTCGATGGGGACGACGTGGACATACGATGCAGAAATCGACGCGCTCGTGCCAGCCCCCCTGCATGAACATGCACCTTGTGACTATACCAGACTGACCGAAACGGACGGGGAGGTGTAGCCATGGGCAAAAAGAAGCAAACACCTGCCGCACCGCATACGGGCGATCTATTATCTATCGGTCTGACATCAAACTATAACCCCGATATATTATCTTGTCTTGCCAATCTGTCGAACGATGAAGTTTTTACCCCGCCAGCGATTGCCAATGCCATGCTCGATATGCTGCCGCAATCGCTGTTTGAAGATCCCAATGCAACGTTTCTCGATCCATGCAGCAAAACAGGCGTATTCCTTCGAGAAATTGCAAAACGCCTGATAGCTGGTCTCGAAACGAAAATCCCAGATTTACAAAAAAGGTTAGACCACATTTACCACAAGCAATTGTTTGGCATTGCAATTACAGAGCTGACCGGGCATATCTCGCGGCGCACACTCTATTGTTCTAAAGACGCCAGCAGCGATTACACTGTCTCGAAATTTGATAACCCGGATGGCAATATTCGATACAAAGCCACCGAACATACCTGGAAAGATGGCAAGTGCATATACTGCGGCACTTCGCAACAGTCCTTCGAAGGCCGCACAGACCAGGGACTCGAATCGCACGCATACGAATTTATACATACAAAACACGTGGAGGCGTTATTTAATATGAAGTTCGATGTGATCATTGGGAATCCACCGTATCAGATGGATGACGGCGGCAATGGTTCCAGTGCAAAGCCGATATATCATTTGTTTGTAGAACAAGCAAAGAAGTTGAATCCAAAATATTTATGTATGATTATTCCTGCTCGTTGGTATACTGGTGGTAAAGGATTAGACGGTTTCAGAAATTCCATGTTGAACGATAACAGAATCAAACATCTTACTGATTATGTTAATTCAAAAGACTGTTTTGGTACTTTAAGTATTGGAGGAGGGGTTTGTTATTTTCTGTGGGATAGGGAGTATTCTGGACTTTGTAACTTCAAAAATTATAATGCAGGAAAAGAAAGTAATTCCCTTCGACTGCTCAACGAATTTCCAATTTTTGTTCGTTACAACGAAGCTATAAACATCATTCATAAAGTATTAGAAAAACAAGAACAGTCTCTTGAAACGATTTTGACTTCAAGAAATCCATTTGGAATACCAACAAATGCAAGAGGAAATGAATATAGAACAGATGAAGAATACATATTAATATCAAGCAAGGGTATAGGATATATACATACCGATGCAATCGAAACGAATAAGGATATTGCCGATTCATACAAAGTAATGATTACAAGGATAATGAGTGAACATGCAGGTGAACCTGACAAAGATGGAAAACTTTCTGTGTTGGCGACAGTAAGAGTATTGAGTCCAAATGAGGTTTGTACCGATTCGTATATTATTGGAGGTTGCTATAAGACAAAGGAAATAGCAGACAATCTATCAAGATATTTACGGTGTAAGTTAACTCGTTTTCTTCTTCTTCAGGCAGCAGCATCAATCAATTTGTCAAAAAGCACATATAAATTCGTCCCGATGCAGGATTTCAGCAAGCCGTGGACGGATGAGGAATTATATGAGAAATATGGCTTAACGCAGGAGGAGATTGATTTTATAGAGTCGATGATCAAGCCGATGGAGTGAGGGCAAATGGGGGGTGATCATTCCGTCCCTCTATTTCGAGGAACTATCATTATTCAATAAATACAAACGCCACGGTTCAATATGATTGTCAGCGATATCCATAAACTCTTTTGGTGTGACAATGAATTTCTCAACAGGAAAATGCTTCATGTTACCCGTAACCAACCAAGCCCCCTCATCCTGTTTTTCCATTGCCACTTCGTAAAAAATGACATCTTTTGGATCTCTAAACAACACATCTCTTGGAGATGGAGTGATATTGATGCCATTCGTATAAATATTATCCAAAAGAGTGAGAATTCTCTCATCATCAATATGAAATTTCGGCCGATGCAGGACTTCCGTGTACTCTGCCATGATTTTTTCGTGGTACAAGATAGTGAATTTCGAGTTATCAAATGCTTGCAACACACGAACTGGAGGAGAAAAAGGATTGCGCGAGATCAGGGCAGAAACGAGAACATTCGTGTCAATAACCGCGTAAAGTCTGTCGCCTGGTTTTGGGACTTTTATCATTGCAATCTCCATGATGGGCGGGAACAATACGTTCAAAAACTGTTTATTTCAGGCTATTTGCTGTTCCGTTTTGTTTGGCAGCCAATTCTCTTTCAGCACGCTCAGCCCTTGCAATTCGAATTTCCTCGTCAATTTCATCCATGGTCATCCAGGAGCCATTTGGAGAATTCTTGCGCATCTGATCAAACAAGCTCTCTCCTGCCGGTCTGTTTTCCATATCAATTCTTGCAAGGCGAATTTCTTCGTTTATCTCTTCCAAAGTCATTTCGGGTCTATCTTCGACACCCTCGCGCAAATAATCGAATAGGCTGTAGCGTTTCTTTGGCTGCGTTGATTCATGCAATTCTTCAAGCACTGTCAACAAAGTCTCAAGCTTCTCATCAGGCAGCCTTTCAATCATGGCATAAGCCCTCTCTCGCAGTGGCGACATTTTTCTACCTCCAACAGCTTCCTGGCTGGCTTCATGCCAGTCGCAGCTCACATCATAGCATAGGGCGCGCTCCAAATCCACTCGCTTGTGTGAGAAGGAAATCACGTGGGACGCATGAAATGAGCCAGGGCGTTGCGGGGCCGGCGATTGAGGCCCCGCAGAGGGGATAGCGGCGTATTTCGTGGCAGAGACGCGCGGTCTGCACGTCTCTGCCACGAAATAGCCGCGTAGGGGGACACATCCCCCACCAAAACATCCATCATATCAAACATATAAAATATAAGGAAAATACCATGTCAGAACAAACCATAGAATTTATAGAAAAGCCGACGTCATGCCCCATCATATATGCGTTTTCGGATGTGCATTGGCCGGGTTTACTCAAGGTCGGCTATACTACACGAGATGTGTTGGCGCGAATGAAGGAACACTATCCGACGGCAGCGCCCGGGCGGACATGGAAAGTCGAGGGAACGTGGCCTGCGATGCGTGCTGACGGCAGCATTTTTATGGATCACGAGGTTCACCGTGCATTGGAAAAGAAAGGGGTTCGGCGCATTCTGAGTGCGGATGACCCGATTTTGACGGAATGGTTTGCTTGCACGATAGAGAGAGTTGAGGCGGCGGTGTTAGCGGTACAGAATGAAACCGAGAATATAGAAAACCGCACGGCATCGTTTGCAATGCGACCGGAACAGGCGGCTGCGGTAGAACGGACAGAGGCGTATTATAAAAATTTCCGCGAGCCAGGGCGGACACCGAAGTTTTTATGGAATGCGAAAATGCGTTTTGGCAAAACGTTTGCTGCGTATCAGCTGGCAAAGCGCATGGGGTTAAAAAAGATATTCATATTGACCTTCAAACCGGCAGTTCAATCGGCGTGGAAAAGCGATTTGCTGACCCATATTGACTTTGAGGGATGGCAGTTTATTTCGCGAGATGCAGAAAATGCGAAAAATACAATTGACAAACAATATAAAAAATATATCGAAAAATACAAAGACATGCCACTCGTATGCTTTGGGTCGTTTCAGGATTTTTTAGGCAAAACGAAAGATGGTATGGTGAAGACAAAAAATGAATGGGTTCATGAAATTAATTGGGATTTGGTGATATTTGATGAATATCATTTCGGTGCATGGCGAGAGAATGCAAAGCGTTTGTTTGAAAAAGAGAATGAGGATGAGATCGAGGAGATCGCTGATGATTATTGTTTGAATGAAAATATTGATGAGTCCTTTTTGCCGATTACAACAAATTATTATTTGTTTCTGTCAGGAACGCCATTCCGGGCGATTCATACGGGCGAATTTATCGAAGATCAAATCTATAACTGGACGTATTCGGACGAACAGAAAGCAAAATCCAATTGGAAATGTGCGAATAATCCTTATGAGGATTTGCCGCAGATGATTTTGCTCACCTATAAATTACCTAAAAGTGTCGAAAATATCGCGTTGAATGGCGAATTTAATGAATTCGATTTGAATGTGTTTTTCTCGGCAAAGGGAGAGGGTGCAAAGGCTGAATTTGTATATAAAGAAAATGTACAGAAGTGGCTAAATTTGATTCGAGGACAATATACAGAAACAGCTGAGGATGAACTGAGGCAAGGAAAAGACAAGCCCGTGATGCCATTTTCGGATACACGGCTATTGCCGTTGCTCAATCACACAGTATGGTTTTTGCCGAATGTCGCGTCATGCCATGCAATGGCTAATCTGTTACAAGAACGACAAAATATATTCTATCATGATTATGAAATTGTCGTTTGTGCCGGAGTTGAGGCGGGTATTGGTGTCGATGCGCTCAAACCAGTTGAAAAGGCCATGTATCCAGTGAGAGACGGTGCACTTCTTTCGCCGTTGCAGTCGAAATCGATCACGCTTTCATGCGGCAAGCTGATGACCGGAGTGACAGTCAAGCCGTGGACGGGTATATTGATGCTGCGCAATCTGAAAAGCCCTGAGACATATTTTCAGGCCGCATTCCGTGTACAGAGCCCGTGGACGATTAAGAACGATTTGGGACGCAAAGAAATTGTCAAACAGCAGTGTTTTGTATTCGATTTCGATATCAACCGATCGTTGCGGCAATTGTCGGATTACAGTTGCCAACTGAATGTACACGAATCCAATCCCGAAAAGAAGGTTGGTGAGTTTATACATTTTTTACCGGTATTAGCATACGACGGCAGTGCAATGAAACGCGTGAATGCCGCAGAAATCCTGGATATTGCCATGTCGGGCACATCCTCTACGCTGCTGGCCAAACGTTGGCAATCACCGTTGCTCGTGAATGTCGACAATGATACGCTTAAGCGATTGCAAAATAATCCAGACGCTATGCGTGCTTTGGAACAAATAGAAGCATTTAGAAATTTGAACAAAGATATCGAAACGATTATTAACAAATCGGATAAGATTAAGAAAGCCAAAAAAAGTGGCGACAATAAGGATAAACAAAGGCCGAAAGACTTGAGCGACGATGAAAAAGAACTCAAGAGCCTGCGAAAACAGATCCAAGAAAAGCTCATTAAACTGGCAACACGGATTCCGGCATTCATGTACCTGACTGATTTTCGCGAGTATAGTTTAAAAGATGTCATTCGCCGTTTCGAGCCGGATTTGTTCAAAAAGGTGACTGGACTTGAAATTGAGGATTTTGAATTACTATGTAGCCTGAATGTATTTCGAAGTGATATGATGAACGATGCAGTATATAAATTTAAGCGATATGAAGACGCAAGCCTTGAATATACAGGAATGAATAGGCATGCGTCTGATGAGACTGTGGGCGGGTTTGATACATCGATTCCGCGAGAGGATTACGAAAACAAACAATAGTTCGCGAGGCGTATCCCGCTTGCGGGATAGCCGAGCGCGGGCGGCGTATCGGCGCAGCCGATAGCCAGCCCGTGGCGAGCCGTATGCGCCAAAGGCGCATAGGCCGCCCAATCCTTCAAAATGACAATTCACTTTGCTTTGCGCCCATCATCGGGTATTGTGTTCTCAGGCGAATGGCCTGTATTTGGCATTCCCGCATTACGCGATATGGAGAACAGCGTCATGGCTAAACGATTCAACATTACGGGGCTTTGTCTTCCCGACCGTCATTATATGGTCGATATCAGTGAGCGCGTTGCGCAGATCAAAAGGATGGTTGACGACAGCGAGTATTTTTGCATCAACCGGGGGCGACAGTATGGCAAGACGACGACGCTGAATGCGCTCAAAACTGCGCTTGCCAGCGATTACGAGGTCTATTCCATCAGCTTTGAGGGGCTTGATGACGCCTCCTACGAGACTGAGCGCCATCTTGCTTATGCTATGATGCGGCAGTTTGAATTTGCGGCTTTTGAAAGATGTAACAACGTATCCCAGCAGGTGCGGGATATCGTGTCAGAGACAGTTAAGAAGTATGAGCAGAACGACCAAATTAAACTTGATGATTTTTCAATGACGATTACTCGAATGTGTCTGGCCGCACAACATCCATTGATCATGATTATTGACGAGGTGGATCAAGCAAGTAATTACGATTCTTTTATTCGTATTTTGGGGTTATTGCGAAAGAAATACCTCGCGCGAGAAGGCATTACCACGTTTCAATCCGTTATATTCGCCGGTGTGTATGATATCAAAAACCTCAAGCTCAAGATGCGCCCGGAATCTGACCATCAGTACAACAGCCCGTGGAATATTGCGACGAATTTTGATGTCGATATGTCGTTTAATGTCGCCGATGTCGAGGGCATGTTGCGCGATTATGAGAACGACCATCACACGGGCATGAATATTCACGAACTATCGCAGTGGATTATCGACTATACTTCGGGATATCCTTTTTTGGTGTCCAAACTGTGCAAAACCATCGATGAAAAGAATTTGGGATGGAACTATGCGGGCATCCTGGAAGCGGTCAAACAATTACTCGTAGAGCGAAATACGTTGTTTGACGATATGAACAAAAAACTTTCAGACTTCCCAGACCTGAGAAATATGCTGAAAGATATTTTATACAATGGCGAATCCTATCGATATAATGCAGATGATAAATCTATAGAATTGGCAAAGATGTTCAACTTCATCACCAATGATCATGGTATGGTGAGAATCTCCAATCGGATATTTGAGACAAGATTATATAATGCTTTTGCTTTTGAAGAAGAGAATAAGAGCCAGATCGTTCAGGAAAGTTATATCGACAAAAATCAGTTTATCGAAAACGGTCAGCTCAATGTCGAAAAGATTATACAACGATTTATCGTGCATTTTCAGGATATTTATGGCGACCGGGATGAAAAATTTGTCGAAAGCGAAGGCCGAAAGTATTTTATGTTTTATATTAAACCGATTATCAACGGCGTCGGAAATTATTATATCGAAGCCCAAACGCGCGATAATCTGCGCACCGACATGATTATCGATTATATGGGGCATCAGTACATCATCGAAATGAAGATATGGCGCGGGGATTCGTACAACAAACGCGGCGAGCAGCAGTTATTGGATTATCTCGATTATTATCATTTGGACAAAGGCTATATGATGAGTTTTTGTTTTAATAAAAACAAACAGCCTGGCGTACATACCGTTCACATTGGTGACAGAGAAATTATCGAAGGGATTGTTTAAAAGTCTTTTTGTACGCGGACTATTCTTGCTTAGGGCTTAGGGAATGGATTGACCGCTCAAAGCTCAAAGCTCAAAATAATTTTAACAAATCCTTAAAAAAATGCTTACCAGTTAATAAGAATCGGAGTATCGTAAAATTAAGCCATTTCATGTGTAATCGTAGAGAAGTGAACCACATAGAAGGAGACTGCAAATGGCTGAATACGAAAAGGAAAAAAAACTGGTAAAGGAGCAAATCTCCGATAAACAGACAGAGTCCAGGGCAAATGAACTAGCCAAATCGGAGAGCGGTGTCATCGCCAAGCTAAGGCATTCGAGCAATATCGTTAGGGATCTGGCGGCATTGTATGCCGATCGTCCCTACGTCTATGCGCGTGTCGTGCAGGAACTCGGCAGGAAAATTGGGATAGCTCAGGTAAAGAGAATTCATCAGCAGGTCTTGGGCAAAGTCAAAATCGCTCAGGCTGCAAAAGACAATCGTGCCAAAGAGGTATCCAAAAAACAGGCAGTAGAACAAAAGAAAAATTTGGAGGATGTCGGCAAAAAGGCGCTTTTCAAAAAAGCAGGAGGTGGTGCTATCTCCATTCCGACGTTTGGTGGCGGCGGTCCGACAGTGGCGCCCAAAGGTGAGGGCGGAGGCTCAAATGCCATCGAGGCATTTGCGAATTCTGGCACGAGTTATCAGCTCGAAAATCTCAATGGCCTGGGGGGTAAGGTCGATGAAGATCTGGCAAAGGATAAAGAAGAAATCGAAAGCGCATTGCCAGGCGAGGAAGGCGCAGAAATCAGCGACAGCTCGGTCGATGCGGCTTTAGAAGCTGATTATGCGGCGACCAAGGCAGCTAACGAAACCAAAAAGAATACGACAGAAGGGGGGACGGATTCATCTGTCGATGTGGAGAGCAGCACAGCGAACGTTCAAGCTGACGCCGAAGCCGCTAAGGCGGCAGTCAACAGCGCTTCTACCGAAGGAGTCCCCGAAAAACCCGTTGTCGAAGCGGATTACAGCGCCATCGAAGCTGCCACTGCCGAAGAATCAGAAAAATATGCCAAGGCTCAAACGGACGGATCCAGCAAAATGGAATCCATGGATCATACGCTCAAAGGCCGTGGATATGACGACATCAAAGCACCTAAACCCGATCTGGAATTTGAAGCCGAAACCATCGAAAGTGCCGAATCTGAACTGTCTGCCTCTGTTGCCTCTCTGTCTGAAGAAGCCAAGGGGATCATAGACGTATCAGAGTTTGCCGAGCAGTCCAGTGCAAGCATGGAAAGTGCAAAATCACAGGTCGCGCAGGCCGAGGAAACGAGAAAGGCCGAAACCGAAGCCAAAATTGCCGAACACGAACAACAAATTGCACAGGAAATCGCAAAGGCCAACGAGCAAGAGCAGCAGACGATTGCACAGCAGCAGGCCGAACTGGATGCACAGATGCAGGCAGGATATGCCGAATACGAAGCGGAAATCAGCGGCTTCAATGCTGAGCAACAAGGTTACATCACCGAAGCAAAGGCTAAGATCGATACCGAAAAGGCCAGTGCTCAGGCGCAAATCGACAGCGAACATGCCAAGGCTCAAAATGATAAAACCAATGCCGAAAATGAAGCCCATGAGGCTGAAGCGCAGAAAAAAGATAAGGCTTGGTGGGAAAAGGCTTTGGATTGGGCCAAGGATAAGGTGGACAAACTCATCAATGGCCTCAAGGATCTCGTCGCCTCCATCGTCAATATCTTTAAACAGGCCGTCTGCCGCATCTTAGATACCTTTGTGGCATTTGTGAGCAGCATTAATAGCGAGCTCGGTGAAAAACTCAGGAATGCTGTCGAGAAGTATAAAGAATATCTCGATAAATTCTGTGATGCGCTCATTGCCAAGATCAATGAATTGTTGGATGCACTCGCTCAGTTGATTAAGGCGGCACTTGATGTCCTCATCGGCGTGATTGCTGGTATCGTCGAAGCATTCAAAGAAGCGATCAGTGCCATTTGGGATGCACTCAAAGCAGCCTTTAGTGCGGCGCTCGATATTATCAAAGCAGCGTTGACCGGCGATATCGGCGAGTTCTTTAAGATGATCCTCCGAAAAGCATGCGAACTCGCAGGCGTCGACGGCTCGATCGTCGACAGGGTCGCGGAGAGTGCCAAGAAGATCATCGAAGATCCGGGCACTTTCTTCAGTACGTTGGTTCAGGGATTTGGCGAAGGATTCAGCCTGTTTTTCACAAATATCGAGTCTAACATCCTGACGTGCATTAAGAATCTGCTCACCATGTGGCTCGGCACTGCGGGGATCTCGCTGCCGGAACTCAGTATCGCTGGTATCGTCAAATTTGCGCTCGAAGTCCTTGGTGTCGATGTCGACAGCATCCTGAGTACCCTTGGGTTGACCGATGTCTATAAGGAAATCAGCAAACAGACTAAGTTTAATACACCAAATCTGGATGAAGCGCTCAAAGTCAAAGAAGATCCAAGACTCGAACTGGATATTCGCAATGCCGAAGCATCTGTAAACCAACTCCGCGCCAAACTGGATGCTGGGGGGCTCTCGGATGAAGATAAAGAAAAACTCAATGAGGATCTGGCTGCGGCACTTCGAAAGAAGAATGATCTGATTTCTAAGAAAGAGAAGACGGTCAGAGGCGCAGGAGATCTTTCTGCACAAAAAGAAAAAGTCGAACAGAAGGAAGAAGGCGGGACCGAAACTGAAATCGAGAGATTTGTCAATGATCTCAAAGCCAATGGCCTTAAAGGTTTTATCCCTTATGTGATGCAGCATGCGGGTGATCTTCTTGCGGATCTCACTAAATCCGTCATTCAGGAGATCGTCAAATCCGCTGCGACAAAAGCCATTGCAAAACTCGCGTTGATGGCAAACCCGGTGGGCGGCATCATTGCTGCGGTCAAAGCGGTCTGGGATCTGATCCAGTTTGTACGTTCAAATATGTCGGCGATTGGTGGGCTTGCAAGTGCCCTCCTCGATGGTCTTTGCTCGGCTGCAAATGGCGATACAGGCTATGTGGCCAGTGCGGTACAGGCGGCGCTTTGCCAGGCCATTCCTTTGGCCGTCGATTTGGTGCTGCGGCTTGCGGGTATCGACGTCGGCGGTAAGATCAAATCCATCCTCGAAAAAATTCAAAAGAAAGTCAAATCCGCCGTGGATAAGGTTTTGAATCCGCTCAAAGCCAAGGCGGCTGATTTTGCTAAAAAACAAGTACAGAATGCACGCAATAAACTCGAAGAGAAAGGCTACGGCGATGGCGAGTTCTGCAGTACCGTACTCGCTTCGACCGAAAGAGATCTCGAACGTAAATCGGAACTCTGTCGCGCAAAAACTCAGCATGAACGCGATGTCCTGCAAGAAAGATACAAAGAGGAAGACAAGGCCGACAAGCTTGAGCGACAGCGAAAGCTCGAAGATGCTGCAGATGGTGGGAGCCGCACTGCAGAAATGTCGATCTGGGCGAACAATACGAACAGCAATATCGATGCCCGTAAGAAAGCCAAGAAAGACAGAGTCTTTGATCCGACCAAACTATCGGGGGCGCTCAATGGAAATCGCGAGGGAACACTCGGAGTCAATCTGAACAATTCCAAACGACTTCAGGCGGTCAAACAGTATTACGATGGCGATGATGAAACGCGCGAACGCTACGAGGAAGTGAAGAAAATTCTCAAGGATGAAGTCGGTGGCGATGAGAAAAAACTGACGAAAGAAGAGAAAGAAGCCCTGAATGCAGGACGTGCACTCGAACAGCGCGAGGCCCGCGAACAGCGATATGCCGATGGTACACAGACAGCCTCGGATGAAAAAGCCAAACGCAAGGAAAATACTCAGGATGAACAATATCGCAGAATCGATGAACACCTTAAGGATGTACATGGCGACGTCAGTCAATTGACACCCGAAGAACGCAAGCTCATTAGCGATCGCGAGCGATACACGAGCTGGCAGGATGCATGGCACTGGGGCGGCGCTCAGGGAAAAACTGCGCGCTATTCGGCAAAGGAAACGCGCCAGCAAACGCGTGCCGAACAGCAGTATGTTCGTGACCAACACAAAGCGGGGGAGACATATCATGATATCCGAATCGATCTCATGGATGATGCGGAGAAAGAACGATATCTTAATTATTGGAGTTCGCGTGATCCCCAGGCCAAGGAAGAGTACGACCATTACAAACAAAATAAACAGCGTCTCGAAAAACTCAAAGGGATAAAAGATGATGTTTTAAGACAGCATTACATCTATCTCTGGTCAGATGAGGATCCGTCATTCAAACTGGAATACGAGAAATCTCAAAAAAAATAATTATTTTGATGAATAGATGTTGATTTGCTCGCCTTGGTGCAACCACACAGGGTCGCACCTACGGCTCGCATAACGCCGCTATTGGCAAGGGGGCTTGCCCCCTGTTGCCAATACGCGGCGTTTTGTTTATTGTTAAGGTGTACTACCCGATCTTTTTGCCCCAAAAAACAAGTGCGCCGCCGATGAGAATAAAAATGACCATCGCGATCATCCCGACGAGGAATCCCTGTGCCTGTTCATCTTTATAGGCTGCAATGACTTCATCACGGCTCATGGCGCGGTCAAATGAATGGGCACTTAAGAAGTCATTCGTGACGATGGCTCCTTTGTCCTGAATGCCCAAAACGGTGATGGTGTCGAACCCGGACAGGTCTTTGTAAAGGTAGGATGTGCGTTTGGCACCTTCGAGATCGCGATCGCGCACGTACGCTCTGTGAAGTCCGGTTGCCGTCGCAAAGTATTGCTGATCGCCGTCATGGTCGATTTTCATTTTAAGGCGCGTGGCATCCTCCTGGGTGAGTGGAAGCGATTTTTGTGGCATGCTCAGGCTGAGCAATGTGGTGTACGGAATGATGTAGCTTCCGATTTGTGCATCGGTTTGAAACTCCTCTGTCCCGGCATTATGCCACTGCATGCAGTAGTCCTCGTCGGCGGTGCGGTGTTTCTTGTCACAATGCTCCCATTTGTACACTTCGTCGATGCGCTTGAGATACGGGGCTTTGACGCGTATGTCGTTTTGGGTATCGACGGCATCCTGCTTTAGTTCCGGATGGCCCGTCACAATAATGGCTTTGCCTTCGTTCGCTTCGTCGATTTGGCTCGAATCCTCGATAAACACGACGCTGTTGAGCAGTTCTTCGCGTGTGCTGTCCTTGCTGCTGTCGTTGATAAAGAGAATACCAATCAGGACGCCAATGACGATGCAGACAATACCACCGATAATTTTCCCGTTCATGTGAATTCCAGATAGAAAAAGTGTTATAATATGCTGAATGGTAATGGTTCAGCAGGGACGTATGCTTTTATCATTTTTCTGTTCAATTTGCGTAGAGGTATTTCGATATGGTTCATTTGCGGGTAATGAATTTCGCCAGGACTCTGCACAGCAACCAGACCTCACCCATCTTTCCACATGCAGTAAACTGCGAAAGGGAGCGGTTTTCTGGAATGTAAAATGAATTATTCAGAGATTCCTTAAAAACTCGGTACGTGAAACAAAGAATTTATATAGATAAACCATGGAAGATCGAAAGAAAAATAGTCAAACCGACACGCTCGGAGAAAAGTTAGCATGTGGAGTTATCTTTGTCGTACTTGGCATCATCATATTTTGTATCGCCGGTGGTGGTTTGGATTTAATAGGCGAGCGGACTTGGCCGACTGTGAAAGCGTCCTATAAACGGACGAATGATTGTATGAATAGGGAAGTAACCTATTATTCTTCAAAGCCCTATGGCAAGCATACAAGGATGGAGAAGCAGTGCCGGTTCGAAGTGAAATATACGTATAAAGGAAAGAAATATCAATCGTATGACTATCTTCCTGCCAATCGTTCAAATCACTCTGCAACGCGTCTCGTCAATCCGAATGATCCGGAGCGCAGTATCGTGCCAACGGATGTTGGTGGCCTCACGCTTGGTGCTGTCATTGGTGCTTTGATTGCTTTGGTTGGCATATTCGTGATGGTATCGGCTATCGTATCAAACAGGAAAAAACAATAAATTTAGAGATACTTTCAAGTGCATGATGTGGATTTTTTATGAAAGTCACATACATCATGGCTGCACCAATGTGAAAAGCGAGCCGTAGCTGCCGTTTCGGCAGCAAGGCGAGCAGCGCAGGCGTATGCGCAGCATAGCCGCGCCTTTATCAAAAAAAATCCTCTCCATTTATTCGCATGCATTTTTATGGTAGTCATGATGGCGGTGTTTGTTGTGGATAGTTTTGTGAGGAGGTGTGCTATGAATCGTATGCGTAGTTTAAAAATAGGGGCGATTGCGATTGCACTCGTCATGTCATCGAATGCAGCGGCGCAGGATAATGAGGCAAAAAGCGGCATTCTGCCGTGGGCGGATATGATCGGCAGTGAATCTGACGAAGCGGTTCAGCGTGCGATGGAGCATGGGCTTGCGATGCGACAGGCCAGACAAGCCGGACGTTTGGCCACGCGTTCGCTCAAAAAAGGCGCGCTCTCGGGCAAACGCATCAGTCTGAGCCCGGGACATGGTATTGAGTTCGATGGCGGTTGGGGATGGCAGCGCGGCATTACAGTGAATCTTCGCGAAGATAAGCATACCTACGAATGGGTGAACGATTATGTGCGCCCGATGCTCGAACGTGCTGGCAGTGATATCCTCATGATGCGCGGGTACAGTTATACCGAGACGGCCACGGTGATTAAAAATACCGATAGCAATTATGCCGAGACGGGGACCTGGACGAAGAGTGCAGAGGGGGATTATCGCTATGCCAACGGTGATAGCACCGAAACGGCTACGGCGACCTGGTCCTTCAATGTAGCCAAAGATGGCTATTATCCCGTTTATGTGCGCTATTATACGAGCGACAATCGCATTCCCGATGCGCAGTATACCATTGTCCATGCCAGAGGCGAGTCCGTCGTTTTGCAAAATCAGTCGATGAAATTTGTCAACAGCGGTTCGTCGGACAGCATTACACAAAACTCTCCCAAAAATTCGGCGAATGTGTGGCGCTTTTTGGGGATGTTCCCGTTCAAGGCTTCCCAAAAGGGCGAAGTGCGTCTCTCAAATATGACTTCCTCTTCTGGGAAGGTCGTCATTGCCGATGCCGTTCAGATTGGCGATGGTCCCGGTGTCATTGATCATAACGGCAAATCCGGTCAATACAAATGGCAGGAAAGCGCACTCACCTGGTTTGAATACATGGGGGTGCCGCAATGGGTGCTCAATGGCGGCGATGTTTCCGGACGCAGTATGTATTCACTCTACGAAGGTGTGGATGCATCACTCTCGCTACACTCCAATGCATTTAATGGCGGAAGTCGTGGCACGCAGACCTATGTCTGGTATCCGCTTACATCGGGGGGCGATTTGCAATGGGTGCAGGAACCTAACTGGCAATCTGGTCATGCAACCGAGTCTCTCCCACCTGGTACCTACAATTATGCAAAACATATTAATCAGAGATTTATAGATTATCTTACAAAATATGTAGATAGTAATTGGAAAGGTAATAGCAATCTCTATGGTGCCGGATTTGGCGAGCTTCGGCCGGTTCGGAATGCATGGTATAATAATAAGAATAATTCTCCGCTGGCGATCCCCGTTCTTCTTATCGAAACGGCATTCCATGATAATGAGACCGACGGTCGGTTTATTCGGGAAACGAGCACGCGGTTCTGGGGTGCCCGAGGCATCATGGCCGGTATGATTCAGCATTTTAAAGGTGATGATGCTTTGATTCCGCCTTTGCCGCCCAATCAACTGACTGTGACTGCCGAGGGCGATCATCTCAACCTGAGTTGGCAGCCTGTTCAGGATCAGATCATTACTAATTCGGCGCCTACAAAATATCATATTTATACATCCGATGATGGTTTGCTCTTCGATGTCGAACCGCTCATGACGGTCGAAGAGAACAAGGCGACCTTGCCCATTGTACATGGGCAGACCCTTTATGTTCGCATTACAGCAGCAAATGATGCCGGCGAAAGCCTCGATTCGCTGGTCGGAGTCGGCCGTTTGCCGAACCAGAATCAGAAAAAGATATTATATATTGATGGCGTCGATCGCGAGATGAAATCGGCGTATGATCCAAACAACGTGCGTTCGTATGCCCGTATCTATGCACCGGCCATTCTCTTTAACAATGCCGGTTATGGCATCGATTCGGTCGATGATGAAGGCGCTGCCGAACTCCTCAAGACACATCAGTACGATTTGGTCGTATGGGCTGCGGGACAGACCTCAGTCACGCATGATGTCCTGCCCGCCGAACAGCGTACCCTTATCGAACAGCTGCGTGCGAATAAAACACCTCTGCTGATGAGTGGTTCGGATGTCGGCTATGCGATGGCGGATTCCGGCTACAATAGTAATACTTCATGGTTAGCCAATACTTTTAATGCGAAGTACATGGCCGATGAGGCTTATAAAAGTATTACCGCCACTCAAAAGGTCTCTGCACCGAACCTCATGTCGGGTGAGGTCGTCTATAGCGGATGTGTTCAGGATGGCGGATCTGCATCAAAACTCACAGAAGATGCCGCATGTGTGCTCTATCCGGATGTTTTTGAACCATCGGGCGGGACTGCCATACTCAGTTATATCGGAGGTGATGTCAGCAGCAGCAATGGCGCGGGCGTTTTGAGCTCCGATGGCAAAGCCATTCTCGTGGCTTTCCCGCTCGAGACGGTGATTGATTCGAATCAGCGCTTGTGTTTGATTGCGAATCTCATGGCCAAATTGCTCGGAACGACGAATAATGATGCCTGTACAGCTGCAGCATGGATGCCCGATCCCGAGATTTGTGACAATAAACTCGATGATGATGGCAATGGCAAAATCGATTGCGATGACGAAGCCTGCGCCAGTGCCGAAGCATGCCAACCGAAACCTGTCGTCGAAATCTGCGATAATAAACTCGATGATGATGGCAATGGTAAAATCGATTGCGATGACGAAGCCTGCGCCGGCGCCGAAGCATGTCAAACAAATCCCGGTCCTGGCGATGATCTCGGCACGGGCGATGATCCTGGCACGGGCGATGATCCCGGCACG
>DGWW01000354.1:22764-28786 GCA_002395385.1 Myxococcales bacterium UBA4248
TGATCCCGGCACGGGCGATGATCCTGGCACGGGCGATGATCCCGGCACGGGCGATGATAAGGATGAGCAGCCGGATGATGACCCCGAGAATCCTACAGATAATTCCGGTGACCTCTTATATGTGAACAGTGGGTCGGATTGTTCAATGCAGACGAGCAACACGGAAGTGCCCGGCTTGGCCTTCTTGCTGGGAATTCTTGGCTGTGCGGTACTACGTCGCCGAAGAATGGTATAACCATATATTTATTTGATTTATTTGATAACGCGGCTATTGTATACGCCGCGTTACCCGGCCACTTGTGGCCGGGATGCTCGCCTATTGGACTTGCAGTCCAATACGGCGAGCTTTTTATATTTATAGAGGATCGGTACCACCGGAGAAATTCCTGTTCTCAAAGCTTTTAATAAGGAAATTCGTTATGCAAAAGTATACTCGATTGCTCATCTGTGCTTTGGCTGTATGTGGTTGGGGATATGGTTGTGCCGACAATAGCCAATTCGAGCCCGATATATCTTGCACAAACGATGATGAATTGTTTGATCCACAATTGGATGGATGCCGAAAGGTATGCGTAGGAGACGCTTTTTATAATTATAAATCAGGGGAATGCGTCCAATGTGGCGAAAATGAAGTCTTTGATTTTAATGCCAAAGAAGGCATGGGCCAATGTGTTCCTAAAAATGGGGCTTGTGGGCCACAAAAACATCTCGATGAAAATGGCGAATGTGTTCCTGATGATATCGTGTGCGAAAATGAAGACGAATTGTATGATCCGCAAATTGGTGAATGCCGGCAAAAATGCGAAGATGGCGCATTCTATCATTACAAAGCCGAGCAATGTATTCTATGTAGTGAGGATGAAGTATTTGACTTTAGTGCAGAGAATGGCATGGGGCAATGCGTTCCCAAAAGTGGTGGCTGCAATGAAAATGAAGTGTATGATCCGCAAATAGATGGTTGCAGGAAAAAATGCGACGAAGGTGCATTTTACAATGATAAGAATGATGAATGCGTCCAATGTGGCGAAAATGAGGTCTTTGATTTTAATGCAGAGGATGGTGTGGGTCAATGTGTTCCCAAGAGTACAGTCGATTGCGGCGCATTTAAACACCTCGATGAAAGTGGCAATTGCGTAGATGATATTGTGTGTGCTGATGGAGAATTGTACAACCCTGCAGATAAAAAATGTATTCCAAAGTCCGCTTGTCCTTTGGGAGAATATGCGGATGACACCGGCAAATGCATTAAAGTCTGTCGTTGTGACGAAATACTCGACTCCAGTGGTAATTGCGTACCCAATACAGACTTGATCAATCGGGATTTTAATGAATTGAATCAACGTGCATTGATAGAAACGGCCAATGCTTTTTATTTTCGTGGAGATAATCTTCAGAATGATGTTCCGCGAGCTTCGTTTAGAATGACGCCTGAATCTGCCACGTCACAAAAATTGCAGTTCACGTTGTATAGTGCTTTTATCTATCAGGTTTATTATCAGGCATTGGGTATTGTACTGCCGAATTCTTCATTGGGATTTCAGGGTTATGGGAATGCTTACGCCAACGACGCAAATCATCCGGATGTGAGATATTTTTATTCCAAACGAGAGGGTTTGTGCGACGCTCTGAATAAAGATAGCCAGCTCGAGATGTGTAGTTGTGAAACAATCAACGCAGATTCTGAATTGAAGAACTATTTTGAAAAATTAGATCCAGATGCATGTACAGAGCGGGAATATTTATCTCCGGCGAATTGTCGCAATCTTATTTATAAAAATATGGTTGATGTTATGCAGCCTGGAGATATTATTGGATTTAATAATTCATCAAACGGATCTGCCAATCTTTTTATGGTCTATCAGGAAATACCTGCTCAGATGGATAAAAAAGCGTATAAAGATATAATCATCATTCGTGCGCCTTCTAATTATGAAACGAAGAATGAGAGTGGCGTAACGAATGTGACTAAATTATCCAGATCCAGCGCTACCAAAGGTCTTAGCTGGACTTCAAAACCAGCAGAAGCACTGGAAAGGCATTTTTATGGTGATACCCCTCAAACAGTGGATTCACCGTTCAATGATGTTACCGAAGGGACAGTACGGTTTGATACATTTTCAAATTTTTTTGACCGTTATATTCTTACAGATACCGCATGTAAAATTACTGATTTTGTCGTGCTTCGGCCAGCTATAGATGATAAACAATACTTTAAAGTATCTGGTTTTTCCACTTCGAGAGATTATTACAAAACTGTGACCGACGAAAATGGTGCTTCGACGATAGAGTATCAAAAATGGGCAAGCCATGTCTGTGATGCAACACGATCAAGCAATTGTGTGTCTGTCGAAAAAGAACCATATAAGATTCAGCCTGCGACCTGGTGCCGTATCAAGTATCCTGGTATGTTTATCCAAAAAATATCGGATATCCCCGATGGGAGTACGGTAAGCCCAGGTGATACAATTACGTATTCCATCGAAATTCGAAATAATAATGATCGAAATAATTATGCAGAGAGTAAAGTCGCTTATTCCGATTTATATGTTCAGGAAAACCTGTCCGAATGGGTCGAATTGGTCGATCCTGCGGGTGGCAGTCTCTATGATAATCAGGGAGTGAGGGCTCTGGCATGGCACCTCGATGAGATAAAACCAGGCGAAACCAAAACCATTCAATACAAAGTCCAGGTCAAAAAGGATACTGGATTGCTGCAAAAGAGCATTGTATCGACAGGAACGGTTGCCCAGATCCCTTCGGGGATGCTCCATCATACGATAGCCAATAACCTGAGTTCAACAGAAGTATCGGCTCTACAAACCGAATTTAACAAAGCACTCAATGTCAAAAATGGAACCGATATTTTAACTGCTATTCAAACTGCATATAAAAATGCTCTGAATATTGAAGTTCCTTTAGCCAATTTCCGGCTTGGCTCCATTGCAGCCGATAAGAGTTCTGCGGCCTATACTTATTATCAGGATGAAACAAGAAAGGACCTCTATGCCGAAAATGCAAAGGCCTTAATACTCACTGATTATGGTTATAATAAAGATTATAATGTCGAAAATGTCAGATTAAACACGAGACATGCACTTTCCAAAATGGTCTACAATAACTATTACTCTGCAGTTTATACAGATGTCAACAATCCAACGCTGTATATCTATCAAAAACACTTTGATAACTCGGCCAATATCGATGATATTCGTAGTCAACGCAATGAGATGGTTTATCCAAATACACTCTCGGATGGCGATATCCTGATTTATGTCAATACAAATGATTATGTGATGAACGGGGATACACAGGTTAATTTGACCAAAGATAATGGCATGTATGCATTCATTTACTTGAATGGCGGATTTATGGGGGGCCAGACTGGAACACCATTGACCGAAGCCAAACCGCTCAGTGATTTCGTTGTCAAATACCATTATGCAGAAACTGATATGCACAACAATATGGCAGAGCGTTTTGGGGATATGCCCAAACTGTTTGGCAAAGATTTTTATGTCATCTTAAGGCCCGCGCTCATCAAAGAATAACTCAATCACATGCACGCTTACAGCGTGCATGTGTAGATGCCGTGGGAATCATTACGACTCAGCCGCCAGCCTTGTATATTTTAACAAACGGATTTGTTCGCATCTAACGATGCTCACTATAATCCCTCACTCGCCGTTTTGGAGAGGGAGGGATGTCTGGCAAAGCCAGACAAGGTGGGTGAGGTCTGGGTCCGGGGCAGAGCCCCGGCTGAGTAGCAACTGGAAATCAATGCTATTTGGCGAGGTTGTAGACAAAAATGACTTGTCTTGACGCGGTTTTAGCATTGCCATTTTTATCGGTATAGGCAAAACGAACAGTTACACTCAGATAGAGCTTGCCATCATCGACGCGAATTCCTTCGGGTTCAAAATAACCATTATGCTCGTATTTGATGCCATTCTCTGTAAAATTGAGCATGCCGTCCAGCTCTGAATTGTTCAGGAAATGGCCTTTGTATGTTTTTTTCTTATCGCCATCGAGCCATTCGATGGTTTCTTCTTTATCAGTCTTTGTATTCAAGTAATAAACGTATTCTGTACCGTTGCCCTGCGCCGTATTTGTCGCAGCTTTGGGACCGCCGATGGAAGTTCCGTCCATTTTATAAACATAGATTGGAATTTCCGATTTATACAAATACTTGCCATTTTTACCTTCTGGCGTGGCCAACTTCTTGGGCAGACCTGTCACTGTGTAAATAATACCATTTTCGAGTTCAAGTCCCTGAACGGCAATTTTATTTTTATGGAATGTATTGAGCGCATCGATGGTTGCAAGATCTTTAACTGTAATAGATGGCTTATAGTTAGTTTTGAGCTCATTACTTTTATTAATCCATTTGATGGCATACGGCAGTTTGACTTTTTCGGTCGAATCTTTAATGGCTTTGACTTTGCTTAGGTGATAGATGCGCACGTAAGTCTGTTTATCTTTGGCATAATAGGCTCTGAATGCAAATTTATTATTTTTTGTATCCAAAGCGGGTTCAATACTATAATAGTAGCTGCCATCCTTATCTTTAAAATAATAATGCTCAGTCGCATCCGATGGATACATCTGCTTGCCTTCTTCAAAAAGCACGCGGGATATGGTCTGTGATTGTTTATAGCCATCGGTGCATGTCGTATTACTATCATCACAGATGAGATTGCCGTAATTAGAGAACCAGAGATAGTCTTTGCCGCCTGTATTTTCGACGCTCAGGTTTTGACCATGGCCGGCAGCAAAAAAGATCATCGGTTTCCCGTTTTTGGCAAAATCATTTTTAAATATGTTGAGTTCCGTGCGATCATACGAGACCTTGCCATCTGCGGTTTTGGTCGTTTTGACTTTGGGCAGCTGGGTAAAGTACATAAAGTTTTTATTATAAAAATCAAACCCCTGTGAGACGCGCGTCGTCGATATCATTGCCAGGGATTTATGAAGATGTGAGTACTTTCCACTGCTCTCTGCTGCCAGGTTGCCATTGAGTTTGTCGAGATTGAGAACGCGGACGGTGATCGAACCCGTAATGCCTGTTTGACCTTTAAGTTTGACTGTACATGTTGTCGTACCGGCGGCAACCGCAGTAAAGGTGGCTTTCTTGGGATCAGAAGAATTCTTGGCTACCGTGGCAATCGACTTATCGCCCATTGAGAGCTGTATGTCTGCCTTGCACGGTGCGGTATCCATATTGTAGGTGGCTTTATTGGTCTTAATATAAACGACCATATTGGCGGACTTGCGGCCTGTCGAATCGGGGGTGAGCAGATCGAGCTCATTGTATGAGAAATACATGCTCTTGACCGTTTCACCGCCGCATAAGACCGGACATTCACCGTTGGCATTGCAGGTATCCTTGCACGTCGACGGGCATTGGCACACACCATTGGCGTCGCAGCTCGTTTTGCATGTCGACGGGCATTGGCATACGCCATTGGCATCACAGCTCGTTTTGCATGTCGAAGGGCACTGGCAATCACCATTGGCATTGCAGCTGGATTTGCACGTCGACGGGCATTCGCATTTGCCATTGGCATCGCAGGATGTTTTGCATGATGATGGGCATAGGCATTTACCGTCTTTGTCACAGCCATTTTGACAGTTGTCAGGGCATGGAACGGGGCATTCCCCATTGGCATTGCATGTATCCGGGCATTCTGCAGGACAGTCTCCCGGGCAGCTCAAATCTTCATTACATGCATCCGGACAATCCTCTGGACAAGGATTTTTCGATGGACAAGTACCGTCTTCATTACAGCTGTCATGACATTCCTCCGGACAGGACGTATCCGGATTACAGACACCATCTGTACAGTTATTGGGGCATTCCGAAGGACAGTTGTCTTCATGTGTGCATTCTTCCGAAGAATAGCATGTATCCGGGCATTCTTCGGGACAATCCTTTTTCGGGCATTCACCGTCATCGTCGCAAGTGGTCGGACAATCTGCCGGGCATGATGTTTCGTGTGTATTGCATACGCCGTCCGTGCAGTCG
>DGWW01000010.1 GCA_002395385.1 Myxococcales bacterium UBA4248
CCCATCGAGAGATAAGTTGGCTGGAGTCACAAAAAGTGATGAAAAAACATTAAATGATTGTGGATTCCAAAGGTCTCAGACCTTTGGCGGGGTCCGGGGCAGAGCCCCGGCTGAATAGTTACAGAAAGAGCCCCAGACATGAAGTCTTTTCCGGAGCCGAAACTCCGGAAAAACCTGGACTTCATCCTATTTCATCGTAATGAGCTCATATTCTCTCGAGCCAAAACCAATCTTGACACTGTGCTCGAGCGTTTCTTCCCAATGGACATTGGCATGGTTGTCCTTAAAATGATCGTGAAAATGCGGCCGATTGGGATTTGCCAGATGATCGCCGAGCTGGCTGTTGCGAATCGGGGTCGCAGCTTGACACATATCGATACATGCCTGATCGAGCGCCACGGGATCAAATGAAGCCAGCATCCCGATGTTCGGCAAAATCGGTGCATCATTTTCGGCATGACAGTCGCAATTGGGCGAAACATCAATAATTAGCGAAATATGAAAATGCGGCCTTCCTGCACATACCGCAGCCGCATATTCTGCCATGCGGCGTCCCAGCATGCCTTCATCGTACCAGTCCGTCAGTTCAATCGCATCAAAATTGCAGGCACCGATACACCGTCCGCATCCCTTGCACAAATCCGGATCGATATGCATCTTGCGGTTTTCATCGTACGAAATCGCATTCGACCCGCATTCTTTGGCACAACGCATACACCCTCGACACAGTTCTTCATGAACAGACGGCATCCCACCCGAATGCTGAATCATCTTGCCTGCGCGACTGCCGCACCCCATACCAATATTCTTTATCGCACCACCATACCCGGCAACTTCATGTCCTTTAAAGTGATTCAGAGAAATGAAAATATCCGCATCCATCACGGCACGTCCAATATAGGCTTCTTTGCAAATCTCGCCATTCGGCACAGGCACAGCAATATCATCAGTTCCCTTCAGGCCATCGCCGATAATAATCTGACATCCCGTCGTAATGGTATTAAACCCATTGATATTCGCACAATCGAGATGTTCCAGGGCATTCTTGCGACTCCCCGGATACAGCGTATTACAGTCCGTCAAAAATGGTATGCCCCCTAGCGATTTGACGACATCGGCCACCCCTTTGGCATAATTCGGACGCAAATACGCGATATTGCCGAGTTCACCGAAATGCATCTTGATGGCGACAAATTTACCATCCATATCGATGTTACCGATGCCCGCTTTCCGTATCAGCTTTTGCAGCTTCATCGGCAGCGATACACCCAGCGTCGTCCTAAAATCTGTAAAATATACTTTCGATTTTTCCATGTGTATTTCCTCTCAACTCAATACGATACACGTTCCTCGTGCGTCAATTTAACGACAAACCACTTATGCTTACCACTCCAAGCACATCATTGTAACATTCCCATCTGCATCCAATTGGCCGCGATTCAAATATAATATCTGTGATGTTTGTATATCATATTTTACGCCATAAATGATCGATTCAGAGCCTTTCAGCGATGGATTTAAAATAATCTCGCGCATGGTATTTTCTACATTTAAATCCTCCGCCATATCGGCAACTGCCCGTGAATTCGTATGTACTTTTCGGGCAGCTTCGACCGACGGAATAATCTTATTCAACAGTGTCTGCAAACATGGCGGACAATGCCCGTGCTCATCGGCCTCACATGCACTTTGTACGGCACCGCAATGGGTATGTCCCAGCACAAGGACGATCGGCGTATGCAAATGTTCAACCGCATATTCGACGCTTCCCATCTCAATATCAGAAAGTACATTCCCCGCCGTCCGTATGACAAATAGTTCTCCCAACCGGCAGTTAAATAATATCTCGGGCGAAACTCGCGAGTCAGAGCATGTAATCACCGTCGCAAACGGGTGTTGACCATGTTCGGCCAACTCCTGTACGCGCAATTGCGTAGTCACAGGCATCGCTGATCCTGCAATAAATGATTCATGGCCCTTTTTTAAACGTTCAAGCGCATCCTGTGTCGTCGTCATGCTCACCTCTTTTGATTTATCTGTCACTTCGGCTATCTCGCCATGGCTCGATACGCCTCGCATTCGCGCTATCTCGCCAAAGCTCGATACGCGCGAATAACATATTGAAACCACACCATGATTCAAGCAAAATCGCCCCTTTATTCTTCATCAATCATTTTTTTAGGAAATATCATACAAAATCAAAGCGTTTGCAATGAAGGGCCATATTTGGACGATTCCATTCACGACAATCTAAAACATCTGTTCAACAAGGAAATATAATGAAACGCTTTCTCACAACACTATTGGTGATGCTGCTGGCATCTGCCTGCTCATCGCAAAAGACCGAGCAACAGCCCGCCGGTACCCCGCAGGCCCAGCAGGACATGCAGGAAACAGCAAAGCTTGCTCAAGAAACAGCTCCCACAAATCCAGAAACCCAGGCACCACACCCCGAACATCCGATGGGCATGGTTCACGATCCATCCAATCCGCCCGTCGATTGTCCATTGCGAAAACAAGGTCTCGATCCCACCCAAATGAAGCCCTTTGAACAGATGGAAGCTTACATTCAGTTCCTCGACCGTGAAGATCGCAAAATCTGGCAAAAACCGCAGGAAATCGTCGATCAGATGCAGCTCAAAGGCAATGAACGCGTACTCGATTTGGGCGCAGGTTCCGGTTATTTTTCGTTCCCGATATCGCAAAAGCTCACAACGGGACGTCTCTTTGCCGCAGATGTCGAGCCCGAGATGATTCGCCACATTCACCATCATGCCATGCTCAAGGGCATACAAAACATCGAGGTGAAGCTTATCGACCCTCAAAAGCCCGAAATTCCCGAAAATATCGATATCGTATTCATGTGCGATGTCATGCATCACATCGCCAGCCCCGTCGAATGGATGTCAGGCATTGTAAACCAGCTCCCCGCCGGCGCTCAGTTCCATATTATTGAATTCAAACAGGGCGAAATCCCCAACGGGCCACCCGAAAGCGCAAAAATTGCACCCGAAAAATTGCTCGAAATCGCCAAATCTTCCGGTCTTGAATTAGATCATGAAGTCAAAGATTTATTGCCTTATCAAATTTATTATATTTTTAGAAAAGCACAGTAATACATGACCATTCTTTATATCATTTGCTCGCCTAGAGATGTGTCGCGACACATCTCTACGGCTCACTGGCCGCTGCTATTGGCCGGCAGCCAATACGCTGCGGCATGATATTATTTTGAGCGACATGCAGCGACACGTCGTTGATTGCTTTGCGGCGAATACGCAGCTCACCACAATCAGCAATATCTATTCAGCATTATCTTCTTTTCAGCATGACGAGTTCTGCATGAGCACCGTCCTTGCCATACTCGCTCACCAGAATATAATGTTCATCACAGGCAATGCCAAAGCAACGGCCTTCGACGCCCTGCTTTTCAACCTGATTTCCCCAATAAACAGCATTATCATCGAGCAATTTAACAGCATTGCCATTGACCAGGTATTCCATATTTACAAACGATCCCTGCAGTATAAAGAGATTGCTGATTTTGGGCATCCCAACAATACCGAGTGCATTCACTTCATCGATGAGCTGCTGTTTGATGGGAGATGTGGCATGAGGCAGTTCATCTGCAGGCAATTTCCAGCGTTTTAAATTGGGATAAAACTGGCGCAGAACCTCCTTATAAGCGTCTTTAGTCAAGTTCTGACCGGTATTTTTATTGAATTCATCCACGAACTGCGCACAGAACTCTACCATTTCCTCCATTGTAAAGTCACCCGTAAATGCGCCATCCTTATAACAATATGTACAGTATTCCTGGTTCTTGCTGCCATCCGAATTTGTACCGAGAATATCATCATTGAGTGGCATTCCACAGCTCTGGCAAAAGGCTTGTTTCATTTTTCCTCCTAATTTCACTAGTGAACATTTGGGTTTATCAACCCACGTGAACAAAATACCACCTACCCATGAATTGTCAACTCATTTTAACGCGAAGCGTCGTAAGCCGTATGCGCGCAGCCGCGCAGGCCATGGCCTAAGCGGCGAGCACATAGGCGAACGAAAAAAAAGCCGTATGCGCGCAGTCGTGTGGTGCATGGTCTTGGACCATGCACCATACGGCGAGCACATAGGCGAGTAAAAATAATATTAAGATTAGATATATATCATCCTATATCATCGAACCACGCGATCAATCATTTTGATTCAGTCAAACATACATTATCTTTGCAGCCATTTGGACAATATTGAATATCAAGAGGTGACTGATTATTAAACCATTGTCCATAAATATCGCAGTAAAGAGTATTCATAACCATCGAATCCTCTGTGTAGCAGACGTGACCTTCCTCTGCATTTGCCGTGCACGGAACGAATTTTCCGAGGCACAGCCCCTTGTAGCAGGCTGTATCGCATTCATCATACTTTGGAATACCGCCAGTTTCATTATCCAACCAAAAACCAAACTCACTACATTTAACGGGTGCTGCGTTTCGGCTTTTGCCATCCAGACAGACAGTTCCGGTATCGGCAATTTCACCGGGTTTGCAATAGGAGCAATACGCACGATGTTGTTTGCTTTCACAGAGAAGCGTATATTGATTAAATTCGGTTTCTTCAAAGTCTTCATCCACTTCTACACACGTATTTTCTGAATAAATATTACTATTACACTTTGAAGCATAGATTTTTCCTGTCAGTTCACTGCATTCAAGCGCAATATTACCATCGCATTTAGCCTGATAAGTAGCAGGATCACAAGGTTTCAGTTCATCCGGATGATCAATCCTATACGGCATTTCTTCCCATAAACCAGCTGGATTACATATTTTAACCATTCCTTCTTTCGAAGTATCGACTTCACCAGGTTCACATTCGCCGCATGTTGCTTTGCCATCGACCATTTTGCAGTCGCATTCAAACTCAAAAACTTCAAAATTCGTATATGCATTGCCGCAAACGACAGCCTTACCATCTTTGCATGATGACTTAAATGTCTGAGGATAACACTCTGCCCAATTTCCATCATCTGATTTACAGGTCTGTCCATGCATATCTGTGACAGTTCCATCGATATTTCTTACAAATGGACGGTCATCTTCTTCGTCACATGCCTGAAGCGTGAATATTCCCAGTAAACATAATGCAAACAATTTAGCTTTCATCATTCGTCCCTTTTTTTTGTGTTTAAATGAATAAAAAACAAACAAAGCCGTTCATCCATCATGAACAGTGCGTGTGCGCGCTTAAAGCCACAAGTGTGCCAAAATTGATCTTTAGCCAAAAAACTAAAAAATAGTCAATCTTACCATTGCCACATCATTATATAAGCAACTATTGCTCGATCGTCACATACAGTATACTTAACGACAAAGCCCCAATACCCTATCATTATAATGATATAGAGCAATCCATCCACTTGGTAAAAACCTACTCCAATCGAGTGGATAAAAGAATAAAATTGGATAATCACGCGGAAGTATCTGACAAAGGGGATGCCCCTTGTCATAAACATTCCCTTTTACGCTTGTCATCATCTCCGATATCGAAACAATAAGACAAAGAATGACAAAATTGATCAAAATAGTAACATTGATATCAGGTTCTTTTTTCAATCAATTTTATTCTCATCTATGATAATCTTTAAAGGTTGGCTGATCCGATATGTCAGCCGAATCGAAATATCAGGAGAATACACATGAAAGCGATTTTTATTAATGGCAGTCCCCGCAAGAAATGGAACACCCACGAAGTCCTCCTAAGTGCCATGAAAGGTGCCGAGGCTGCCGGTGCCGAAACGGAACTCTATCATTTATATGATTTGCAGTTCAAAGGCTGCATGAGCTGTTTTGCATGCAAACTAAAAAACAGTAGAACCGAAGGCGTCTGTGCCATCCGGGATGAACTGCGTCCCATATTGGAAAAATGCAAGGAAGCCGATGTCATCGTGCTTGGTTCACCGATTTATTACAGCAGCGTGACCGGTGTGATGCGTGCCTTCATGGAAAGACTGATGTTCCCTGCTGGCTCCTACGAACTGGATGAGAACTGTGTTCCCAATTATTATTTTAAAGAAGGCAAAAGGACTGCATTAATCTATACGATGAATATTACCGAAGAAGCGCTCAAAGACTGGCAATATCGCGAGATTCTCAGTCCAAATTCATCGTGTATGAAACAGATCTTTGGCTATTGTGAAGAACTGTATGTCTGCAATACCTACCAGTTTAGTGATTATTCCAAATATGCATTTAATCTATTCAAAGAAGAAGACAAAGCTCGCTATCACAAAGAACATTTTCCCATCGATCTGCAAAAAGCCTTTGAATTGGGCAAGCGATTGGTCGAAGGGAAATAATGATATTTGCTGAAGCTGCCCATGGATCATCATCCGTATGATCAATCATGAGCACAAACTATATATCTTTATCATTTGTATTTACAATTTATCCGCACGCGTATGTGCCAAAGACGCATAGCGGGCGGCAGAAGGGCGTAGCGAGCGGTAAAGCCGTGCATTCAGCACGGCTTGGCGAGTCTAGCCCAAAGCGAAAAGCGTATCGGCGAGCCGATAGCTTGAGCGATTTAACAATGCTATTCATATTAAATTATCTTTTCAATCACAATAATAGCATTGGATGGCGGGAAAGGTGCAGGATTGCCAGTCACATCCGTCAGCCTGACTTTATCCTTAAGTGCAGTAACATAACCCGGCTGAAGAACGAGTGCTTCGGTATTTGGCAGTTCTACAATTCTAGCTTTTTCACCAAGCCAGGACAAAATTGACTGACAATAATCCGAATATGTCATCACGCCATATTGTTCACGAACTTCGTAGGGGAAGCTCTCAGGCCCCCATGTATAAGTATACATGAATTCCATAGCATCGGCAGAATCGAGCAAAACAGTATTATCATCGACGGTTTGATAATCTATTTTACGGCCTTTGAATTCGCGGCAAAAAGCATCGAAAAATGGACGCGCATCTTCGGCAATAAAAGACAAATACTGCGGTTTATGGTCTGGCATAATTCCGTCGCGAATGAGAATGCGGCCGCCAGGGGCAAGCGCTTTAAATGCAGACTGAAGCATTTTTTGTACAGATTCGACATGAAAACGCGTGCCGTCCTCTGCTTCAATATAACTGTATATTTCGTGCAGAATGCTGCAAAAAACAATATCATTCAATGAATTATCCGAGAAATACTTTTCAAATGCGAAGGCATTGCCTTCGATAATCTGCCATTTGGCATGGGATTGTTTTTTTCGCTGTTCGAGCGCAACCACAACCTGATGACTCGCATCCAGGCCTATAATTTCAGAATCGGGAAAATGCGATTCGAGCAAATCCAGTACAACCCCGCCGCCAGGACCGACTTCAACGATTTTGCCGGGTTTGAGATAATTCATCATTCTGGCTTTATCATTTTTAGCGGCATTCATAGTCACTAAATACTGTGATTCATTGGAGAGACGATCAAAATCATCCTTTCGCAAATGATATAAATCGCACAGCATCTTGAGTGCGCTATGGAATGCAACGGCCGATTTTTTTTCATATATCGAAAGCAGCGTAATGAGCGCTTCAGACTCTTCAGATCCTACAATATTTAAAGAAATCGATGAATCCCCGCCACGGGATTCCTTCATCATGAAAATATGTTTATTTTGATATATTTCTGCAGATCCATCGATCATTTTATGAATATCCTGTGCGGCAAGCATGGCATCCAGAATACGCACACGATAGCCGGATCGGCTTTTGGCAATTTCACCGGAAATCTTTTCTGATACAGGAGACAGCATGTTAGCAATATTAAAGAAATCAACATGGAAAATCTTATCACTCGATGAATCGCTTAAATTATAAAAATACAATCCCATTATCAGCATTTTGAGTTGGCTTTGTGCAGACAGCCGCCCTGTTGCTGCTTCGAAATACCATAGCTGACATTTTAACATGCGGTGATAAAACCAATCGATTTGGGTATCATTCAGTAAATCGAGCGCATTTCTTACATTTTCGGGTGATTCTCCCATCTGAATTGCGCCATTTCTCAAAGCGAGCAATCGTTCATAAAGTACTTTTTTATAGGTATCTGTATTAGATGTTGTTGGAGCGCATGGAAAATGTTCATGATTCAACGCAGCATTTTCAAGAAGCTCTGCTACATGAATAAATTTATCGAGCAATTCATTATTCATCAGGCCTTCTCGAACAGCAGCAGTATCGAGTACATTCATCAACAGATAGAGCTGAACAATCGCATGTATCGCCACACCATTATTATCCAACTGCATGCATTGCTGCAATTCGCAGGCATGTTGCATCATCCCGGTCACCACCGGTTCAAACAGTTCGCCGGTAATTTCGCCGCGTACATACTGACCAATCAAGCCATGTGCATTCACCATGAAGATGGTCAGATTTTGCAGAGCTGCCGAATGACGGAATTCTATATATCTGTTTAATAATGCGGTTTCCCTCAATAATATAGCGGAAGCCTGATTGTGAATACTCAGATCCATGCCATAATGTTTTTTCCATTCCAGGCGGCGTTCAGCATTTCCGCCTTTGGAAATATCTGAAAAAACGAGTGCTGCACGCAGAACTGCAGAAAGATGCATTTCTTTATCAATATGATGAAAAGCCTTGCACAATTGTTCAAAGTGCAATTCATCCAATGCATTTTGTTGCTGGAACAAAGCAATATCGCGTTTTTCAACACCAGACAATTTATACTTGAGTATTTTATGAATGTGTGCCCAGAGTACGTTATCACTTTTGCTATCGTGTTCAATCGCATAAGCTGCAGTATTGCGATTATCCAATTCGAAGGCAGCCAGAAGCTCAGGGAACATGTTGATCGCAGGCATATCAATCAAATGTTCGCTATTGCCGGCAAACGATTCTAATCCCTGAATTAATTCCTCTGTGTAAGTAAAATACTGTTTCATTGTAATATCCCTTTTTTTCAAGGCGTCCTTAAATATTGCGCGATGAGGCGTCACAAGGGTTGTACCGCAGACAATGAAATTTGCAATGCGTTATTTTAATTCGGAATGCGGAATGCGGAATGCGGAATTATTCTGCAAAACTAAAGGAAACAAGCTGGTTTCCTATAATGCGGAATGCGGAATGCGGAATGCGGAATTATTCTGCAAAACTAAAGGAAAAAGCTGGTTTCCTTTTAATTCGTAATGCGTAATTCGTAATGCGGAATTATTCTGCATAAACTAAATGAAAAAGCTGGTTTCCTTTTAATTCGTAATTCGTAATGCGGAATGCGTAATTATTCTGCATAAACTAAATGAAAAAGCTGGTTTCCTTTTAATTCGTAATGCGTAATGCGTAATGCGTAATTATTCTGCATAAACTAAATGAAAAAGCTGGTTTCCCTAAAGAATTGCACACATCAATAAAAAAATTATCTACCCTTTTTTCGATTTTGTCGGAGCAGATGCTAGGAAGCAAGAAAAAAGCGCCCAGGCGCGTACTCGGTACGCGACCGACGAAGCGACGACAATGGTCATCACATAAAAAATGCATACTACCTTTTTTTTATTTTATTCGAGCAGTTTCTAGGAGCGAGGAGGAAAGCGTACTTGGTACGCGACCGACGATGCGACGACGAATGGTCATCACATTAATATGCATCCTACCGTTTTTTTATTTTATTCGAGCAGTTTCTAGGAGCGAGGAGGGAAGCGTACTTGGTACGCGACCGACGATGCGACGACGAAAATGCCGAATAAAATAAAAAAAAGCCGGCGACGATCTACTCTCCCACATAGTCACCCATGCAGTACCATCGACGCTAAAGAGCTTAACTTCCGAGTTCGGGATGGGATCGGGTGTGGCCTCTTCGCTATTATCACCGGCAAGATTGTTGAAGAAAGCAATTTCAAGAGAGGGCACATCAAGCTATCCCTT
>DGWW01000132.1 GCA_002395385.1 Myxococcales bacterium UBA4248
ACCGATATAAAGTGAGGAAAATCGAGTGAAAGCATGCCAGATTTGTTTGTCGACATTTGAGGACAGCGTTCGTTTTTGCCCATTTCACGGTACGGAACTCAAGCCGCTTCCGGATCGCCAATTTTTACCGGGTGAGACCGTTTGTGGATACTATCTTCAGAAGATCATTGGTCATGATGGGCTCGGGGATGTTTACCGTGCCACACGTTCGGGCAACACTTATCGTCTAAGGCTCTATTCGGACGCGTTGCTCTGTGATTCCGGCCGTGTTTCACGACTCCATGAAATTCTTGAGAAGAGCACGCAGATTTCGGGCGGAGGTGTACCGGTCATCGATTTTGACTGGTTTGATGATGGTGCCCTCTACAGCGCACATCCCTTCATCCCCGGCCACTCCTTCCAGGATATTCTCAACCTGGATGTTACGCTGAGCGAATTCCATGTCGCAGAGCTGCTGTATCAACTCCTGCGAGCGGTCAAGGACATCCACGGACAGCGTCTCATCAATGGCAACATCGCCCTGAGCAATATCATCCTCGACAACAGTGGGCGCATCCGAATGCATGACATCGGATTGTGGGACATTTTCAGAGGTGACCATTTCTCAGAATTGCGGGATGATCACCCCGAAATCTTCGAAGACATCGTGGATCTTATGGCGCCCGAAGTTGCCAGAGGTGAGCAGCCCCAGGCGCACAGCGATGTGTACAGCTGCGGTGCTGCAGCCTATTGTCTTCTGACGCACCAGGCGGGAATCGGTTCCGTCTCAGATCGGCTTGCCAAACATCTCAGCGGTGAAACGCAGGATATCCGTGTCACAAACCCGCGTGTCCGCATCTCCGATGATTTTGCAGATCTTCTGTTGTCTTCGACCCTCGGATCCTCCGGGGTGCGTTTCCAGACGACCCGGGCATTCATGACAGCCCTGCTGAGCATCCATACCGAGCTGGATGAGTCCTGCGATTCCCTTTCTTTGGAATTGCTCGATCTTCTTGCAGACAGCAGTGAAAGACCTGATCACCAGGGGAAACAGCCCTCGGCATTTACCAACTTCCCGGACAACCAATGGCAGGACAGCCAGCGTGCCGCAATCGAAACCACGCGCAAAGGAATCGATCCCGGGCGCACAGTCGTTGAAAAAGCCTCCTGGGCAGATTTGGCCGAACTCGTTGGAGATAATCTCGAAACGACGGCATTGACGGACATCGTGGAACGCGCGGTCACAACCGAGATGGATCCCTTCGAGGCATCACCGACTCAGGAAATGCCCAAAGCACTCTTTAGTGCAGACGCAGCAAGGCAGTCTAAAGACAGCAACCCATTTGCCGATATTCTCGATACCATTACTGCCATTGATTCATCTAAAAATGATGTCTTCAATGATGAGGATGTTCCTTTCCCAGGGCTGCGCTTTGGCAGCGACGATGCCTCCGCTCAAGATAAATCGAAGACTGTCCCCAAAGACAGTCAGGATGAATCCAAAGACGCCAGCAAAGAAACTTCTTCAGAAAAGTCAAAAGACTCAAAATCCGAAGAATTGAATTCCAATACCTCCCAGACGCCCAAGCGCGAAACGAGTTCTGAAGATCTCGCAGCTGTGCCTCATAAACGCATTAATCGCAAAAAATCGGAGGACACAGAGAATGACACGCTCAAAAGCGGTGATGTCATTGCCGTCTCGGATCGTATGCAAATGCGCAGAATCAAACGCAAAGCCAGACGTCGGGATTTTGAGCCACAAAATGAAGTCATTACATCAGAAGTATCCATCGAATCGATGGCAGATCCTGACGTAAAACCGGAATTCAGCAATCTGCCGACTCTAACATCCACGCACGGATACATGCTCGAAGAGGGTGAAGATTCCAATATTAAACCGATTACCGTCAATGCTGCCGAACCCGGTGACATTACGGCTGCCATCCCCATCGAAACACTCAAAGCTGAAGCAGAAAAAACGCCTGCCACCGAAGAAGAAGATACTGACGAGGATGATGCCATGGATTGGTTTGGCGATGATGAACCCAAACCCACTCGCCATTCCAATAAAAAAGTCATTCTCGGGGCCGTCATTGCGATCTGCCTCCTCGGTATCGCCTGCTTTGTCGTTGCATTTGAAAAATTCGGGTCCGATACATCTGCTCCCAAAACAGCTGAGTTGAGTGAGGATTCTCTTGCCCAAATTCAGAAATTCCACGACGCACTCGATAAAGCGACGCCGGAATCGAGAAAAGAAGCGGATAACATTTTAAATGATCTCCGCAAAACGGATATCGAACGCGAAGAACTCAAAAAATTGAGAACAGAATATGCGGATGCGCTTCAAAAACAGGCAAACGCTCTTCGTGCCAATCTAAAGAAATCCGAAACGATTCCCAATCCTTTTGACTTCTCACGCTCAGAAATAGATGCTGCCTATATTTCATGCACCTCTGCGGTTGATGCAGCACTCCCCGATGCAGAAGCCAAAAGACAAGAATGTGAGACCGCAAGATTGTCTGCATTGAATGCAGCGCAGGCCAAAGCCGAATCTGAAGCATCCAAACAGCGAGCAGAATTACAAAAGCAATTCGACGGCTGGAGTGAGCTCGATGATATCTATGCAAGTCTGCAAAAACAACAGCAATTTAATCCCATTCCCAATCTGGGTGCGTCTATCGAAGAATCCAGTTCAGAAAAGAATACCTTCCAAAACCGCCTGAATCAGATTCCCAACAAAGAAACTGCCGTTGCGCTGGCTCCGACACAGCAACAAAACGAAGGTGTTGCCGAAGTGCCTGCAAATGCACCGGATAATCAGGCTGCACTCCAGGGAGAAGGATTGGCTCAAAATACACAGCCCGAACCGGCGGCTGCCCAAGCACCCCAAAATACACAGGAGATTCCGCCTGTTCAACAACCACCAGCAGCCCAGGCTGCAGCGGTTCAACCCACACCCGTCCCCGCTCAACCGACGAAAGCTCAGCCCACACCGCAGCAGAATACCAAAACTACCAATCAACAAGCTGCAGCAGCCCCATCACAGACAAAACCGGCTCAGCCTGAACAGCCGTCAGTACAACCGAACACAGCACCCGCGCCTAACACACGTCCCTCTGATTCCGAGTGGGCACTTAGACTCATAGAACCTGCTGAACCACCTTCAGCCGCCAAGCCAACGACCAAACCATCCAATGATGTCAATCCAAATGCAGACAAGCCAAAAGATTCATCCGGTGAAGCGGCTGGCAGCAATAAAGGTAAACGAATCAGCCTGGATGATGACGATGTTCCGGCCAAACCTATGATTGTCGATGTAGACAAACTGGCAGCGAACACCAAGGCAAACGAAAAAGCGGATGACAAAGGTGCAAATACAGCCAAATCACCCGAAACCAAAACCGCTGATGCTGCAAAAGCGAATAAACCTGCCGATACAGCTTCGCTCCTCAAGGATGCCAATGCAGCTCTCGCCAAAAAAGACTATGCAACGGCAACAGAACTCCTGACACAAGCAACAAAACAAGATCCTAAGAATGCCATGGCCTGGCATCGACTCGCTCAGGTCAGTGAAAAACAAGGCAAAATATCTGCAGCCTGTACTTATGCTGAAAAATCCTGTGCTATTTCAAAGAAAGTCACATGCTATAATTATCTCGGTTCACTCAGAGAAAAAGCCGGTATGGCCAGTGAGGCACAGGATGCCTATCGAAAAGCACTCGAAATCGATCCGAATGATCCAACTGCTAAATCAAAATTAAATTAGTATCATCTTTTCGGCCTCGCCTAGCGAGGCCCTTTATTTATACACTCAATGAAAACAAGACTTCTCATCATACTGCTTGCGCTGATCATTGTATTATCTGCCTGTTCAGATAAGAAAAAAACTACCCAGGGATTGGATATTACCGATGCAGCAGACACCTGGCGATACACAACTCCCGAAGGGATGATCCAGGATACGGATATTTCAAAAAATGTTGAAATTCGATTAACCAATCGTTTCCCGGTATGGCGAGATTCTATTGGGGCTGCAGTTGATATATCCATTAAAAATATATCTAAATCACACCTCGGCGCACGTGGTTTAGCGCATTTAATTATATATACCTACGATACCAAAGAACCTATCTATTGGTCAAATATTGACATCGCACAGGGAACACCAGCAGAACCAAGTATGATGAGCGTTTTTTCTCTCCCAGTGGGTGTATCCAAAGATTTTAGTGTTGCTCTGCTCGAAAGCACATGGGAATCCATACACGCTCAGAGCTGGCCAGATCAACCTTTCTATTCACTCGTCCCAACAGGAAAATATCTCATGCGTTTTGAATTCGAACTTTACGACGATGCAGACAAACCTGTCGGGACGCTGCTCTCCAATTTTATCCGCTTTACAACCGTGATTTCTTCCCCAGAAACCATCATTCCAAAGGGAGAATCCAAATGAAATCTCTACATATCCTTCAATGTACAATCATTGCAGTCGTGATGATATTGGCATCCCAAGCTCTGGCGCGAGATAATGTCGAATGCTCAGTCACTATCCAGTATCAGAACCAAACAGAAATCTCAAAATCTCACAATAACAGTCAGCAAGATGCCTTGGGTAATGCCATACAAAAAGGATGTCTCACAATTTGCAACGTCCAGGATATCAAAAGCGATTGCCCTCAAAAATGCTTAAAAGAAGCCTCATTCAGCAAAGTAGAATGCCAACGGAACAATGCAGAAAAATTAGGTTTAATAAAGAATAAAAAAACGAAGTTACGAGGATCTACTTCCGATATCGATGAACCACCTACCCCAGCACCTGCCGAACCCCAAGAATCCAACCCCGTCAAAGAGGCTGATATCAATAAAGCCATTCATCGATTGTTGATTGCAGCCCCAAAAGGGGATAACTCAAAACAAACAGCTCCAATCGTACAACAAGACCCCCCACTGCTCTTTACCAAATGGGTGGGGAATCCCGATAAAAAAAATAAAAAACATCCACTCATTCTTGATAACACCAAAAAGAAGAAAAGACTTCTGCTCACGCCCCCCAAAAAGAAACCCTCTCTACTTCTCAAGTAAAGACCTCCGGACAGCATCTCTGCTTTGTGACATACGGTACGAACATGCGAAAATCATTACTCCCCATTATCGTCTGCTGCTGCGCTCTCTTTGGGTGCAACAAATCAGTCAAAGCCCCCGAAACCCCTGTAGATGCAGAACAAAAGACATCTGCTCTCTCCGATGAATGCACCGCTAAGTGCCCGATGTGCCAATACGTTGACTATGCCGGTGAGACACTCCGCAACGCCGTCTCAGAGAGCGAACAGAAGAATTGGGATTACATGACAAACATTAATCCCGAAACCGAAGCAGCTGCCACAGCAAGCGACGAAAAACTCCTTTCTGTACAATCCGAACTCATTGAGGAAGCCAATCAATTCAAAGCTGAAGACGCATCCTGCGCAGATCAGGTGCGTCGATGGAATAAAATCCGCACAGATACAGCCCTTCCTCCACCCAAAGATCCTGCAAAACGCAGCAGACTCGCAGAAATCAGTGCCAAACTCATTGGCTATTACGGTGCAGCAACAGCCTGCGAAGGTGACAAATGCAAGAATATCGGCGAATTATCGGACATACTTATCAAAAGCCGAAACCCGGACGAGCTCAAAAAAGCTTGGACAGGCTGGCATAATGCATTCGATAATCAACGCGCACTCTACCAGGAATTTGCAAAACTTGGCAACGAAGGTGCCCATGATATCGGTTTTAAAGATCTCTCCGAAGTATGGCTTGCCGGATACGATATGCCCGCTGCAGAATTTCAAAAGGATATCCAGGCACTTTGGAAAGAATTAAAACCGCTCTATGATTCATTGCATTGCTATGTGCGTGCGAAACTTGGCGAAGTCTATGGCACTGACGTCGTCCCACAGGATAAACCAATTCCAGCACATCTGCTCGGCAACATGTGGGCTCAGGAATGGAACAACATTTATCCCATTGTCGTGCCCTACCCCGATGCACCCAATCTCGATCCTTCGCCCAAAATTGCAGAAAAACTCAAACCAGTTGAAATGGTTCAGCTCTGCGAGGATTTTTATCAATCCCTCGGTATGCGACAACTCCCCAAGTCCTTCTGGGTCAATTCGATGTTTGTCAAACCCGTCGACCGGGAAGTCGTCTGTCATGCAAGCGCATGGGATCTCAATACAAAGGGAGATGTCCGCATTAAAGTATGTATTGAACCCAATATGGAAAACCTCATGACCATTCAGCATGAGCTCGGTCATATCTATTATTATTTGTACTATAACCACCTGCCTTTTGTATATCAAACCGGGGCAAATGATGGTTTCCACGAGGGAATCGGCGACACGCTCACACTTTCGATGACGCCCAAATACCTTCAGGAAGTTGGACTTCTGGACGACTTCGAATCTAATAAAGAAACGACAATCAATCAGCAGATGCAGTCTGCACTCGAAAAGATCGCCTTCCTACCCTTCGGTCTGCTCATCGATGAATGGCGCTGGCACGTCTTCGACGGAACGATCACTCCAGAGAATTACAACGCCGAATGGTGGAAACTGCGCGAATCACTCCAGGGCGTCTCTGCACCGGAACCCCGCGATGAATCCCATTTCGATGCGGGTGCCAAATATCATGTCCCCGGCAATACGCCCTACCTGCGTTATTTCATCGCGCGTATCCTGCAGTTCCAGTTCCACAAAGCGCTTTGCGATGCCGCCGGATTCAAAGGCCCACTCTACGAATGCTCCATCTTTAACAGCAAAGAGGCCGGTAAAAAACTCATGGATATGCTCTCCAAAGGTGCCTCACAACCATGGCAAAAAACACTCGAAGAAATGACCGGATCACCCAAAATGTCTGCCGCTGCCATGCTCGAATACTACGAACCACTCAAAGCATTCCTGGATGAACAAAATAAAGGCAGAACCTGCGGGTTCTAAGATCCATGAAAAATATTAAAAAAAAACTGAAAAACCTCATCGCTCAGAGCCTGAATGATCATGAAGAAACACAGGCTCTGCTCAAAATACATGCCGATGCCCTTCACCTTTCGAAGGACATCGACTTCCTGGTTGATCTCAACAGACTGTTTGATTTTGCAATAGATCATCCTGGAAAAACGACCTTCAATGGTGAGGCACAGCGATACGTCGCACGAAAAGACTCTGGTGCTTTTTATACTCCCGACGACATTGTCAATTTTCTCGCTCGAAGCTGCATCATTGACCCACTCAATGCATATCCTCCCAAAGAGGCGTTTAAACGACTTAAGAGTCTTAAAATTCTCGATCCTGCCATGGGTACAGGAGCATTTCTCTTTCGTGCACTCGAATGTTTGGTGCACACGGGCCGACGATTATTAATTCAAATTAAACATCAAAATATTACATCTGCCTTTCTGCATCATAGATATAATTACAATATAAAAATTTCACATTTAAAATTTACAAACGCTGTCAAATGCAAGCGGCAGTCACTTCAAAATATATCGAACTGTCTTTTGCAGCACTGTGCAATGCATTGTATTTACGGAATAGATAAAAATAATCGTGCAGTACAGATTGTCCGTCAGACATTTAAACATATTGCTGGCACACAATCTGAACAGTTTCTATCTCATTTTGCCTGTGGCGATGCAATTGCTTCGCCGCTATACTGCCATATCTCAATTCCGGAATCACTCTCTCATGAACAACAAAATGATTATATAAAAGATTGGTATATACAACATCATTGGACTATTCTTCCGATGGATCTCGATTCACAAGGTAGATTTTCTCCTTTCCTGATCGAAAATGTATTCCAGGATGTTTTTGCATCTACAAATGGTGGGTTTGATATTATCTTAATGAATCCCCCCTGGAACAAACTGGTTCTTAATCGGCGCGCATGGTACCGATCTTATCTCGAAGAAGCTAAATGCAAAGATCGATTTGAACGCGCCGAAGCGATCAAAATGCTCGAAACAGAACTTGAACCCAAATGGCTTCTGTTTGAACGTGAAAATACAGAACTGCGCAAACGCATTATACAAACATCAGCAAGAAAAATATGCGGGCTGGATGTACAAATTTCAGGACATATTGATGCCTATGCCATGTTTTTGGAACGTGCATGGCTGCTTACAAAAAATGGTGGTTATATAGGAGCGGTTCTGCCAAACGCATTCTATGCAAACAACGGCCCTTCCATCGAACGTATCCTGATGTTCGAACATTCTACACCACACTACCTATTTGGATTCAATAATAGCAAAAAGATATTTAAAGATGTCGCTTCGGGAATGCGTTTCTGTCTGTTAAAAGCCGAAAAGCGTTCCTGCTCCAAAACACACATTGTAGAAACTGGCTTTGGATATAACTCAGTTAATAGTCTAAAATCTGCACGTAAGCATCTTCAAACCCTGCATGCCCCCGTCGAAACCAGCCTTGGTAAAAACGGATCGATTGTCGCAGAGATATCAAATCATACCATGGCATCCTATATATCACAGCTTAATAAAGCCGAGACATTTGGCGATTATATGGATCGCCACCAGATATCACTCGGGCAGGAAATTAATGTTACAAACTGCTCTGATTATATTATCGATGCCGCATTATACTGTCCTCCGCATACCGACGCACGAATGAATCCTCTCTCTGAAAAACTTGCCGCTCAGGGATTCGTCGTGCTTCACGAAAAAGGTTCTTTTGCGGCTTATGACTCAGATATCAAAGAAAATGTCCGCTTTCTGTTTAACTATCAACAATATCAAAAAGATAAAAAATCTTTAAAACGCTTGAATGGCATATCCTATTTTCGCATTGTCTGTCGCAGCACCATTCATGCAGCAGAACGCGAAAAATCCGTCTTTGCACTCATTCCTCCCGGCTGTGTCGTGGCCAACAGCGCGCTCGTCGAAACGCACCCCGAATGCCGCAAACTTAAATACGCCCTGGCATTACTGGCTGTCGCAAATACGCAATTGCTCAATACCATCGCACAGCAATATATTAATACAAACCTGAAACTCTTTTTAATAAGACAACTGCCCTTCCCCATTCTAAATGACGCGGATATCGAACAGTTGGCACTTTCGGCCTTGCAATTATGCGATCCTGCCTGCCTGTATCAGCCTCTGTTCGAACAATTCCATACCACACCTCTCACGAATATAAACGATCGGGAATCAATACGTCATCATATCGAAACACTTGTCCGAACACACTTTGGTCTCGATACAATATAATTGTTACCACTCAGCCGCCAGTCTTGTTTGTTTTAACAAACGGAT
>DGWW01000242.1 GCA_002395385.1 Myxococcales bacterium UBA4248
TGCATTAAAATCGCCCTGAAGGGGCGAAATATTACAGCCCGGGGTGAGCCCGAAGGGCGTAACCCCGGGAAAAGAGATTTTATCAATAAAATCACCCTGAAGGGGTGAAACAGAAAAAGCAAGAAAAATGAGAACTCGACGGCCCTGGGGCACAATCCGATAATAGGTGAGAGTGACTATGATACAATGCGATTATTGTGGCGCATATCAGAAAGAAGACGAAAAATGCGCGTTTTGTGGACGTCCGCTTCCGCAATACTCAATAGAAGCCAGTACAAATCTTCAAACAAAGCAGGATTCAGGTCATATCAAAAAGAAAAAAATGAGCCCGGGGGCTTTTGTCGCACTGGCCGGTGCCTTTGTTTGCGGCGGTTTGCTGGGGTGGGGACTATCCATGTTTAATGTGCTTCCTGATTTTAACAAATCCGACGAAGTACAGATAGTCAGAGTTGAACAGCCCAAAACTAACGATGAACCACAGATCGTTCCCCAAAATAATGAGCAGAAGAAAGATGAATCTGTTAAAGAAGAAACTAAGAAAAAAGATCTCACCACGGTGGATATCATGAAGGATGTTCTTGCCCGAAAAATATACAAAATAAAGCCAGAAGATTTTCGTAATTCCAAAGCCATAGAACAATTAAAACAAAAAATTGTGATTGCTTTGGAGAATAATACAAGAACGCCTTATTCAGACCATTTTATCATTCAGATGGATGCCAATCTAACAACATTTCAAAATGCATTAGAGAAAATTCAATATGAAGAGTTGTATCAACTTATGCTTAAAAGCAATGAACCCAAGTTTTACTCCACGCGAGGGCAGACTCCCTTTTCCTGGATGCCGATGCAAGTGACAGGCTCAGGTAAATACACAAATCCCAAAACTGGTGCGGAGGAAGAAATTGTGAGCTTGGGGTGTACGCTTTCGACGCCGGATGATATCGATTATTTTCGTCCAGTATTGCAGATGACTACGAATAATCAAAGCACTGGTTTGGAAAAAAGAGGGAGAATTACATGGTTCCCAGTCGATAAATCCATGAGCAATATTGCTCGGTCAATCGATCATCAAGAAATAAGGATGGATGTTATTCCGGATAAACATTTTATGATGGGATTGGACGATCAATATGGTAGCCACGATCATCCCATTGAATTAGAACTTAGCGATGAGATGATTGAGGATATTCGTTCTGCCTATATGACTGCTAAATATAGTGGTAAAAAAACATTTTTGCCTCTTGATGCATTGGGGTCTTTTGATACAATTGTTAAAAGAGATATTTTTTATACGGTAGACGGATCTTTTCTCGAACATAATGGATCCTATTATTTTATTCTTTCCTATCATTCATATTCTCTTAGGGATATGAGAGAACGATGTTCGCCTATGATGGAACGCTTAAACGACTATCATTAAAATGTGGACAAGCAGGGGGCTGTGCGTAAAAAAAACACTGCGTATCTGCACAGCAGATAGCAGTGTTAAAGCGGCGTATCGCGCTGCGATAGCCGCGAAAATGATATAAATAAAAATTGCAAACTATCGCTTGAGCCCGGCGAAGGGGTTGTTGCTGAATTGCTTTTCTTCGCGCCTTGGAGCTTTGTCGCGCTTTTTATCTGTTGGCTTTCCTGCATTTGTCGATTTGGCTTTATCCTGCGAGGATTGGGCCGTTCCATCGTTGAGGCGGCAGGTCAGAGAAATCCGCTTGCGAGGCAAATCGACTTCGAGAACGCGCACGCGAACGGCATCGCCGACGCTGACGACTTCGGCTGGATTCGAGACAAATCGGTCGCACAATGCCGAAATGTGCACCAAACCGTCCTGATGGACTCCGACATCGACAAAAGCACCGAAATTTGTGACGTTTGTGACAATGCCGTCGAGGATCATTCCCTCTTTGAGATCTTCGATCTTCGTGACAGCTTCATTGAATTTGGGCGGTTCGAATTCGGCACGCGGATCGCGTCCGGGCTTTTGCAGCTCGGAAATGATATCATTGAGCGTCATGAGGCCGACGTCATCCGAAACGTATCGATTGATGTTGATCATATTTGTGAGGGTTTTATTGCCGACGAGATCTTTAACCGAACATCCGAGGTCTTTGGCCATTTGCTCGACGAGTTTGTAGCGCTCGGGATGGACGGCGGATTTATCCAATGGGTTGTCGCTTTCGCGCACGCGGATAAAACCGGCGGCCTGTTCGTAGGTCTTGGGGCCGAGGCCTGCGACTTTGAGCAGTTGTGCACGCGAATTGAAATTGCCGTTGTTTTCGCGATGGCTGACAATCTTTTTGGCCATCGAAGGACCAATGCCGGCTACGTATTTGAGCAATTCTGAGGAGGCTGTATTGAGTTCGACACCGACGCGGTTGACGCAGCTTTCGACGACTTCTTCGAGTTTTTTCTTCAAAAGCGGTTGATAGACATCGTGCTGATACTGTCCGACGCCGATCGATTTGGGATCGATTTTGACGAGTTCTGCCAAGGGATCCTGCAATCTTCGTGCAATCGAAATGGCACCGCGCACGGTCAAATCGAGATCCGGGAATTCTTCGCGTGCCACGTCCGATGCCGAATAGATACTGGCACCCGATTCCGAGACCATGACGACATAAGGGCGTTGTCCTTCGGGCAATGTCTGCACGAGTTTGCGGACAAATGCTTCGGTTTCGCGGCCGGCTGTACCGTTGCCGATGGCGATGGCTTTCGATGGATGCCTTGCAATAAAGCCCAAAAGCTCATGTTCGGCTTCTTTTTCGTTCTTCACCTGGGGATAGATCGTCGTATTTTCGAGGAATTTTCCGGTTTCGTCGAGTGCGATGCACTTGCAGCCGGTGCGAACGCCCGGATCGATGCCGATCACTGCATGAGCCCCAAAGGGCGCAGCCAGCAGGAGTTTTTCGGCATTCTGCGCAAAGACATCGACGGCTTCGCGGTCGGCGGTCTGCTTCATATCGACGCGGATATCCGATTCGATGCTCGACTGCAAAAGGCGTTCGTAGGCATCCTGACACGCTTCCTGCAAAAGCTCGTGGAATGCCGATTTCGAATCGACGTGCATCATGCTCGAAATTTGCGACAAAACCTGGTCTTCATCGACTTCGATACAGGCTCGCAAAAATCCGTCTTTTTCGCCGCGTCGAATGGCCAGGAAACTATGGCCTTTGCATGCATTTACGGGCGAACGATAGGAATAGTATTGCTCGAATTTGGAGCGTTCATCCGAGGCTTTGTCGGTTCCTTCCGAGACGAGTACGCCATGATCGGCAATGTATTGGCGCAAAAAGTCGCGAATATCGGCTTTTTCGGAGATCACTTCGGCGACGATATCGCTTGCACCATTGAGTGCATCCGCCGTCGTTTCGACGCCTTTTTCTGCATTGATATAATCGGCAGCACTCGCTTCGGGGCTGCCCTCATGGCTTTGAGCGAGAATGAGATTGGCGAGTCCTTCGAGGCCTTTTTCGCGCGCAATCATGGCTCGCGTGCGGCGCTTGGGCTTGTAGGGCAGATAGAGATCTTCGAGTATGGCTTTCGTCGGAGCTGCTTCGATTTGCTTTTTGAGTTCCGGCGTGAGTTTGCCCTGGCCTTCGATAGCGGCGAGTATGGCATCGCGGCGTTCATTGAGCTCGAGGAGGTAGGTCTGTCGCTCTTCGATGGTGCGGATTTGCACTTCATCGAGGCCGCCGGTGCGCTCTTTGCGGTAGCGCGCAATAAAGGGGACGGTTGCCGATTCGGACAATAATTCTATGACGGCAGAGACCGATGCCTGCGAGAGGCTGAGTTCTTCTGCAATAATGGCACTGATTTCTTGTGGTGTCTGCATGGACTTCCTTATCACTATTACGTATTCACGACATGAAATGATTTTACAAACGGATTTGTTCG
>DGWW01000201.1:0-420 GCA_002395385.1 Myxococcales bacterium UBA4248
ACATAGATTCCCATGACGTACCTCCATCGCCTCTGACAGGGGGATATCCTTTGCTCCCCTGTGCCCACCATAACTCGCCAAACGCGAAATAGCGAGCGAATTGTATTGATGCGCGCGAATAGCATACGGCGAGTGGACGTAATCCTGAGGAAACGCGGGCGTCTTGCCCCTGAAAACACAAGGACTTGAAAATGCCAGTGTTCCTAATCGGTAGTTATCCAGACTTACATAACGCACACAAATTCAAAAAATATATAATATTAACACACATAACAATCTTTTGCAAGAAAAAAAATGTGATTCATCACTCACATTTACGGCGCATAATCGCCGCATCCTCGCATAAATACTAGGTTTTCGCGTGGCGAATTTTTTTGATTTTTTTGTCAAAAAGAGGTTGATTTTTTTTTTTTTTTTTTT